>DATMMZ010000341.1:0-22250 GCA_035569455.1 Mycobacterium sp. | reverse complement strand
GTCGCTGCCACATACACCCCTTCGGTCGGACTCACTTCCGGCGGGTCTGGGCATGCTTAACCGAAAGTGTCTGCTATGTCGAATGTCGGCTTTGATAATCAGCGTGAGTACTCGCGCGCTATCGGTCGGGCGGCCGCGGTGACCATTGTAACGACAGTGCGCGCCCATACCGCGCCACCGGGCAAAATTCAGTGTGTGACGTCGGTGGTGGAAGCCATGGCTGCGCCGACTATTCCAGCGGTGTTCAGCAGGGCCGCGGGCACCACCGGGGTGCGGTTTTCCAGCAGCGGAACCCATTTGTCGGCCTTGCGGCTGATGCCGCCGCCGGCGATGAACAAGTCGGGCCACAGCACGTTCTCGATGGCGACCAGCACCCGTGTGACCTGCTTGGCCCACGTTTTGTAGCTCCAGTCGTGCTTGTCTCTGACCGACGAGGCGGCCCGATGCTCGGCCTCCTTTCCGCCGACTTCGAGATGCCCGAGCTCGGTGTTGGGTATCAGCTTCCCGTTGTGGATCACCGCTGACCCGATACCCGTTCCGAAGGTCAGCAGGATTACCAATCCGGAGTTGTCTTTGCCTGCCCCGTAGCGCTCCTCAGCAAGCCCTGCCGCGTCGGCATCGTTGAGAACCGTCACGTCCTGACCGTGTAATTCGGCGCCGATGACGTCGCTTGCGTTGGTCCCGATCCAGGCATCGTCCACGTTGGCCGCCGTCCGGACGACGCCCTTGGTGACGACGCCGGGATAGGTCACCCCAAGGGGACCGGTCCAGCCGAACTGGTTGACGACCTCGGCGATGGTCTTGGCAACCGCCGAGGGGGTGGCCGGTTGCGGGGTCAGCAGTTTGAACCGGTCGCCGACCAGTTGCCCCGTGTCGAGGTCGACGATTCCGCCCTTGATGCCGCTGCCGCCGACATCGACCCCGAAGGCGCGACGCTGTGGCGTGGCACCGGCTGTTTTGGTTGCGAGATCGGGTGTATCCGCGGTCGAGTCGGTGCTGGTCATCGAGTCTCCTCGGCGAGATTGGGCTGTCCGCTCACCTTAGCCCGACGACGTTGCCGGTTGGGGAGTCTGTGGTGCCGTGGCGACTGTGATGCGATAGACCGGTGACACGACCTGACAACAGTTCCCGGGAGCTCGCGGAGCTGCGCTCGGTGGCCGAAACGCTGGCCGCCGAGGCCGCCGCGTTCGTGCGGTGTCGTCGCGCCGAGGTGTTTCACGCCGGTGCCGTTGGCAGCGGCGCGGTGCGGGCGAAGAGCACCCCGACCGATCCGGTGACCGTGGTCGACACAGAGGCAGAACGGCTATTGCGTGATCGCTTGGCTCAACTGCGGCCCGGTGATCCGATCCTCGGAGAGGAGGGTGGCGGGCCCGCCGATCCGACGGCCACTCCGGCGGGCTCGGTGACCTGGGTGCTTGACCCCATCGATGGCACGGTGAATTTCGTCTACGGCATCCCGGCTTACGCGGTGTCGGTCGGAGCCCAGGTCAACGGCGTGTCGGTGGCGGGCGCGGTCGCCGACGTCGTTGCCGGCCGGGTGTATTCGGCCGCCAGCGGTCTCGGCGCGCATGTCACCGACGAGCAGGGGACACACGCGTTGCGGTGCACCGACGTCGATGATTTGTCGATGGCGTTGCTGGGCACTGGTTTCGGGTACTCGAAACGGCGCCGCACAACGCAAGCGGCCCTGCTGGCCCAGATGCTCCCGGTGGTCCGGGATGTGCGTCGCATCGGTTCGGCGGCGCTGGACTTGTGCATGGTCGCGGCGGGCCGGCTGGATGCGTACTACGAGCACGGACTGCAGGCGTGGGACCGCGCGGCGGGCGCGTTGATCGCAGCCGAGGCGGGGGCCCGCGTGCTGTTGCCCGCGCATAACGGACCGACGGACGCCGCAGAGTTGGTGGTGGCTGCGGCGCCTGGCATCTCCGACGAGCTATTGGCTGCCCTAGAGCGATTCAACGGCCTGGCACCGATCCGGGACTGAGTCCTGTGTCGGCCGGGTGCGGTCCGGCCCGGCTAATCAGCAGCTGGTGGCGTGGATCCTTGACAGTAGCGCTGGGTCTGACGGCTCGGTGGCGCCGGGGCGCAGGGTGGCCAGCACGGCGTCGATGTCGTCGCTGTGCGACAGCGAGCCGAAGTCGGTTCCGACCGCGAGGTCGACGGAGTCATCGGCGCGGTTGTCGCGAAACAGCTCGGTGCACGGCGCCACCAACCACACTGCCGCCGCAGTGGCTTGCCCGGCCGTACCGAAGCGGATTTGGCCTTGGCAGTTCAGTCGGGCGGTGGCGTAGATCGGATCGTTGGCTGCGATCGGCTGAGCGAAGCCCAGATCCTTGAGCGCGCCGGCGACGTCGGCGGCTTGTCCGCCGCGCCCGCTGGCGTTGAGGACGTGGACCTTGGTGTCGCTGAGCTTGGCAGGCGTGACGTCCATCATTTCACTGCGCGACGCCGGCTCACCGAGCTGCGCCGGCGCTGACCCGGCCGCTTGCGGGGGTGGGTTGCATACTTCGGCCTGGTGAACTCTGGCCGGTCGGGTCAGCGCAACAGTCCACGCCACGCCCGTCACCACCAACAGCAACACCACCATGACGATCGCGGGCCGGGGATTCCGTCGCCGAAAGGGCCGACCGTGCTTGTCGAAGGCGGTACCTTCGGTGATTTGTGCGACCACAGGTGCACTCTAAACGCACTGTTTAAGACCGGTCAGACGAGTCAAACCGGAGGTGTGACGTAAATCACACTCGAATGGGCCAAGATATGGGCACGAATCGTTTGGTGGATGCGTTCGACGCTGGTACAAAGCGTTGCTTGAGGTTATGAAGGCTAGAGGGGATAGGACGATGCCTACCGACTATGACGCTCCACGGCGCACCGAGACCGATGACGTCTCGGAGGATTCGCTGGAGGAGCTGAAAGCCCGACGGAACGAGGCGGCGTCGGCCGTGGTCGACGTGGATGAATCCGAATCCGCTGAGTCTTTTGAGCTGCCTGGGGCCGACCTGTCTGGTGAAGAGCTGTCTGTTCGCGTAATTCCGAAGCAGGCTGACGAGTTCACCTGCTCGAGCTGCTTCCTGGTGCAACACCGCAGCCGGCTGGCCAGCGAGAAGAACGGCGTGATGATTTGTACCGACTGCGCAGCCTGATCGGTCAGCTTCGCAATGCCGACAGCACCCGCCCCGGGTGACGGCAGCTCACCAGCCAGTACGGCGTCGGGTCGTCTGGGTCATCGAGGACCACCAGAACCATCGGTCCCACCCAGGCCCGATGCAGCACATAGGCAGCCGGGTCGAGCTGGCGGCCCAGCGCCGCTGACTTGGCGGAGCGCGGGATTTCGGCGGAGCGGGCGATCACAGTGACGGGTAGATGCGCCTGGCCGGCCAACAGTTCGACGCCGTTCCCGGGGCCCGATCCTGCGGTCACTTGGATCTCGACGCGGCCCAGCCACAAGAGCGTTGCCGCCGTCACCGTGAACAGCAGCGCGAACGGTAGCCAGTGGGGTAGGGTCGCGACGCCCAGGTTGACTTCGAAGGCGATGAGCGCCGCCAGCGCGAAGCCCAGGGGCCACCACCACCATGGCACCCACAATCGCTCGCGATATCGCACACTGTGCGGCGCGACGCGCGTACCGGACACGCGGTCAAGGGTAATCTGTGGCCCCGTGTCGACCAGTATGGCCGTTGTCCGCCTCGACCCCGGGCTCCCGCTGCCCAGCCGCGCTCATGCCGGCGATGCCGGGGTTGATCTCTTCAGCGCAGAAGACGTCACGCTGGCACCGGGGCAACGCGCCCTGGTGCGGACGGGCCTAGCGGTCGCCATCCCGTTCGGAATGGTCGGATTGGTCCATCCGCGTTCGGGATTGGCCGCGCGAGTGGGGCTTTCGATAGTCAACAGTCCGGGCACCATCGACGCCGGCTATCGGGGCGAGATCAAGGTCGCGCTGATCAACCTCGACCCAGGGCAGCCCATCGTGGTGCATCGCGGCGACCGAATCGCCCAGTTGCTGGTGCAGCGGGTCGAGTTAGTCGAGCTGGTCGAGGTCTCGTCGTTCGACGATGCTGGGCTGGCCGAGACATCCCGTGGCGATGGTGGTCACGGTTCCTCCGGCGGACATGCGAGTTTGTGAGTGCAGAGCGAAGCGATGAGGAGGAGCGGCGCTGATGGCGGCATTCGGTAGACGCTCAGACAAAGACGACAGCGAACACACGCCCGTCGAGCCAACCGAAGAGCGTGTGGTACCGGAGGGGGCCGTCGAGGAACACGCTCCCGAAGAGCAAGACGTCGAAGAACTGGACGAGCTGGACGGCCCGTTCGACATCGACGACTTCGACGACCCCGCCGTCGCGGAGCTGGCCCGACTCGATCTGGGCTCGGTGCTGATCCCCATGCCGGAGGGGGGCCAGCTGCAGGTCGAACTGACCGAGGGCGGAGTGCCGAGCGCGGTATGGGTTATCACACCCAACGGTCGTTTCACCATCGCCGCGTACGCCGCACCCAAGACGGGCGGCTTGTGGCGCGAGGTGGCCGGCGAGCTCGCCGACTCGCTTCGCGAGGACTCGGCCAAAGTCGTCATCAGGAACGGCCCGTGGGGTCGCGAAGTCATCGGCACCGCCTCTGGCGTGGTGCATTTCATCGGGATTGACGGCTACCGCTGGATGATTCGCTGCGTCATCAACGGCGCGCACGAGACCATCGACGCGTTGATCGAGGAGGCCCGCGCGGCGCTGGCCGACACCGTCGTTCGCCGTGGTGATACCCCCCTTCCGGTGCGGACTCCTTTGCCGGTGCAGTTGCCCGAGCCGATGGCGGCGCAGCTGCGCGAGGCCGCGGCCGCGCAGCAGGCCGAGGCGCAACAGCAATCCAACGAGCCGGTCGCACGCCGTGGCGCCGAGGGTTCGGCGATGCAGCAGCTGCGCAGTACGAGCAGTTCGACCGGCGGCTAGATATCGGCGAGAGCGGCAAGGCACGCAGCACCCAGCGCGGCGGCGTCCTTGCCGATCTCATCCAGCGTCACCGTGCGCAGTGCTGCACGCGGCGCGGCGGCCACCCAGTCGACGCCGACCTGCAGCGGGTGGATCGGATCGTCGACGGCGGCGGCTACGCCCAGTGGCGCGGCCAGCCGGGTCAGGTCGGCGCGACTTGGTGCCACGTAGCCCGCCGCTTCCTCCATCGCGTCGGGCAACTGCGGCCACTGAACCCGCCACGACCGGGTCAGTTCCTCGGCCAGCCAGGGCGGGCTGGATGCCCGCATCTGGGTGGTCGTCGCCGCCAGACCGTCGCGACGAAGCTGGGATGCAGAATGGCGGGCCGCAAGAGCGGCGGGCGCTGACCCAGGCGCACCGGTCCAGGCCGGCAGTGCGGCCAGGACGGCGACGGAACGACCGGGATGGGCCAACGCCCACGCGGCAGCCACCGCGGCGCCGATCGAGACACCGCCCACGCAGATCGGACCTGCGCGTCCGGCCTCGTCCAAGGCGGACAGATAGCCGTCAATCAAATGATCCGGCTGTGGCGGCGGCGTCACCAGAACCGCGCCGACCCGCTGTAGGGGGCCGGAAAACGCCCGGTGGACGTAGTCGTCGTCGGATCCGGTTCCGGGCAACAACACGGTCGTGACACCGCGTAAATCGACAGCCACCTCTTGATACTGCCCCGCGTCGACAAGTGGTCCAAGATCATCGGTTTGGTCCATATGGCGCCGGGGAACCAACAGGTCTACGGTGACCGTTGCAGACTTAGATGCAATAGACCGATAGCTGGATGAGGAGTGGCCATGGGGGCCCAAGCTTATCTACGGCGACTCACCCGTCGGTTGACGGAGGACCCGGAGCAACGTGACTCCGAGGAGTTGTCAGACGAGGTACTCAGCACCGGCGCGCAACGAGCGATCGATTGCCAGCGCGGCCAGGAAGTCACGATGGTCGGCACGCTGCGCAGCGTGGAAACCTGCGGCAAGGGTGGCGCCAGCGGCGTTCGCGCCGAATTGTTCGACGGCAGCGACACCGTGACGCTGGTGTGGTTGGGCCAACGCCGCATTCCCGGCATCGACTCGGGCCGCACGCTGCGGGTGCGAGGCCGGATGGGCAAGCTGGAGAACGGGGCCAAGGCCATCTACAACCCGCATTACGAAATTCAGCGGTGACCGTTCCCCGCGATTGGCGGCCGCGTGACTGCTAACCGCATGAGCCCTGATCGCCTGCTGGCCCAGGCAGGCGGGGTGAGTGGCCTCATCTACTCGTCGCTGCCAGTGGTGACCTTTGTGGTGGCTTCCAGCGTCTCGGGCTTGCCGGCCGCGATCGGCAGTGCGCTCGGAGTGGCCGCGCTGGTCTTGTTGTGGCAGCTGGTGCGACGTGAATCCATGCAACCGGCGCTCTCCGGATTTCTCGGGGTCGGCGTCTGTGCGCTGATCGCCTACATCGTGGGGCAGTCCAAAGGCTATTTCCTGCTGGGCATCTGGATGTCTTTGCTGTGGGCGGTGGTCTTCGCGGTGTCCGTGCTGATCCGTCGGCCGATTGTTGGCTACATGTGGAGCTGGGCCACCGGGCGTGATCGCGGCTGGCGCGATGTGCCCCGCGCGGTGTATGCGTTCGACCTCGCCACGGTCGGCTGGGTGCTGGTCTTCGCAGCCCGCTTCGTGGTCCAGCGGTTGCTGTACGACGCCGGTCAGACTGGTTGGCTGGGCGTGGCGCGGATCGGGATGGGCTGGCCGCTGACCGCGCTGGCCGCGCTGCTGACGTACGCGGCGATCAAGGCCGCGCAGCGTGCCATGCCCGCGTCCGACAACACCGATGACAATGCTTCGGAAAGCGTCCCGGCCACGGCCGGCGGCGCCGAGCTCGACGCCGACACCGGCGGCGACTAATCGGCGAGCTGGGGGCCTTCCGGCAGCAACAGCTTGCGCAGATCCTCCTCGACCTCGGTGACCGCGACGAACAGCAACTCATCGCCACCTTCCAGCGGTTCGTCGGCCTCCGGCACGATGACTCGCGGCCCGCGCAGGATCGTCACCAGTGCGGCATCCCGCGGCAGCTGCAGGCGGCGCACGGGCTTGCCGCCCCACGGCGTGTCGTCGGGCAGGGTGATTTCGACCAGGTTGGCCTGACCCTTGCGGAACTCGATCAGTCGCACCAGATCGCCGACGGCGACAGCCTCCTCGATCAGCGAACACAGCATGCGCGGAGTGGACACCGCCACGTCCACACCCCAGGCGTCGGTAAACAGCCATTCGTTGCGCGGATCGTTGACCCGGGCCACCACTCGGGGTACCGCGAATTCGGTTTTGGCCAGCAAGCTGAGCACCACGTTGACCTTGTCATCACCGGTTGCGGCGACTGCCACATCGAAATCTTCGAGGTGTACCGACTGCAGTAGGCTCAGCTCGCAGGCATCGCCCAGCCGCCAGTGCGCTGCAGGAATGGCGTCCACGTCGACGTGGTCGGGGTTGCGCTCGATCAGGGTCACGTCGTGGCCGTTCTCCAAAAGCTCGCGGGTGACCGAGCGGCCGACCGCGCCGGCCCCGGCAACAGCTACCTTCATTTGCGCCGCTCCTCCACCCCGGCTTCGCCGGCGTTATCGTCGTCGGCGCGCTTCATTTGCGCCGCTCTCCCCCGCAAGCGGGTGGTGCCCCCACCACCCCGGCTTCGCCGGCGTCATCATCGTCGGCGCGCTTCATTTGCGTGCTCCCGAATCCAAGTCCTCACTCGGTGGCAGCGCGGCGATGGCTACCGCCTCGGCGGCGCGGCCCGATATCGCGGCGACGTAGACCTGGTCGCCAGCCTGGATGACCGTCTTCGGTCCCGGCAAGATACCGGTTCCGAACCTGATGATGAATGCGACCCGGGCGCCGGTGGCCTGCTCTAGATCGGTGGCCCGGTGCCCAACCCAGTCGTCGTGCAAGGCGACCTCGGCCACGGCGACGGTACCGGTGGGATCGCGCCACTTGGCCGTCTCACTCTCCCGGGTCAGCGCATTGAACAGGCGATCTGTGGTCCAGGGCACGGTGGCGATGGTGGGGATTCCGAGGCGTTCGTAGACTTCAGCGCGCTTCGCGTCGTAGATCCGGGCGACGACACGCTTCACACCAAAGGTCTCCCGGGCCAGGCGTGCCGAGATGATGTTGGAGTTGTCTCCGGACGAAACCGCGGCGAACGCATCAGCCTCTTCGATGCCCGCCCGCAGCAGGACATCTCGGTCGAATCCCTGGCCGAGCACCCGCTCGCCGGCGAACTCAGGGCTGAGCCGGTTGAATGCGGTGCCATCGCGGTCGATGACGGCGATATCGTGGCCGATTCGGGACAGCCCGTCGGCAAGCGAAGAACCCACCCGGCCGCACCCCATCACAATCACCCGCACTAGAGGTCCTCTCGGCGCAGTCCTGTTCGTCTTACCCAATCGGCGGCCCTGGTTGGCCAGCCGATTTCGGTCCGGAACATTCTCGCCTACGGAACGCTACCGACAAGCCCACGTGGGCTTACTCTTGGCTCTCGTGTCCAAACTTTCAACCGCTGCACGCCGGTTGCTTATCGGCCGGCCGTTTCGCAGCGACCGGTTGAGTCACACGCTACTGCCTAAGCGGATCGCCCTGCCGGTGTTTGCCTCCGATGCGTTGTCCTCGGTGGCTTACGCGCCCGAAGAAGTCTTCCTGATGCTTTCGGTGGCAGGCGTGGCGGCGTACTCGCTGACGCCGTGGATCGGCCTGGCGGTGGCCGCGGTGATGCTCGTCGTGGTGGCCAGCTATCGGCAGAACGTGCACGCCTACCCCTCCGGCGGTGGCGACTATGAGGTCGTTACTACTAATCTGGGCGACACCGCCGGCCTCATCGTCGCCAGTGCGCTGATGGTGGATTACGTTCTCACCGTGGCTGTTTCGACGGCGTCGGCGATGTCGAACATCGGCTCCGCGCTCCCGATCGTGGCTGAAAACAAAGTGTGGTTCTGTGTGGCCGCCATCGTGCTGGTGATGGCGCTGAACCTGCGCGGGATCCGCGAGTCGGGGGTGGCGTTCGCCATCCCGACCTACGCGTTCATCGTCGGGGTTGTCATCATGATCGGCTGGGGGCTGTTCCGGATCTTTGTGTTGGGCAACCCGCTGCGTGCCGAATCCGCCGGTTTCCAGATGCATGCCGCACACGGCGAGGTCGTCGGTTTCGCGTTGGTGTTCCTGGTGGCTCGGTCGTTCTCCTCGGGCTGCGCGGCACTGACCGGTGTCGAGGCAATCAGCAATGGGGTGCCGGCGTTTCAGAAACCCAAGTCACGCAACGCGGCAACGACCCTGTTGATGCTGGGCGCGATCGCGGTGACCCTGTTGATGGGCATCATCGTGCTCGCCGAGCAGATCGGGGTGAAGCTCGTCGAGGATCCCCAAACGCAGCTGGGCGGCGTCCCGGCCGGCTATCTGCAGAAGACCCTGGTCACGCAGCTGGCGGAGACGGTGTTCGGCAGCTTCCACTTAGGGTTCCTACTCATCGCGACGGTGACCGCCCTCATTTTGGTGCTGGCGGCCAACACCGCGTTCAATGGTTTCCCGGTGCTGGGTTCGGTACTGGCGCAGCACAGTTACCTGCCCCGCCAACTGCACACGCGCGGTGACCGCTTGGCATTCTCCAATGGAATCGCGTTCCTGTCGGCGGCGGCCCTGGCTTTTATCGTCGCGTTCCGCGCGGAGGTGACCGCGCTGATCCAGCTATACATCGTCGGCGTGTTCATATCGTTCACGCTGAGCCAAATCGGCATGGTCCGGCACTGGACCCGGTTGCTGCGCACCGAGACCGATCCAAGGTCGCGTGGCAAGATGATGCGCTCACGGGTGGTCAACACGGTCGGCTTGTTGTCCACCGGCTCGGTTCTGCTGGTCGTGCTGGTCACCAAGTTCCTCGCCGGGGCATGGATCGCCATCGTCGCGATGAGTGTGTTGTTCGTCGTCATGAAGCTGATCCGCAAGCACTACGACACGGTTAACCGGGAATTGGCCGAGCAAGAGGCCGCCCAACACGACGTGATGTTGCCCAGCCGCAATCACGCCCTGGTGCTGGTATCGAAGTTGCATCTGCCGACACTGCGCGCGCTCGCCTACGCGCGAGCGACGCGCCCAGATGCGCTCGAGGCCATCACCGTCAGCGTGGACGACCTGGAAACCCGTGCCCTGGTGCGCCAGTGGCAGAACAGCGATATCAGCGTGCCGCTCAAGGTAATTTCCTCGCCGTATCGTGAGATCACCCGTCCGATACTGGATTACGTCAAACGGGTCAGCAAGGAGTCTAAGCGCACCGTGGTGACGGTATTCATCCCGGAGTATGTGGTGGGCCACTGGTGGGAGCAGGTACTGCACAACCAGAGCGCGCTGCGGCTCAAAGGCCGGTTGCTGTTCATGCCCGGGGTCATGGTGACTTCGGTTCCCTGGCAGCTGAATTCGTCGGAGCGGGTCAAGACGTTTCAGCCGCATGCGGCTCCGGGCGACGCTCGCCGGGGAATCTTCGATTGATCTTGAACCAGCAGCCCGAATCCGCTTATGCGGAACTGACTTTGGACACCGGCGCCCCCGCCAACGGCGGCAGCTGCGTGGCGCACCACGAAGGCCGGGTGGTGTTCGTCCGCTATGCGCTGCCCGGCGAAAAGGTGCGGGTGCGAGTCACCGCGGACCGCGGCTCTTATTGGCACGCAGAGGCTATCGAGGTGATCGAGCCGTCGGCCGATCGGACCGCATCCCTGTGCCCGATCGCCGGTGCGGACGGCGCTGGATGTTGCGACCTGGCGTTTGCTGTTCCCGAGGCGGCCCGAGTACTCAAGGCGAAAGTCGTGGCCAATCAGCTGGAGCGGCTCGGCGGACACCATTGGTCCGGTCCGGACACAGGAGCCGAACCGCTGTCGGCTGCCGGTCCCACCGGTTGGCGGACCCGGGTTCGGCTGGACGTCGGGCCGGACCGTCGCCCCGGTTTTCACCGCTACCACAGCGACGAGCTGGTGACCGACCTGCGCTGCGCGCAGTTACCGGCCGGAATGCTGGACGGGCTGGCTGAAGCCGACTGGCCGCCTGAGGCGCAGCTGCACGTTGCGCTCGACGACGACGGCCAGCGACATGTGGTGCGCACCGTGCGAGCGGGCCGCCGCAACGAGACCAAAGTGGTGGAGGGTGCCTATCAGGCGGTGCAGCGGGTGGGGAGGCGCAGCTGGCAGGTGCCGGTGACGGCCTTCTGGCAGGCGCACCGGGACGCGGCTCGGGTCTACAGCAGTCTGGTCATCGACTGGGCACAGCCCGGTGCCGGCAGGACCGCCTGGGATCTCTACGGCGGTGCGGGCGTTTTCGCTGCGGTGCTGGGTGACGCGGTGGGGGAGTCCGGGCGGGTGCTGACCATCGATACCTCGCGCGCGGCGACGCGGGCAGCGCGGGCGGCACTGCTCGATCTGCCGCAGGTGGAGGTCATCACCGATTCCGTGCGGCGGGCGCTGGCGGTACAGCGAGCGGGTGCCGACGTGGCGGTGCTGGATCCGCCGCGGTCGGGTGCCGGGCGCGAGGTTGTCGACCTACTCGCCGCGGCCGGGGTGCTCCGCGTGGTGCACATCGGTTGCGAGGCAGCATCTTTCGCTCGCGATATCGGGCTCTACCGTGGTCACGGATATGTCGTCGAAAAGATCAAGGTCTTCGATGCGTTCCCGCTGACCCATCACACCGAATGCGTCGCGCTATTGACCCGTTGAGCGGGCGGTCGGGTTTTTTCGGCCGCTGATGCTGCTATGCGAGGACGAAGTAGCGCACCCACAGGTAGACCGCGGATATCCCGATTGAGATCACCGTGACGATCGCGCCTTTGCGGGTGAACTCCGAAAAGGAGATGGGACTGTCCGCGCGCCGAGCGATTCCGAGGATGACCACGTTGGCGCTGGCCCCGACGGCGGTCAGGTTGCCGCCGAGGTCGGTGCCGAGGACAAGGGCCCACCACAGCACCTGCGGGTGAACATGGCCCACCATGGATGGCACGAGTTGGCCGACGATCGGTGCCATCGTGGCGGCATACGGAACGTTGTTGATAACCCCGCTGAGTACGAATGACACCGCGAGTATCAGCATCGTTGTCAGCAAGGCGTGCCCGCCGGTCGCTTCGGTGGCCCAGCGCGACAGCTCGTCGACTACGCCGGTCTTCACCAACGCCCCGACCATGACGAACAGGCCAGCGAAGAACAGCAGCGTTTCCCACTCGACGCCGGACAGATAGTCGGAGTGCTCCAGTCCGGATATCACGATGAGGATGCCGGCGCCCAGTAGCGCCGCGATGGACGGTTCCATGTGCAGCGGCCCGTGGGCGACGAACGCGGCGAGGACCGCCGCCAGGACAACGCCACATTTGACGAGTAGCCGCGGATCGCGGATGGCCTCACGCTCTTCCAGGGACATGACGTCGGCGACCCGCTCGGGATCGACGTCGAACGCACCCCGAAACAGGCGCGGTAACAAGGCGACGAAGACGGCGATGATGACGATCACTATCGGCGCCACATGGATCAGAAAGTCGTTGAAGCTAAGGCCCGCCCGGCTGCCGATGATGATGCTGGGCGGGTCGCCGATCAACGTCGCCGTGCCACCGATGTTCGAGGCAAACGCCTCGGCCATCAAAAACGGTGCCGGACCGATCTCCAGCCGGTCGCACACCAGCAGGGTGACCGGGGCGATCAACAACACCGTGGTGACGTTGTCCAGCAAGGCCGACGCGAACGCGGTGACCAGCACCAGCAGGATCATGATGCGCAGCGGTGAGCCGCGGGCGCGTTTGGCAGCCCAGATCGCGGTGTATTCGAATACACCGGTCTGTCGCAGCACGCTGACGATGATCATCATGCCCAGCAGCAAAAAGATGACGTCCCAAGCGATTCCGGTGTTGCGGGAGTAGAACACGTCGTCGGAACTGATAACCGGTAAGGCGACGACGATCGCGGCGCCCGCGAGTGCCACCAACGTCTTGTTGACGCGATCGCTGGCAATCAGCACATAGGCGACGACGAACACGACGACGGCGACGACGCTCATCGTTTTCCCTGTGCGAACAAGGCCTTAGTGCTTTAGTGCCGCGGCCAGGAGACGCGAGGCCGTGATCACCCCGAGCAACGTTTCTTCTTTGACCACCGCGATCAGGGGACTATGCAGGCGCGCCATTACCGCGGCCACCTCGATGATGGTGTCGTCGGCGTGCGCCCACGGCAGTTTGACCAAGGGCTCGGGCAGCACGTCGCGGACCCTCTTGCCGCCCAACTTATCCGCGGCGCGGTCGGCCATGGATTCATTGAGCACACCGGCCAGGGAGGGATCGTCCTGCACGTAGCGGGGCACGATGAATCGGACGACCTGGGACGCCGGCAGCACCGCGAACGGTTTTCCCGACCTGTCGGTGACGACTATTCCGGGCAGCCGGTGCTCGGCTAGCAGGCGGGCAGCATCGAGGGCATCGGAGTCGACGGTCACGACCGGGAAATCCTCAGCGAGGTCCGCGGCACGCATATCAAGACAATACGTCGAAAAGCAGTGCGCCCCGCTCCGGGTCGCAAACAGGATCTGACGCGCTCGTCGCTGCGTAGACTAGCCAGATGCTCCAACAGATCCGCGGACCCGCTGATCTGCAGCACCTTTCCCAGCGACAGCTACACGACCTGGCCGAAGAGATTCGCCAGTTCCTGATCCACAAGGTTGCTGCGACCGGTGGACACCTGGGGCCCAACCTCGGCGTCGTCGAGCTGACGCTGGCGCTGCACCGGGTGTTCGACTCACCACACGATCCGATCATCTTCGACACCGGTCACCAGGCCTACGTCCACAAGATGCTGACGGGACGCTGCCAGGACTTCGAAAGCCTGCGCAAAAAGGGCGGGCTGTCGGGGTATCCGTCGCGCGCCGAGAGTGAACACGACTGGGTGGAGTCCAGCCACGCCAGCGCGGCGTTGTCGCATGCCGACGGCCTGGCCAAGGCGTTCGAGTTGACGGGACACCGCAACCGGCACGTGGTCGCGGTGGTCGGTGACGGCGCGCTCACCGGCGGCATGTGCTGGGAGGCGTTGAACAACATCGCCGCTTCCCGCCGTCCGGTCGTCATCGTGGTCAACGACAACGGCCGCAGCTATGCACCCACGATCGGCGGTGTTGCCGACCATCTCGCCACGCTGCGGCTGCAGCCGGTCTACGAGCAAGCGCTCGAGCGGGGTCGCGACGTGGTCCGTTCGCTACCGCTCGTCGGTGAGGTTTGCTACCACTTTCTGCACAGCGTCAAGGCGGGCATCAAGGACTCCCTGTCACCGCAGCTGCTGTTCACCGATCTCGGCCTGAAGTACGTCGGCCCGGTCGACGGTCACGACGAACGCGCGGTGGAGGTCGCGCTGCGCAGGGCCCGCGGTTTCGGCGCCCCGGTGATCGTGCACGTCGTGACCCGGAAGGGGATGGGCTATCCACCGGCTGAAGCCGACGAGGCCGAGCAGATGCACTCCACCGTCCCGATCGACCCGGTCACCGGGCAAGTCACCAAGGTGGCGGGCCCGGGTTGGACGACGGTCTTTTCCGACGCGCTGATCGAGTACGCCAAGACGCGCCGCGACATCGTGGCCATCACCGCGGCCATGCCGGGGCCGACTGGGCTGACTGCGTTCGGCCGGCGTTTTCCGGATCGGTTGTTCGACGTCGGCATCGCCGAGCAGCACGCGATCACGTCGGCGGCCGGGCTGGCAATGGGCGGGATGCACCCGGTGGTGGCGATCTATTCGACGTTCCTCAACCGGGCATTCGATCAGATCATGATGGACGTGGCGCTGCACAAGCTGCCCGTCACCATGGTGCTCGACCGGGCCGGGGTTACCGGTAACGACGGCCCCAGCCACAACGGCATGTGGGATTTGTCGATGCTGGGAATCGTGCCCGGTATCCGGGTGGCTGCACCCAGGGACGCCGCCCGGTTGCGCGAGGAGCTCGGTGAGGCGCTGGACGTCAGCGACGGCCCGACGGCGATACGGTTCCCCAAAGGTGATGTGGGCGAAGACATTCCGGCCGTAGAACGGCAGGGGGGCGTGGATGTGCTCGCGGTGCCGGCCGATGGGCTGAACCACGATGTGCTGCTGGTAGCGGTCGGCGCGTTCGCGTCGATGGCGTTGGCGGTGGCCAAGCGGCTACACAACCAGGGGATCGGCGTGACGGTGATCGACCCGCGTTGGGTGCTGCCCGTTTCCGACGGTGTCCGCGAACTGGCGGTGCAGCACAAACTGCTCGTCACGCTGGAGGACAACGGGGTCAACGGCGGTGTGGGTTCAGCGGTGTCTGCCGCGCTGCGCCGAGCCGAGATCGACGTGCCCTGCCGCGACATCGGACTGCCGCAGGAATTTTACGAACACGCCTCGCGGGGTGAGGTGCTGGCCGATCTGGGCCTGACCGACCAGGACGTGGCCCGCCGGATCACGGGCTGGGCCGCCGCAATGGGAGCGTGCGTAACAGAGTCGGAGATCCGCGAGCACCTCGACTAACGAGTAGCTGGTCACTCGGGCGTTTCGGTGGCGGCGTCAGGGGCAATCGTCACCGCCGCGGCCAGAACCGGGTCCACGAGTTCTCGCTGCCATGGCCGGGCCTGGCCGGCGCGCAGGTACTCGTCGACAGCATCCACCGGGTCCGGGACGTCTTCTGAGCGCGCCTCCCAGTCCCAGCACAGCCGTCGCACCAGGTCAGGCGAGATCAGATTCTCCGTCGGTACCTGCACTCGCTGCGACACCTGGGCGAGCCCCGCCCTGGCCGCCTCCAGCCGGGCCGCGGCCTCTGGCTTACGTCTGCCCCACCGCGCCGGTGGTGGTGGCCCGTTGGACGGCTCGGCCACATCCGGAAGATCTCGGCTTTTTCGGGCGGCTTCCAGCGCCGCGAACCATAGCGCAGCGCTGCGCCGCTGGTTGCGCCCACCGAACACCGGCAATGCGACGAGGTCATCGACCGTCTTCGGGTCGGCGATGGCGGCGTCGACGATGGCGCTGTCCGGCAGGACCCGGCGCGGTGCGATGTCGCGGCGTTCGGCGATGCGGTCGCGCGCCGCCCACAATTCGCGAACCACGGCCAGTCCTCGCCGATCATGCACCCGATGGATCCCCGACGTTCGCCGCCAGCGATCCCGCCGCACGATCGGCGCAGTCTCCCTGCTACCCAGGCTCCGTAGATGGTCGAATTCCTGCGCCGCCCAACCGGTTTTGCCTTGCGCGGCGAGGACGTCCGAGATCGCCGCGCGCAGTTCGATGAGGAGTTCCACGTCGAGGGCGGCGTAGTTGAGCCACTCCGCGGGCAGCGGGCGCTTGGACCAGTCGGCCGCGCCGTGGCCCTTGGCCAACCCGAAGCCCAGCAGCCGCTGCACCATGGCCGCCAGGTTCACCCGGTCATACCCGGCCAGCCGTCCGGCCAGCTCGGTGTCGTACAACTCCGGCGGCCTCATGCCGACCTCGGCCAGGCACGGCAGATCCTGATCCGCGGAATGCAGGATCCACTCATCGGTGCTGAGCACCTCGGCGATGGGCCGCAGCGCGGTGAGCGGATCAGCACCGTGGCTGACCGGGTCGATGAGAACGGTGCCGGCGTTGGCCCGGCGGATCTGAATCAGGTAGGCCCGGTTGGAATAGCGGAAACCCGACGCCCGCTCGGCGTCCACCGCAAATGGTCCGTGCCCGCTGTTCAGGAGCGCCGCGGCCGCCTCGATCTGGCTGACGGTTACCGAGAGATCCGGCATCCCGTCGGCCGGGTGCAGTAGCGGGGTGTGGTCGGGCTCGGCGCTGCCCGGCCCTTCGGCCGCCGCTTCGCCCATGTCAGGCGCGTGACCGTGAGCCCAGGTCGGTGACCCCGGCCGGTGGCAGGCCCGCGGCGTGTTCCAGCACCTCGCAGAACGCCTCGACGTGGACACCGACCTCAGGGGTGGTCGCGGTCCACGACGCCCGCAGCTCCAGCTGGTGGGCGCGCGGCGGTCCGGAGATGTCGCCGTAGCGTACTGATGTGGTGGCGGTGACGGTGCCGCCCAGGGCGGTGACCTGCTCGAGGCGGGACCCCAGCGCGTCGGCCAGCCAGCTCCACGCCACCTCCGGCAGCAGCGGGTCGATGGCCTCGCTGGAATCCAGGTCCGCCTGGATGTACGCGACCAAGCGGATGGTGCCGTCCCAAGCATCCGAGCCGTCCGGGTCGTACAACAGGATCAGCCGACCGAACGCGTCACCCTCGGATCGCTCGGGGACGATGTCTAAGTCGGGATGCTTGACCTCGGCGCCCAGCGCATAGCTGTAGGGCGCGAGCCGCTGCGGCGGCCGGATGGGGCCGAGCTCGATTTCCGGCCGCACAGTGACGGCGTTCATCGCTGCGACCGCCTCGCGAAAGGGGGCCGGTTCGGCTGAAGTCATGAGCGCTGCTCCTCCTCATCGCTGCGCTCTGCATCGTCGTCGACGCGGGTCACAGCGTTCGACGGTAGACCTATACGCCGACACGCCGCGACAGGCGCGCCGTTTTAGGGGCTCGTATCGGTGCCCGCACCAAATCGCGCGGGCCGCTTTTCGCGGTGCGCGGCGAGCCCTTCGCGCACGTCGGGGCCGCTAAATCCGATGAACTCCAGGCCCAGCGACGTTTCGAAGGTGGGCCCGAACATGCGGTACCAGTGATTCAGGCTGTGTTTGGTCCAGCGGATCGCGTTTTGCGCGCCCAGCGCCAGGTTCTCGGCGAGGCGGGTCGCGGTTGGGAGCACCTCGTCGTCGTTGACGCAGGTCGAGACGAGGCCGATGCGCTCGGCCTCCTCGCCGGAGAGCGCCTCGCAAGTCAGCAGGTAGTACTTGGCCTTGGCCATGCCGACCAGCAGCGGCCAGCAAATCGCGGCGTGGTCACCTGCGGCCACCCCGAGTTTGGTGTGCCCGTCGATGATTTTCGCGGTCCGGCCGGCCACCGAGATGTCCGCCAGCAACGCCACCACCAGACCCGCACCGACGGCCGGCCCCCGGATCGCCGAAACCACCGGCTTGTCGAAGTTGACCAGGTTGAGCACCAGATCGCGGGCCTCGCGCATGATGCGGATCCGGCCTTCGTAGTCGCCGATGGTTTCCGCGATCAGATCGAAGCTGCCGCCGGAGGAAAACGCCTTGCCTTCGCCGCGGACCAGGACGACACGCACCCCAGGATCACGATCGATCACCGGCCAGATGTCGGCAAGGTCCCGGTGCATCTGTGGCCCGACCGAATTCAGCCCGGGGGCGTCCAGAATCAGATTCAGTACGCCATTCTCGCTCGGTTCACAGCGAAGGCTGGGGAACTCGTCATAGGTGACTGGCACGGTCGTTGATGTTACGCAAGTGCCGATCGGCGCCCGTGGCAGCATTGAAGCCAGTGAATACTCCTCCGCGTACCCGTCGCGAGCTTCCGCAGTCGCCCTACCTGGCCGCCGTCGCCGGCCGCAAACCCAGCCGGGTGCCGGTGTGGTTCATGCGGCAGGCCGGCCGCTCGCTGCCCGAGTACCGGGCGCTGCGCGAACGGCACAGCATGCTGGCGGCCTGCTTCGAACCGGAAGTGGCCTGCGAGATCACCCTGCAGCCGATCCGCCGTTACGACGTCGACGCGGCGATTCTGTTCTCCGACATCGTGGTGCCGCTGCGCGCTGCCGGCGTCGATTTGGACATCGTCGCCGACGTCGGACCGGTGATCGCGGAACCGATGCGCACCGCTGCCGACATCGATGCCATGAAACCCCTTGACCCGCAAGCGATTCAACCGGTCCTGCAGACGGTATCGCTGTTGGTCGACGCGCTGGGCGATGTCCCGCTGATCGGGTTCGCCGGTGCGCCGTTCACGCTGGCGTCCTACCTGGTGGAGGGTGGTCCGAGTCGCCACCACGCCCACACCAAGGCGATGATGCTGGCCGAGCCGGTGAGCTGGCACGCCTTGATGACCAAGCTGACCGACCTGACCATCGCTTTTCTGCAGGGCCAGATCGATGCCGGAGTGGACGCCATCCAGATGTTCGACTCCTGGGCGGGGACGTTGTCGCTGCCCGACTACCGCCAGTACGTGCTGCCGCACAGCGCCCGGGTATTCGGCACGCTGGCCGACCACGGCCTGCCCATGACGCACTTCGGGGTGGGCACCGCGGAGCTACTGGGCGCGATGTCGCAGGCTGGCGCTTCGGTCGTCGGCGTGGACTGGCGAACTGCGCTCACCGATGCCGCCGGTCGGGTGCAAGCCGGCACGGCGCTGCAGGGCAACCTCGATCCGGTGGTGGTGCTGGCGGGCTGGCCGGTGGTGGAACGTGCAGCGCGGGCTGTCGTCGACGACGGGCGTCGCGCCGTCGACGCAGGGGCGGCCGGTCATGTGTTCAATCTCGGCCACGGGGTGTTGCCGGAGACTGATCCCGGTGTGCTGACCGATTTGGTGTCGTTGGTTCACTCGCTATGACAGCCCGCTCATATTGTGTTGTGGGTGGCGGTATTTCGGGATTGACCGCCGCGTACCGGCTGCGTGCGCTCGCCCGTGACGACGCGACCATCACGTTGTTCGATCCGGGCGACCGGCTCGGTGGGGTATTGCGCACCGAGCGGGTCGGGGGACAGCCGATGGACCTCGGCGCCGAGGCGTTCGTGCTGCGCCGGCCCGAGATGCCGGCGCTGCTGGCCGAGCTGGATCTGTCGGGGCGCCAACTGGTCACCACCGGCGCCCGGCCACTGATCTATAGCCGGCAAAGGCTGCATCCGTTGCCGACGGACACGGTCGCCGGGATTCCGTCGTCGGCGGCATCGGTGGCCGGACTGGTCGACGACGCCACGGTCGCGCGCATCGACGCCGAACCGGCCCGCCCGCTGACCTGGCGAATCGGCAGCGATCCCGCAGTGGCCGAATTGGTGGCCGACCGGTTCGGCGAGCAGGCCGTGGCCCGGTCGGTGGACCCACTGCTGGGTGGGGTGTACGCCGGCTCGGCGGCGACGATCGGGCTGCGCGCGGGCGCACCCAGTGTGGCTGCGGCCCTCGACTGTGGCGCCGCCAGCCTGACCGACGCCGTCCGGCAGGGACTGCCGCCGGCCAGCGGGGGTCCGGTGTTCGGCGCGCTGGAGGGCGGCTACCAGGTGCTGATCGACGAGCTGGTCAGCCGCAGTCGGCTGCAGTGGGTGCAGGCCACGGTGCAGCGACTCGAGGGCGCCGGGCGCGGCTGGACGCTGCACGACGACACCGGCGCTCACTGGTCCGCCGATGCGGTGATCCTGGCCATTCCGGCTCCGCGGCTGGTGCGCCTGATCGATGAGATCGCACCGCGCACCTTCGCCGCCGCGCGCCGGATCGCCAGCGCGTCGTCGGCGGTGGTGGCGCTCGCTGTGCCCGCCGATGCGCCGTTTCCGCAATCGTCCGGGGTGCTGGTGGCCAGCGGTGAACAGCTACACGCCAAGGCGATCACCTTGTCGTCACGCAAGTGGGGCGCTCGGGGGGACACGCAGCTGCTGCGGCTGTCGTTCGGCAAGTTCGGCGATGAGGTCGCGTCTCGCGTGTCTGACGACGAGCTGTTGGCCTGGGCGATGGATGACCTGGCCGCCGCGTTCGGCGTGACCGTCGACCCAGTCGATGTCCGCGTGCGGCGCTGGATCGACGCGATGCCACAGTACGGGCCCGGCCACGCGGATCTGGTCGCAGAGGTGCGTGCGGGCCTGCCGCCGGGGCTGGCCGTGGCAGGCAGCTACCTGGATGGCATTGGCGTGCCAGCGTGTATCGGTGCGGCCGGGCGCGCGATCGAGGTGCTCGAAGTAGAGGTGGCACGATAGATGTCATGGCCCGCCTCGACTATGACGCCCTGAACGCCACGCTTCGCTACCTGATGTTCTCGGTGTTCTCGGTGCGGCCGGGGGCGCTCGGTGACCAGCGTGACGCCGTGATCGACGACGCGTCGACCTTTTTCAAGCAGCAGGAGGAACGCGGCGTCGTGGTGCGTGGACTCTACGACGTGGCGGGCCTGCGGGCCGACGCCGATTTCATGATCTGGACCCACGCCGAACGCATCGAAGCACTGCAGGCGACCTACGCCGATTTCCGGCGCACCACCACGCTGGGACGGGCCTGCTCGCCGGTGTGGAGCAGTGTGGCGCTGCATCGGCCGGCCGAGTTCAACAAGAGTCACATCCCCGCGTTTCTGGCCGGCGAGGAGCCCGGCGCCTACATCTGCGTGTATCCCTTTGTGCGGTCCTACGAGTGGTACCTGCTGCCCGACGAGGAGCGCCGCCGCATGCTCGCCGAGCACGGCATGGCCGCGCGCGAGTACAAGGACGTCCGCGCCAATACGGTGCCGGCGTTCGCGCTCGGCGACTACGAATGGATTCTGGCCTTCGAGGCCCCTGAGTTGGACCGCATCGTCGACCTGATGCGTGAATTGCGTGCCACCGACGCCCGACGGCATACCCGCGCGGAAACGCCGTTCTTCACCGGGCCGCGGGTGGGCGTGGAGCAGCTGGTGAGCGCTCTGCCTTAACGAAGGGGGACACATGACAACGCAGTTCGACCCGACCGATCCCACCCGTTTCGAGGAGATGTATCGCGACGAGCGGCTGCAGCACGGCTTGCCCGCCGCCACGCCGTGGGACATCGGCGGTCCACAACCGGTGGTGCAGCAGCTGGTCGCGTTGGGCGCGATCAAGGGTGAGGTGCTCGACCCGGGCACCGGTCCCGGTCACCATGCGATCTACTACGCCTCCAAGGGGTATGCGGCGACCGGTATCGACGGGTCGGAAGGCGCCTTGGAGCGGGCCCGGGACAACGCGAAGAAGGCCGGGGTGTCGGTGAATTTCCAGCTGGCCGACGCCACCAAGCTGGAGGGACTGGACGGCCGGTTCGACACGGTCGTCGACTGCGCCTTCTACCACACCTTCAGCACGGAGCCTGAGCTGCAGAAGTCCTACGTGCAGGCGCTGCGCCGGGCTACCAAGCCGGGCGCGCGGCTCTACATGTTCGAGTTCGGCGAACACAACGTCAACGGCTTCAAGATGCCGCGGTCGTTGTCCGAGAACGACTTTCGGGATGTGCTCCCGACCGGCGGCTGGGAGATCAGCTATCTGGGGACCACCACCTACCAGGTCAACATGAGCGCCGAGACTCTCGAGATGATGGCCAAGCGCAACCCCGACATGGCCGATCAGATGCAGACCTTCATGGATCTCTTCCGCGCGATCGAACCGTGGCTGGTCAACGGCCGGGTGCACGCCCCGTTCTGGGAAGTCCACGCCACCCGGGTGGACTAGTCGCCGCGAGACTTAAACCACTG
>DATMMZ010000340.1:0-12299 GCA_035569455.1 Mycobacterium sp. | reverse complement strand
GCATTGGCGGCAATGCTCGGTCGGCGGGAAATTCGACCGGCCGCAAGCCGCGCAACGTTGATAGCGCAGCTCCCCCGATCGACATCCCTGCCAGAACGGAACGCTGAGGAGGCTACAGGCATGCGGAACGGGTCCAGTCTGCGGTTGCAAAGAAGTCACAGCGGTTCGTCTCCCAGAATCAGCAGTGTGGTGAATAAGGCTCCCGCCCCCCCGTTGCTGCACAACGCAATATGCGCATCCGGCACCTGCAGGGCGCCTGCCTCACCGCGCAATTGCTGAACGGCGCGAATGGCGCGCTGCATCATCTGCGGGTTCGCACCCGCGTGGCTAAAGGACATGGTTCCTCCGTCGGTGGTGACCGGATGGCTGCCGTCGATGGCGATGTGACCATCGGCGACGAATGGTCCGCCCTCGCCCTCGCCGCAGAATCCAAAAGCCTCCAGCTGACGAATGATCTCGAACGAGAACGGATCGTAGAGTTCCAGCACATCGATATCGGCAGGCCGCAGTCCGGCGTGGCGGAACGCACGCTCTGCCGCCCGCCTACCCACGACACCATTGACGTAGTGGCCGTGATCGCGCCGGCCGGCGAGGTCCCAGGCGGGTGGGTGCTGATATGACGGGCCGTGAAAATCCGCGCCGCTGCCCAACACGTAGATCGGCCGGCTTGCGGCTTCCCGTTTGTCCGAGACCTTCTGCACGTTCGCCACCACCAGCGCGCACCCGCCCTCGGAGGTGGTGGCGCAATCGAGTAGGTGAAACGGATCAGCGATCGGCCGGGACGCGGTGATGTCCTCCGGGGTGAACGGCCCGCGTTGGTGGTAAACGGCTTCGGGGTTTCGCGATCCGTTGTTACGGATGGTGGCCGCGACGATGGACAGTTGTTCGCGCGTCGTGCCATAGACGTGCATGTGACGGCGAGCGATGAGCGCGAACTCAGCGGTGGTGAACATTCCCCACGGCGCGACGAATTCGTTCTCGGGCCGGGTCCACGGCGCCGTGGCCTCGTGATCGCGGTATTCACCGGCTTGAGCGGCGACGAGCACCACCACATCGGCCATGCCGTGCTCGATCGCCATGGCCGCCTCGGTGATCATGCCGACCCCAAAGCCCAACCCCTGCCACGCCGGGCCGATGCGCAGGTCGTAGATCAGGGTCGTGGACTGCGGGCCCGCGCTGATCCCGTCCACGTCGTCGAGGCTCAAACCGGCGTCGGCGAGCGCGCCATGAATGGCCTTGAGCGCCAGGCCCCGTGAGGTTTCGCCGTCGAGGCGGCGTCCCTGCCGGGTGTTGTGCACCCCGACGATGGCGGCAGTTCTAGTTTTCATCCGCAACCACCCCTAGATACGTGCCCACGACGTCGTATGGTCGCCCATCGCGAACAATGCGGCCGACCGTTTTGGTTCGAGCATCGACATGCGCCGCCCCGGGATCGACGACGTCGATCCGAACATCGACGGGCCGCGCGCTTTGCGGGTCGGTGATCTCGACGACCATCGCCACCGCGCGTTCGCGCTCGTCCCACTCGACACCGGTGATCCGGTGCCGAGCCGTCAGCTCCATCACCAGGGAGTCCTGGCGCACCAGGAAGCGGACCGGCGCGCACAGCTCACCGGCGCGCGGCGGCACACACAGTGTGACTGACTTGTCTTGTGTCACAAGCCCGCCGGTCGCGTGCTGATGGTCCCCGCCTTTTGCAGATCGGCCAGATCCGGTTCGCTGCGCCTCAGAACGCCGGTGAGCACTTCGTCCGTGTGCTGGCCATACAACGGCGCCACCCGGCGAATCCAGCGCCGTGACTTCCCGACGAACGCGAACGGCATCCCGGTGCACAGGAACGAGCCGGCAACGGGGTGGTCGATCGCTTCCCAGAACCCCCGAGCAATCAGTTGCGGGTCGCTCAGCAGCGACGCGGGCGCCGCGACCGGCGCCGCCGCCAGCCCGCCGGCGCGTAGCGTGTTGACCGCTTCGGCCGCCGAGCGCCGTGTCGTCCAGTCCGAGATCAGCTTGTCGATTTCGTCGGCACGCTCTCGCCACACGGCTTCGGTGGCTCCCAGCTCGGGCAGGTCGATCAGGCTGGCCAACGACCTGCGGGCGGGGTCATCCATCGCGGCCAGCGCTACCCACGCGTCGTCGCCCCGACACCGGTACACCCCCTGGGGACTCGCGCCGGGACCCCGATTTCCGTCTCGGTGCATCTGGATTCCGTTGCGCGAGTACTCGACGAGCATTTCGGCCGCCACGTTCAGCGCCGACTCCACCATGGTCGATTCGACGTGCAGGCCGATCCCGTCCCCGTCCCGGACCACCAGCGCCGCAACAGCAGCGAACGCGGCGTGCAGCCCCGCCATCGGGTCGCACACGCCGCGCGGAATGATCGGCGGGCCGTCGGAATGCCCTGTCATCCAAGCCATTCCGGTCACTTGCTCCATCGTCTGCGCGAAGCCGACGCGGTCGCGCCACGGACCGTCGAGGCCAAACGCCGGCATCCGGACCATGACCGCGCGCGGGTTGGCGGCCGCCACGGCGTCCCAGTCGAGACCGAAGTTCCCCATCACCCTCGGCGAGAAGTTCTCGATGACGAGATCGCTTGCCGCGATCAATTCCAGGGCAATGTCACGTCCGGCTTGAGTGCTGAGTTCGACACTGACACCGCGCTTGTTGTTGTTGCTGCACAAGAACACTGGGCCCCACTCCCACCACTGGTCGGAGCCGGGTGAGCGGCCACCCGAGAACCTCATGCCGTCCGGCCGACGAACGCCCTCGACTTTGATCACATCCGCGCCCAAGGCGCCGAGGAGCTGGGTCACCACCGGCCCCGCCCAGAACGCGGTCAAGTCGGTCACCCGTATGTCTGATAGCGGCAGTACGGCGGCGTCGACAGAGTGCTGTCGCTGCGGCCGCGGCGGCCAGTCGATGCGGCCGTCGTCGGCTCCGAGCCGCGGGGGCCGTCCGGGCGGCCTTGTCATCATCGCGTCGCTGCGATACGGCACCCGCGGCTGCATCACTCCCAACTCCGACTCGACGAACACTCCTCGTTGCATGAAGTGATCGACCAATGGCAGCGTGGCGGGAGTTGCGATGGGGGCGACCGGAATTCGGAACGCCACCGCAAGATCGGCGATATCTTGCGTGCTGCGGGTCCCCGTCCACTGTGTGACCATGCCGAGGAATTCATCGCGGCGCGCGATGCGCCCGGGCATCGAGGCCAGCTCGGCGTCCTCGACCAGGTCGGCGCGATCGATCATCACCAGAAAGTCTTGGAATTGCTGCGCGGTGATGGTGCAGAAGCCGACCATCCCGTCGGCCGTGGGCACGATCGACGGCAGTTCCAGACTGCGTTGCTGCAGAACGGAATCCACACCCAGCACACTGGCCGATATGGTGGACAGGTTCATCGCGATCACCATCGCCTCGTAGGTTGACACGTCGATGATCTCGCCGTGGCCGCCCCGGCGGGCGTGCCGGGCCGCGGCGGCGGCGACCGCTGCGGCGAACGTGCCCGCCAACCACTCACCGAGCCGGCCGCCCGCCTGGACAGGTTCGTCATCCGGCCAGCCGCGGCCGGCGATCGATCCGCACAACGCCTGCAAGATGAATTCGTTTGCGACGACACGGTCTTCGACGTAGGGTCCCGTCGTTCCGAATGGCGTCACGGCCACGACGACGGCCGACGGACCGGTGTGCGCTGTGATGCCGTCGAGCGTCCAGCCGTCGGTCAGGTCGGTGAGCACGATGTCCGCACCGGCCAACAGCGCCGTGATCTCCGCCTCCTCGCGGTGCGTCACCGACTTCTTGCCCGCCGCTAGGTAACCGAACAATGCCCCGGCCGGTCCGCCGGCCGACCATATGCGCAACGAGTCACCGTGCGGTGACTCGACTTTCACGACATCGGCACCCGCGTCGGCGAACATCTTGCCGCAGTATGACACCGCTATCCCGTTCGACAACTCCAGCACACGCCAGTCCGTGAACGGCGCTCGGGCATGGCGTACCACGCTCAGTTGCCCAGTGTGGTGGCGCGCCCGTCGATGCCGATGGCCTCGACCGTCGGCGGCGCCTGTCCCTGTGCCAGTGCCTGCAGGCCGGCTTGCGTCATTCGGGTCCAGGTGTCGAGATCACGCTGACTGGCGTGGTGGCCGACATGGGTGACCACGTCCACGTCGGTGGCCTGGACGCGGAGGTAGCCCGCTCGGGCGTGCTCCTTTGGGATGTAGCGGAATGGATCAAATGAGTATGCGGCCATGGCGTTTTCGTGGGTGATCTTGTTGATGACCGAGTCGTCGAGGTGGCCCATGGTCTCCATGACGTCCTCGGGCGCGAACGGCCAATTGCTGTCGGAATGCGGGAAGTCGGACTCCCAGCACAACATGTTTTCGTTGAACCAGTCCATGTTCTGCACGCCGACTTTGTCGCTGATGAAGCACGTGTAGAAGTGCCGCTTGAACACATCGGTCGGTCCGCTGTAGCCGGGCGGGAATTTCGCGAGCGTCCAGCCCGAGTGCCGGTTGTAGACATGCTCAGCGCGCCAGAGGAAATACGGTATCCAGCCGACGTCGCCCTCGGTGAGCGAGAACTTGAGCTGCGGGAAGTCGGCGTAGAACTCGGCCCAGATCAGCTCGGTGAAGGTGAACATGCTCATCATCGAGGACGCCGTCATCATCGCGCTGGGTGGCGCGTCCGTCGACACCTGCGGAGATCGCGAGGCGGAGCCGACATGGGTGCACAGCACCGTGTTGTTCTCGCAGACGGCCTCGAATAGCGGATACCAATGCTTGGTGTGGATGCTGGGCATCTCCAACGCTTCTGGATTCTCTGAGAACGTCACCGCGTGGCAACCCTTGGCTGCGAGGCGCTTCACTTCCTCGGCCGCTTCGGTCACGTCGAACAGCGGCAGGATTCCGCACGGGATGAACCGCCCCGGGTACGCCGCGCACCACTCGTCGACGTGCCAGTCGTTGTAGGACTTGATCATCACCAGGTTGACGTCGCGATCGGGGCCCTGGTTGAGGACCTGGCCCGAGAAGCCGGTGAAGTTCGGGAAGTTCAAACCCGCCAGCTGGCCGCCGGCGTTCATGTCGCGAATCCGCTCATCGACGTTGAAGCATCCCGGGCGCATCTCGTCGTAGCTGCAGGCATCGACGTTGTACATCTCGCGGGGTTTGCCTGCGACGGCATTGAGGCCCATATTCCGTCCGCGAATCTCGCCGTAGTACCACTGCTGGACGCCATCGGGTTCTAGGACCACCCGGGGGGCGAGGTCCTTGTACCTCGTGGGGACATGGGCGTCGAACATGTCCGCCGGCTCGGCGATGTGATCGTCCACGCTGATCAGGATCAGATCGTCCTTGTTCATGCTGCACTCCTGACAAGATCCAACGTGGATACAATGACTAGTAGACAATGATCTCAGTCACAGTGTCAACGGAAGCTGTTGGGGCCTCATGCGGAGCTAAAGTGCCTTTTCACAACGGCAGTACCTAGCCAAGGGCTGGTCGGGCAACCACGAGATGGCCTCGATTACTACTGACTATTAGTCCGCTTGGTTTTCCGCCAGGCCGCCGCGCGGGATTGCGAGATGGCGCACTGTGGGTCGTCGTCGCGTGCCACCATGAGGCATGGCCGGGCCCGATGGTGATGCAGTGAGCACGAACAGAGCTGTGCGGCCCACTCACGCTGATGTGGCCCGATTGGCCAGCGTGTCGACCGCGACGGTCAGTTACGTCCTCAACAACGCCGAGGGCCACAGAATCTCCGCACAAACCCGGGAGGCGGTCTACCACGCCGCGAAGCTATTGGGTTATCGACCCAACCTTGCCGCGCGCAATCTCGCCCGCGGCAAGAGCGGTGTGGTTCTGTACGTGGTACCGCACGTGGCGGTGGGCGAGATGCCGATGCAGGCCGGCAGCCGGATGACCACAGAACTGGCCCGCCAAGGTTTGCTTCAGGTACAGATCTTCGAGACCGAGGAGGACCAGCACGTAGTCGATGCGATCGAGAGCATCGACCCGATCGCGGTCACCAGTCTGTTCCCGCTCAGCTACGTGGCTTCTGGCGCAGTGCAGGCAGCGGGTATACCGCACATCGAGATCGGGACGCTGCCCGGACTCGGATGCCCGCACCTCTCGGTCGGCGAAATGCGCGTCGAACACCTCGTCTCGCGTGGTCATCGACAGATCGCGTTCGCCTACACCGGGATCGCCAAATGGCGCACCCTGGGCGACTACTGGTTCGAGGGTGTCTCGCGGGCGGCGCGATTCCATGACCTCCCGCCCATCCGCATCGGCGAGGTCACCGTGGACAACGCCGCGGATATGGTGACCGGCTGGGTACGCGACGGCGTGACCGCCGTATGCGCGCAAAGCGACGAGATAGCCTGCCTCGTCCTGTACGGCATTCACCAGGCGCGACTGAGCTGTCCACGCGACCTCGCGGTGATCGGCGTCGACGCCAGCCCCATGGGTGTCGTGAGCACACCCCCATTGACCACGGTGCAATTCGACCCCAACGCGGTCGCCGACGTCGCGGTCGCCGCCCTTTTCGAACGATTGGGACACCAGGCCCCACCGTCTCGCGAGCTAACCGACATCGCCCGCCTCATTGTGCGCTCCTCGACCTAGCGATAAGCGGTTGCCGGACTGGTCCGCGCGCTTTTTTCGCGTGCTGGACATCGCCAGGTTAAGCGCATAACCTTCCTAACGGCGATTCATCCGTGGCGAGGAGGCACACCAATGACGGTGCAGGCTGTACTAGACGACATCCGTGAACGGCCCGGCACCGGTGAGGTGATTGCGGTTGTCGATCCCGCCACCGAAGAGCAGATCACCGAATTCAAAGACTGCGGACAAGAAGCCGTCAACGACGCGGTCGCGCGCGCGAAGGCATCCTTCGAATCGGGTGTCTGGCGGGATATGCCTCCCAGCGAGCGGGCCAAGGTGCTGTGGCGTGTCGGCGAGCTGATTGACCAGAACGCGGAGGTTCTGGCCGAGCTTGAATCGCTCAACGCCGGCATGACCCCGCTGCAAGCACAGGGAACGGTGTCCGTCGGCTCTGAGTTCTTCCGTTACTACGCCGGCTGGTGCACCAAGATCGAGGGCATCGCGGCCGACGTGCACACCGGCGGTCTCACGGGCATCGACTCGCACCAGCACGCCTACACCCTCAAAGAGCCCTACGGCGTGGTGGGACTGATCTTCCCGTGGAACGGGCCGGTCTTCAATTTCTGCTGCAAACTTGCGCCTTCGCTCGCGGCCGGCTGCAGCAGTGTCGTCAAGCCGGCCGAGGAGACCCCGCTGTCGGCGTTGGTGTTGGACAACATCCTCGCCGAGGCCGGAGTGCCCGACGGGGTGGCGAACCTGCTGGTCGGCTACGGTCACACGGCGGGAGCGGCGATCACCGCGCACCCTGACGTCGAGAAGGTCGCCTTCACCGGCTCGACCGAAGTCGGCAGAGCAATCGTTGCTGCGTCCGGCGTAAGCAACCTGAAGAAGGTGACGCTGGAACTCGGCGGCAAGTCGCCGGTGGTGGTCTTCGATGATGCCAACCTGAAGGCGGCCATCCCCATGGCGGCCTTCGGCACCTTCATTCACTCCGGCCAGGCGTGTGTCTGCGGATCGCGCATCTTCGTGCAGCGCGGTGTCTACGACCAGTTCGTGGAGGGCCTGGCGAAAGTCGCGAACGGATTGCAGCTCGGCGGCCCCAAGGACGAGGGCACCATGATCGGTCCGCTGATCAGCCAGAAGCAGCTCACCCGCGTCCTGGGCTACCTCGACCAGGGCAAGTCCGATGGCGCCGAAGTCGTCACCGGCGGACACCGGCTGGACCGAAAGGGCTACTTCGTCCACCCGACCGTGCTCACCAACGTCGCCTCCACGAGCAGGCTGTTCCAGGAGGAGATCTTCGGGCCCGTGGTCGCTGTCATCCCGTTCGACGACGAGGACGAAGCGGTCGCCCTGGCCAACGACAGCACCTACGGATTGGCCGCCACCGCGTGGACCAGAGACCTGGGCCGCGCACACCGCATAGCCAAGCGGTTGAAGGCCGGAACCGTGGGGCTGAACTGCCAGATGCAGTTCGACCACTCCATGCCTTTTGGCGGGTACAAGCAATCGGGTTGGGGCTACGAGTCCGGCAAAGCGGGCCTTGAGACCTACCTGCAAACGAAAGTCGTTTGGGCGCAGATGTAACCCAGTCTCGCTGCCCGAATTCCACTGAACCGCACGCGATCTGATACCCATGCGGTGTCGGGCACGCCAACAGCTCGGGTAGAGCTACGCAGGCAAGACAGGTAGAACTACGCAGGCTGGGATGCGTGCCGATCGCCGATGCTTTTCGGGTGAAATCGCAGATCTCCTTCCCCGGCCCCACCGAACTGGCCGACCGCACCCCGGCCGACCGAGACCGAGCTATCGATGTCATCCGGATCATCTCCCTGATCGGCGTGGTGGTCGGCCACACGGTGATGGCAACCAGCGTCATCCGTAACGGCGTGCTCACTTGGGACAACCTGCTCACCACCTCACCGGTGTTTCAGGCTCTGACTTGGGTTTTTCAGATCATGCCGCTGTTCTTCTTCGCCGGTGTCGCGGCGTGCGAGGCGTCTTGGCGGCCCGGCACCAACTGGGGCGGCTGGCTGATGAAACGCTGCACCCGGCTGTTTCGGCCGGTGTTTTACTACTTCGGGTTTTGGGCGGTCGCGCTGACCGTGCTGTATCCGGTGCTACCCCGGCACGTCTACGACGTGCTCGCCGGCGTCAGTGTTCAGCTGTTGTGGTTTCTGGGCGCCTATGTGCTGGTGTTGGCCGCAATGCCGATGCTGTATCGGATCACCACGGCCGCCCGCCTCGCCGCGGGCGTGGTCATGGTGTATGGGGCCATCGCGGTCATTGACGTGGTCCGGCTGCACTGGCCCGCCGCGACGCCGCTCGGTTATCTCAACCTCGCAGTGTGGCTCATCCCGGGCATGTTCGGCATCGCGTACCGCCGCCAGCTGCTCACCGGCCGCGGCGCGATGCGCACGGCCGCGGCGCTGTTGGCGGTCAACGTCGCGCTGATCCATTGGGGGCCCTATGAACTGAGCATGGTCGGTACCGGGGACCACCGTCTTTCCAACACCAGCCCGCCGTCGCTGCTGCTAGCCGGGCACGCCATCATCCTGAGCGCGCTGGCGGTCCTCGCCGCGCCGGCGATCGCTCGCTGGGCGCAGCGGCCGCGTGTGTGGTGGTTGACCGCGATCGGCAACTCCGGAGCGATGACCCTATACCTCTGGCACATGCCGGTGCTGCTGGGTATGCACCTGCTCTTCGACTACCTCGGGTATGCCCGCTACCCCGGCCGCCCGCATTTCCTCGTGATCAGCGTCATGCAGCTGGTCATGATGTTCGCGGTCGTGGCAGTGCTGTCCGTGGCACTGCGGCCCCTGGAGAACAACCCGTTATCCGGCTGGGACGGCGCCCCCACGATCACCTCGGTCCGGCGGGGCACCGCAGTCGGCATGCTGCTGTGCGTGGCGGGGGTGGCGACTCTGGCTTCGATCAGGTGGGGTCTCAAAGACGACGGACTCATCTGTGTCGCCACGATGGTGACCACACTCGTCGCCGCTCGGGTCTTGGCCGAAGCGCGGCAACCACAGCATGTCAGTCCCATTGCGGGATAACCACAGTCGGTTTCCGCGCGCCATCGTGGCGAGCATCATCCTTCATCCCTTGAGCCGCGAAGGACGGTGGGACGTCGGCGGGCGCCGTAGAGCAGCACCTCACCGCGTACCCCTTTCAGATGACGCGTTTCCGGGGCCGACCACTCGATGCCGGCGGGATCGCCAATCGCCTTGCGCGCAGGCTCCGTCACCCGCACCGTGCTGGCCGGTGCCGCGCCGGTGACTCGGCTGGCGAGATTGACCGGGCTGCCGTACCAGTCGCCGGCGCGGTTGATGGCGTGACCGAACGCAAGTCCGACCCGTAGTCGCGGGAAATCGTCGGCGGCTGCGGCGTCAACGAGGTCCAGCACTGTCCGCAGTAGCTTGAGCGGGTCCGAGCAGACCAGCATCACGGCGTCGCCGATGGTCTTGACGAATTGGACGGGACTTGCGACAACCTCGTGGGCGAGATCCGCGAGCCGAAAGGCGACCAGTCCCAGATCTTCTGGCGGCATCTGCTCGCCGAGTTGCGTGAAACCCACCAGGTCGGCGAAAGCCACCGCGACTTCCCGCGCTCCCGGCAGGGTGCCGGCGGAGCGCTCGACCGCGTTGATCGCCTCGGTTTCAACCGAATGCCGCAAGGCCAGCCGCAACAATAGGTCAACCATCGGGCCAAGTAGTGGTTGGGCATCGTGCGCCAGCGCTTCGATGGCTTGGGCCAGTTCGAGTTCCGTGGCGCCTGGATGCAGCGATGCGTGCAACGCGGCTTGCCGCATCGTCGCCGCCGCACCGGTGACGCCGTCCATCAGCAGTCGCACGATCAAGACGACCTGTTCCGGGTCGAGCCCAAGATCGACCAACCGCGCGGCTTCTAGGACGGATTCGGCATCCGCGCGCGACAGCAGACGCGCATCGGGGTTCTCTGCCCGAACCAGGCCAGCGGCGCGGTGCAGTCGTTGCAGCAGTTCGAGGCTCACGCCGCTGGACTCCGATATTTCTCGCGGTGAGACCAACGTTCCGTCATCGCCCATCACGCGATGGGCCGGGAGCAGCATCGGGCTAAATTCGCCGCGGATCTGCTCGACATCAAACCCACGCGCGAGCAACCACTCGATTAGCTGAGCACGCTCCTGGCGTGCTCGCCCTTGCAGGTCGTCGAGCAGTCCTAATTCCTCGACGTCGCTGTCGTTCGGCTCAGCTGCCACGGCGTCAACGTTGGATCTCAGGAATTGGGCCGCATCAGCGGCCGACGTATTTGCTATGGAGACCAGGATCGCCGTTGGGCGGTTCTTCTCCGCGCACCAGCGCCTCCATCGCAGCGGCGCCGGCGCTGAACCCGTTTTGAGCGTCCTCGGTGTTGTAGAGGTCGGCGGACAGGTCAAGCATTAGTTTGTCGGCGGCGGCGATACCTCCCGCCGACCAGGCCTTCAGTATCGACTTGGCGGCTGCGTAGGCGCGGGTCGGCCCCTGCGACAAACGCGTGGCCAAGTCGAGCGCCGCCTGATCGAGTTGGTCGTCGGGCACGATGAAATCAGCCACCTGTGGGACTTGCGTGACCGGCGTCTGCTCTCCGAGCATGACCAGGCGCCGGGCCGCGCCCGGGCCGATTAGACTGGCCAGCCGCTGATACCCGCCGGCCAACGGCACTTGTGCCGTGGTGATTTCCACACACCACAGCACGGTGTTGTCGGATGCGACGATGAAGTCAGCGGAAAGGGCGAGCTCGAGGCCCCCGCCCGTCGTCTGGCCCCGGACGGCAGCGACGACGGGGATACGGAGTGCTTCAAGAGCCCGGTAGGAGTTGGTCACCTCGGCGACGAAGGTGCGAAACCAGTTGTGGGTCGTCCCGGGCCATTCGTGGACTGCACCGCCGACGCTGAAGTTCGGTCCCTCGGCGTGGATGAGCAAAGCACGGATGTCGCTTTCCGCGGCGTCGTGCACCGCGGCGATGAGGTCGTTGTTGTACTGAGCACTGACGAAGTTAAACGGCGGGTTCGCTAAGACGATCCGGCCAAGGCTGTCATCCTGCTCAAATCGCACGGCAGTCACGGATGTCCTTACTTTCCTCGGTGTGTGACAGGGCTGGGTTCGGCGCGCGGGATGGCCGGTGCAACCTCGGTTGCGCTGGGTACCCCGATGAGGTCGAGTTGGCCCGCCATCGCGGAGGCTATCCGGCGGACTGTGGGTAGCCGTGACCGGCGACGACGGGGTTGGTGAGTTTGCCGATGCCTTCGATTTCGCTGATCAGAGTGGTGTCGGGTTTGAGGTATTCCTGGGGTTTGCGTGCCATGCCGACTCCGGGTGGGGTGCCGGTGAACAGCAGATCGCCGGGCAGCATCGGACATACCTGCGAGATCTGGGCGATGAGCTGGGACACCGAGAACACCATTTGGCTGGTGCGGCCCTTTTGCAGCACTCGGCCGGCCACCGAGCACTGCAGTTCGAGGTCGTCGCGGCGGGCCAGCTCGTCGGGGGTGACCAGCCAGGGCCCGATCGGACCGAAAGTGCGGTAGGACTTGCCCAGCGAGAACTGCGGCACCGGCCCGGACAGCTGCACGGCGCGTTCGGAGATGTCTTGTCCGACAGTGACTCCGGCGACATAGTTCCAGGCATCAGCTTCGCTGACCCGGTCAGCGGTGCGCCCGATCACCGCCACCAGTTCGAC
>DATMMZ010000339.1:0-37355 GCA_035569455.1 Mycobacterium sp. | reverse complement strand
CATCCCCCCGAACCGCATCCCCCCGTCCCCACCACCCCCTGGCAGCACACCAAGCATTGGATCACCACAAAACGCCCGGCCAACTCTGTTGGATCGGCACCCCTGGCGGGCACACTGCTCGGCCAGCGCACCACCGTCACTGCGGCCTCTGGGAATTCGCCCTCGCACCTCTGGCAAGCGAAGCTGGCGCCGGACGCCAAGCCGTACCAGGGCCGCCACCGATTCCACGGGGTCGAGGTGGTCCCGGCGTCTGTTGTGCTGCACACAATCCTGTCCGCTGCAGCAGAATTGGGCTATTCCGCGCTATCCGGGATCCGATTTGAGCAACCCATTTTCGCCGACCAGCCGCGGCTGATCCAGGTTGTCGCCGATAGCCAATCGATCAGCCTGGCGTCAAGTCCGGCCAGCGGAAAGGCGGCAGACCGGTGGACGCGGCATGTGACCGCACAGCTTTCGTCGTCACCGGCGGGTTCCGCCATCCCTTCGAACGAGCCTTATCACTCCAACGGTCACGCGCACACGAATGGTCATAGCGACCCGATTCCAGACATTGCAGCGCTGCTCGCGCTGCGTGGCGTTGACGGTTTGCCCTTCACGTGGTCCGTGGATTCGTGGACGCCGACGTCAACCGGACTCGAGGTTGCGGTCGACCTCCCCGAGGCTCTGCCCGAAGGGTCAACAGGGCCGCTCCTCGATGCCGCTATTCACGTGGCCGCGCTGGCGGACGTCTCCGATACGCGGCTCTACGTCCCGGCAAGCATCGAACAGGTGTGGCTCAGCGACGCCGTCAGCGCACCGCGTGGTTCGGTCATACTGAACCGCACCGCTCGCGACGGCGACGGGATCACCGTCGATATCACCGTTGCCGCCCGCGGCGGAGTGCCGTGCGCGTCGATGCGTTCACTTCGGTATCGAGCGCTGGACTTTGGCGACGCGCAACCGGCCGGGTCGGACAGTTCCGCCGAATCCCACGCGGATGCTTGGACCGATGCCAGGAACTTCGTGCACACGATCGACTGGCAACCGCGGACCGATCTGGATGATGCGCAGGCCCATCCGGCGGCGGAGCGGGTGACCGGTGCAGGGCCGGTCGCGGTGATCGGCGATGATGGCTCCTCGCTCAGGCGGTGCCTCGAGGAGGCGGGCTATCCACCGGCCACAGAGGCGGACGGGGTGTCTGAGGCCCGTTACATCGTTTACGTCACGGATTCCCACCCGGCAAGCACCGCCGAGACGGATGTCGAGTTCGCCGTGCGGACCTCCGCCGAGATCAGCAGTCTGGTGCGGACTTTGGCGAAGCGAGAGCCGGATAACCCCGCCGCGCTTTGGATCGTCACACGCGGAGTCCACGAATCGGTCGTCCCGTCCGCGCTACGCCAGAGCTTCTTGTGGGGGTTTGCGGGTGTGATCGCCGCAGAGCATCCCGAACTGTGGGGCGGACTGGTCGATCTCGCGGCCGACGACGACCCCGACGACGCTCTCGCCGAGTCGGCACTTGCCGACCTGCTTCAAACGCCAAGCAAGTCGATCTCGGTGGTACGTGACGGTGTCGTGCTCGCCCCCACACTCGCACCGGTCCGGGGCACGCCGATGCGCAAGTCCTTGCGATGCCGACCCGATGCGGCCTACCTGATCACCGGCGGAATGGGCGCACTTGGTCTGCTGATGGCCGGATGGCTCGCCGACCGCGGCGCTCGTCGATTGGTGCTGACAGCCCGTACGCCGTTGCCGCCAAGGCGGGACTGGGAACTGGACACCCTCGACGCCGAACTGCGTCACAAAATCGACGCGATTCGAACCCTGGAAATGCGGGGTGTGACAGTCGAAGCCGTCGCCGTCGACGTAGGGCACCACGATGATGTGCAGGCCCTGCTGGCCAACCGCGATCGCGACGGGGCCGCCCCGATCCGCGGGATCATCCATGCGGCGGGCGTCACCAACGATCAACTGGTGACGAACATGACCGACGATCCGGTGCGGCAGGTTATGTGGCCCAAGATCGGCGGCAGCCAAGTCCTGCACGAGGCATTTCCACCCGGCAGCGTGGACTTCTTCTTCTTGACCGCCTCGGCGGCAGGCATATTCGGTATCCCGGGGCAGGGCTCCTACGCGGCCGCCAATTCCTACCTGGACGCGTTGGCACGAGCGCGCCGCCAACAGGGCTGCCACACCATGAGCCTCGACTGGGTGGCCTGGCGTGGGATGGGATTGGCCGCTGACGCGCAGATTCTCAGCGCGGAGCTACAGCGAATGGGTTCGCGTGACATCACGCCGTCGGAGGCGTTCACTGCCTGGGAGTACGTCGATGGCTACGACGTCGCGCAAGCAGTCGTGGTGCCGCTGCCCTCGCCTGTGAATGCGGACGGATCGACCGCTGAGGACACCTACCTGCTCCCGACGCGAAACTGGTCGCAGATGTCGGCCGCGGATGTCCGCGATGAACTTGAAAGCGGTTTACGGACCATCATCGCCGCCGAGCTCCGGTTGCCTGAAACGGATCTGAACACCAACCGGCCCTTTGCCGAACTCGGCCTCAACTCCCTTATGGCAATGGCGATTCGGCGTGAAGCTGAGCAGTTCGTTGGGATAGAACTGTCGGCGACCATGCTGTTCAATCATCCAACCGTTGCATCCCTCGCCGAGTATCTGGCAAAAATTGTTGCACCGCAGGATGATCCGCAAGAAGACGAGATGGCCGCGCTATCCGCGTCGGCAGGTAGCGTATTGGACAGCCTGTTCGACCAGATCGAATCGACCTCGACCGAGGCCGAAAGGTAGCCTGATGCGAACGGCCTTCAGCCGGATTTCCGGTATGACCGCGCAGCAGCGCGCCGCCCTTGCCGAGGAGTTCAACAAGATCTCTCGCATCGCGGTGGCGGAGCCCGTCGCGGTAGTGGGGATTGGTTGCCGGTTTCCGGGAGACGTGGCCGGGCCCGAAAGCTTCTGGGACCTGCTGGTCGAAGGCCGCAACGCGATCTCCCCGATACCGGCGGACCGATGGGACGCTGAAGCGTTCTACCACCCTGACCCGTTGACGCCGGGGCGGATGACGACGAAGTGGGGCGGCTTCGTGCCCGACATCGACGGGTTCGACGCCGAGTTCTTCGGCATCACGCCACGCGAAGCCGCGGCCATGGACCCGCAGCAACGGATGCTGCTCGAGGTTTCCTGGGAAGCACTCGAAGATGCCGGCATACCAACGGATTCCCTCGGCGGCACCCGAACCGGCGTGATGATGGGGGTCTATTTCAACGAATATCAGTCCATGCTGAACGCGAGCCCGGAGAGTGTGAACGCCTACACCGGAACAGGAAATGCCCACAGCATCACGGTGGGCCGCATTTCTTACCTGTTGGGGCTGCGGGGTCCGGCGGTGGCAGTGGACACGGCTTGTTCGTCGTCGTTGGTGGCTGTGCACCTGGCCTGTCAGAGCCTGAGGCTGCGTGAAACCGATTTGGCCCTCGCCGGTGGCGTGAGTCTGACCCTGCGCCCGGAGACCCAAATTGCAATTTCCGCATGGGGATTGCTCTCGCCGCATGGTCGGTGCGCCACCTTCGACGCGGCCGCGGACGGGTTTGTCCGCGGCGAGGGCGCCGGGGTTGTGGTGCTCAAGCGGTTGACCGATGCCGTTCGCGACGGCGACCGGGTGCTGGCGGTGGTGCGCGGTTCCGCGGTCAATCAGGATGGCCGCTCGAACGGCGTCACCGCGCCGAATACGGCCGCGCAGTGCGATGTGATCGCCGATGCGCTGCGATCCGGCGACGTGGCGCCCGAGAGCGTGAACTACGTCGAAGCCCATGGAACGGGCACGGTGCTAGGGGATCCGATCGAATTCGAGGCGCTGGCGGCCACGTATGGCCGCGGCGGTAGCGATTGTGCGCTTGGGGCGGTTAAGACCAATTTCGGTCACCTGGAGGCAGCGGCCGGAATCGCGGGATTCATCAAAGCGGCGCTGGCGGTGCAGCGCGGCCACATCCCGCCGAATTTGCATTTTTCGCAATGGAATCCAGCGATCAACGCGTCAACGACCCGCTTTTTCGTTCCCACTGAAAACTCACCGTGGCCAACCCCGGAGGGGCCGCGACGTGCGGCGGTGTCGTCGTTTGGCTTGGGCGGGACGAACGCGCACGTCATCATCGAGCAGGGTCCCGAGCTAACGCCGGTATCCGCAAGCGGCACCGACACCGGGGCGTCGACATTGGTGGTGACGGGCAAGACGCCGCGACGGGTAGCCGCGACGGCGCAGGTGCTGGCCGATTGGATGGAGGGCCCCGGCGCCGGGCTGGGCCTGGCCGATGTGGCCCACACCGTCAACCATCACCGCTCCCGGCATACCAAATTCGGCATCGTGGTCGCCCGCGAACGCGCCCAGGCGGTGGTCGGCTTGCGCGCACTGGCCGCCGGCCAGCACGCCCCCGGCGTGGTGGGCTGTCAGGACGGCTCGGCCGGGCCGGGCACGGTGTTCGTTTACTCCGGGCGCGGTTCGCAGTGGGCCGGGATGGGCCGCCAATTGTTGGCCGACGAACCGGCTTTCGCTGCCGCGGTGGCCGAACTGGAACCCGTGTTCGTCGAACAGGCCGGGTTCTCTTTCCACGACGTGATCGCCGGCGGCAAAGAACTGGTCGGCATCGAGCAGATCCAGCTGGGCCTGATCGGCATGCAGTTGGCGCTGACCGAACTGTGGCGGTCTTACGGGGTGCAACCCGACCTGGTGATCGGCCACTCCATGGGCGAAGTGGCCGCCGCCGTCGTTGCCGGAGCGCTCACCCCCGCCGAGGGATTGCGGGTGACCGCCATCCGCTCGCGGCTGATGGCCCCGCTGTCCGGACAGGGCGGCATGGCGCTGTTAGGGCTCGACGCCGCGGCCACCGAGGCGTTGATCGCCGACTGCCCGCAGGTGACGTTGGGCATCTACAACTCGCCGCGCCAAACCGTGATCGCCGGACCCACGGACCAGATCGACGCCCTCATCGACGCAGTACGCACGCAGAACCGCTTTGCCAGTCGGGTCAATATCGAAGTGGCCCCGCACAATCCGGCCATGGATGCGCTTCAGCCCCAGATGCGTGCGGAGCTTGCCGATCTGACCCCGCGGACCCCGACGATTCCGATCATCTCCACTACCTACGCAGACACTGAAACCCGACCGGTTTTCGACGCCGAGCACTGGGCCACCAACATGCGCAACCCGGTGCGATTCCAGCAGGCCATCACCGCCGCCGGCGCCGCTCACCACACCTTCATCGAAATCAGCGCCCATCCTCTGCTGACCCAGGCCATCACCGACACCCTCGAAGACGCACACCCCGAACGCACGTGCCGGACTTTCGGCACCCTGCAACGCGATACCGACGACACCGTCACCTTCCGGACCAACCTCTACACCGCCGACACCGCGCAGCCACCACAGACCCCGCACCCACCCGGGCCGCACCCCCCGATCCCGACCACCCCCTGGCAACACACCCGCCACTGGATCACCACCCCGCAGGCCAGCTCGGCGGCGCTGGAACATCCGGCCCGCAACGGGATTGCGATGAACGGACGCCCCGAACAACCAAGCAACGCCGAACACGCCGGTGACGCGCTCGAAGGCTGGTGCTACCAGCTGACCTGGCCGGTCCGCCCGGCACCCGCCGCAGACATGTCAAGCACCGCCACCTGGCTGGTGGTGGCAGACACCGGACTCTCCGCCGAAATGGCCCGTGTCGTCGGTCCGGAATCGCGGGTAAACCTCCTCGCGCCGACGGCGCTCGCGGACGACAGCGATCCGACCCCACTGCTCGACGCGCTACGCGGAGTCGACAACGTGCTCTACGCACCGCCGGTCTCCGGTGAACTACTCGATGTTGGGGCGGCCTACCGGGTATTCCACGCAACACGAAGGCTTGCCGCCGCGATGGTCGCGAGCAGCTTGCCGCCCAAGTTGTTCGTCTTGACCCGTAATGCCCAACCCGTTTCGGAGGGCGACCGGGCAAACCCCGGCCACGCGGTGCTGTGGGGTCTGGGTCGCTCGCTGGCACTGGAACATCCTGCAATCTGGGGCGGGATAATCGATCTCGACGAGTCGATGCCCGCGGAGCTGGCCGCGCGGCATGCGGTGACCGCTTCCCAGGCTGCCGACGAGGAGGATCAAGTCGTATACCGGTCGGGTGCACGCCACGTGCCCCGGCTGCAGAGGCGATCGCCGGCCGCGGGCTCCCCGGCGGAACTGAGCCCGGATACCAGCCAGCTTGTCATCGGGGCCACCGGCAACATCGGACCGCATCTCATCCGGCAGCTCGCGCGGATGGGAGCCAAAACGGTCGTCGCGGTGGCCCGAAAACCGGGCTCGCTGCAGCAGCTGGCCCAAAGCCTCGCATCGACCGGGACGGACCTCGTCGAAGTGGCCGCCGACGCGACCGACGCCGCCGCGATGAGCGCGCTGTTCGACCGTTTTGGGACGGACTTGCCGCCACTTGAGGGAATTTACCTGGCGGCCTTCGCGGGCGGGCCGGTGCTGCTCAGCGAGATGACCGACGACGACGTCGCCGCCATGTTTCGTCCCAAGCTGAACGCCGCAACGCTGCTGCACCAGTTATCGCTGACAAAGCCTGTGCAGCAGTTCGTTTTGTTCTCCTCCGTCTCCGGTCTCATCGGTTCACGGTGGCTCGCCCACTACACCGCGACCAGTGCCTTCCTGGATACCTTCGCTTACGCGCGTCGCGTCATGGGCCTGCCGGCCACCGTCGTCGACTGGGGATTGTGGAAGTCCCTGGCCGACACGCAAAAAGGCGCGAGTCAGGTCAGCACCGAATCCGGACTGCTACCGATGGCCGACGAGGTCGCCATCGGCGCGCTGCCACTGGTGATGAGCCCGCATGCCGGAGTGCGGACTGCCGTGGTTGCCGCGGATTGGCCCCTTCTGGCAGCCGCATTTCGGACGAGAGGGTCACTTCGCGTCGTTGATGACCTGTTGCCGGCAGCAGAAGACGTCAAGCTGCCGGAAAGTGAGTTCCGCAAAGCCCTGCGGAACTCCCAACCGGAACGACGACACGACATGTTGTTCGACCACGTCGGTGCCTCGGCCGCCAACGTGATGGGAATGCCTCCCGCCGAAATGCTCGATCCGTCGGCCGGCTTCTTCCAGCTCGGCATGGACTCACTCATGAGCGTGACGCTGCAGCGGGCCTTATCAGAAAGCCTCGGCGAGCCTCTTCCGGCGTCCGTCGTCTTTGACTACCCGACCGTGTACAGCCTTACCGACTATCTGGGCACCATCCTGCCCGAGCTCCTTGAAACGGCAGAGGCAACGCACGACCAACCAGGTGCCGATGCCTATGACCAATTCACCGAAGCCGAGTTGTTGGAACAACTTTCGGAAAGACTAAGAGGAACGCAATGACCGCCCCGAGCCCGGATCGCCGGGCGATCATCACCGAGGCGCTGCACAAGATCGATGACCTCACGGCACGCCTGGAAATCGCCGAAAAGTCCGGCACCGAACCGATCGCGGTAATCGGAATGGGGTGCCGGTTCCCGGGCGGGGTTAACAACCCCGAACAGTTCTGGAATCTGTTGTGCGACGGCCGAAGCGGCATCGTCCGAGTGCCCGCCGACCGGTGGGATGCCGACGCCTACTACACCGACGATCACACCGTTCCGGGAACGATCTGCAATCGGGAGGGCGGCTTTCTCGCCGGCTGGCAGCCCGATGAGTTCGATGCGGAATTCTTCTCGATTTCCCCCCGCGAAGCGGCGGCAATGGACCCGCAACAACGGCTGTTGCTCGAGGTCGCCTGGGAAGCGTTAGAGGATGCGGGCGTGGCACCGCACACCATTCGCGGGACGCAAACCTCGGTCTTCGTCGGCCTCACCGCGTACGACTACATGGTCTCGCTGGCGGGCCGGTTGCGTCCCGAGGAACTCGACGCCTACATACCCACCGGCAACTCGGCGAACTTCGCCGCCGGACGGCTGGCCTACATCCTCGGGGCTCGCGGACCCGCGGTAGTGATCGACACGGCCTGCTCGTCGTCGCTGGTGGCGATACACCTGGCATGCCAGAGCCTGCGCCAGCGGGAAAGCGACATGGCGCTGGTCGGTGGCACCAACCTGCTGCTCAGCCCGGGCCCGAGCATCGCGTGCTCACGATGGGGGATGCTCTCGCCGGAGGGGCAGTGCAAAACCTTCGATGAGGCCGCCGACGGGTACGTGCGGAGTGAGGGCGCCGGGGTGGTGGTGCTCAAGAGGCTGACCGACGCGCACCGCGACGGCGATCCCGTCCTGGCTGTGGTGCGGGGTTCGGCGGTCAACCAGGACGGCGCCAGCAGTGGAGTGACCGTTCCGAACGGACCGGCGCAGCAGGCGCTGCTGCACACCGCGTTGGCCTCAGCCAGGCTGACGTCCGCCGACATCGACTACGTCGAGGCTCATGGGACCGGCACTCCGCTCGGCGACCCGATCGAACTCGATTCGCTGAGCAAGGTTTTCAGCGACCGGGAGGACTCGCCGAGCTTGGTGATCGGATCGGTGAAAACCAATCTCGGTCACCTGGAAGCGGCAGCGGGTGTCGCCGGATTCATGAAGACGGTGCTGGCCATCCGCAACGGCTACATCCCCAAACACCTCAACTTCCACCAGTTGACATCGCACGCAAGTCAGGCCGCCTCTCGGCTGACCATGGCGTCCGAGGGGGTGCAGTGGCCGGCGACCGGTCGCCCGCGCCGGGCCGGAGTGTCCTCGTTCGGCGTCAGTGGCACGAATGCGCATGTGGTGCTTGAGCAAGGGCCGGAGCCGGTGCCGGTAGCCGAACGTGGTCCCGACACCGCGGTGACAACCTTGGTGGTGTCGGGCAAGACGACCCAGCGGGTGGCGGCGACGGCGGCGGCGCTGGCCCAGTGGATGAACGGCGAGGGCGCCGGTGTGGCGTTGGCCGATGTGGCGCACACGCTCAATCACCACCGGGCCCGTCAGGCCAGGTTCGCCACGGTGGTGGCGCGTGATCGGGCTTCGGCGGTAGCGGGATTACGGGCGTTGGGTGCCGGTGAACCCGCACCGGGTGTGGTCGGCTGTGCCGAGGGTTCATCCGGGCCCGGCACGGTGTTTGTGTATTCCGGTCAGGGCTCGCAGTGGGTGGGGATGGGCCGGCAGTTGTTGGCCGATGAGCCGGCATTCGCCGCGGCGGTGGCCCAGCTGGAGCCGATATTCGTGGCACAGACCGGGTTTTCACTGCAACAGGTGCTGGCCGAGGGCCAGTCGGTGATCGGCATTGAGCGGATTCAGCCGGTGCTGGTGGGCATGCAGCTGGCATTGACCGCGTTGTGGCGTTCCTACGGGGTGGAGCCCGATGCGGTGATCGGGCATTCGATGGGCGAGGTCACCGCGGCGGTGGTGGCCGGGGCGCTCAGTGTCGCCGATGGGTTGCGGGTGATCGCCACTCGGTCGCGATTGATGGCCCGGCTGTCGGGCAAGGGCGCGATGGCCCTGCTGGAACTGGACCCGGCCGGCGCGGAAGCGTTGATTGCTGACCACCCCAACGTGACCCTGGCCGTCTACGCCTCGCCGCGCCAGTCGGTGATCGCCGGGCCACCCGATGTGGTGGACATGCTGTGCACGGTGGTGCAGCAGGATGACCGGCTGGCCCGGCGTATCGATGTCGAGGTGGCCTCTCATCACCCGACGATCGACCCGGTGCTGCCTGAATTACGCGCCGCCCTAGCGGATTTGGCGCCGACCACCCCGACTATCCCGATCATCACCACCACCTATGAGCACGCCGTCGGCAAAACGGTGTTCGACGCCGACCATTGGGCGGCTAACCTGCGCAACCCCGTTCGGTTCAGCCAGGCCATCGCCACCGCCGGCGCCGACCACGCCACCTTCATCGAAGTCAGCCCGCACCCGCTGCTCACCCACGCCATCAATGACACCCTCGGTGCCGAGCAGCACCGCAACCTTGGCACCCTGCAGCGCGACGCCGACGACACGTGCACGTTCCACACCAACCTCAACGCCACTTACACCATCCACCCGCCACAGACCCCGCACCCTGCAGAACCCCACCCCGTCCTACCCACCACCCCCTGGCACCACACCCGCCACTGGATCAGCCCGTCGGCTACGGCTCCGCTTGCGCAGGGATCCCACCCATTGCTGGGTGTCGGAGTCACGGACCCTACCAATGGCAAACGGATTTGGGAAAGCCGCCTCGGGCCAGACCTTTTGTGGCTCGGCGACCATTGCGTCGACGACGCGTGTGTTCTGCCCGGCGCCGCCTATGCCGAGCTCGCGCTGGCGGCAGCCGCTGACGCATTCGATGTCCGCAGCGGTGAGTCCTGGACGATCCGTGAGCTGCGTCTAGAACACGTGATGCACGTGACCGAGCAAACGATCGTCGTCACCACGCTGACCGGCGATGAATCGGCGGCACGAGTCGAGATCCGTTCTCGCGGCGCGGCATCGGGATGGACTACCCACGCGACCGCCACGATCGAACGCGGCACCGCCGCGCCCCCCGCGCCGACGCAGGTTCACGATGCGCCGGTGGCCGAAATGAATCCCGAGGACCTGTACGGGCGGTTGCGAGACGCGGGGCAGCAACACGGGCCCGCGTTCCAGGGGATCGTCGGTTTGACCGTCTTCGACTCCGGTGCAGCGCGCGCTGAGGTCCGACTGCCGTCGGCGGCCAAACGCGGTTCGCGCCAGCTGCTGCTGCACCCGGTCATGGTCGACATCGCGTTGCAAGCCTTGGGCGCAACGAAGGTGGCCACCGAGCTCGCCGGGACGCAGAGCGACGGGCAGGCGGTCGTGCTACCGGTGCGTTTGGCCGGTGTCCGGGTGTATGGGGATGTGACTGACGGCGTGTCCGCTGTCGGCAAGCTGAGGGTGACAAGCAGCCCGGATCGGTTGACGGGCCAGGTGGTCCTGACCGGTTCGCACGGGCAGGTGCTGCTGGAAATCGACGAGGTCGAGATGAAAGTGTCGCGGATCTCTCGCGGCGAGCTCACCAACCGGCTGTTCACGTTGGAGTGGGAGCCGGTTGATCTCGATCAGCCGGCCGCGCTCGGCGGCTCCGTGCTCGTCGTCGGTGATCAGGTCGCGGAAGATCCACTACTGACCACTCTGCGCTCCTCGCTTGCCGAGCGGACAGCGCACTGTCAGTGGGTTTCGCCCGGCGACAAAGAAGCGCTGCGAGCCACCATCACGCGCACCGACTTCTCCTGGGATTCAATCGTCGTGCTCTGTCCACCGCGGGCCGCTGATGAGTCGCTGCCGGAGCGGATGCAACTGGACCTACCCCAAGAGCGCACACTGCTCGTCCGCGATATCGTCAAAGCGCTGTCACGCATGGGGGCCCGCAAAAGTCCACGCTTGTGGATCGTGACGCGCGGTGCCCAGCAGCTCGATCCGGGTGCTCCGGTGAGCCTGGCGCAGACATCGCTTCGTGGGTTGGCGCGAGTGCTGGCATTTGAGCACCCGGAATTGCAGACGACGACGCTTGACATCGACGCCGTGGGCGGCGCGTCGGCCACGTCTCTGGTAGACGAACTGTTGGCCGGTGCAGAGCACGATGAGGTGGCCCTACGCGACGGGAAGCGGTATGTCAGCAGGCTGGTGGCCGCCCCGACAACGCCTCGCGGTGACCTCGTTGTCGAGGCTCGCCACACGGCGATCGATGCCGATGGGCCGGATGGGTTCAGGCTGCAGGTAGATCAGCCGGGGCGGCTAGACGGCCTCAAAGTGCATGCACTCAGCCGGGTTTCGCCACAGGCCCGGCAGGTCGAGGTTCGTGTCGTAGCCGCGGCGCTGAATTTCAGCGACGTGCTCAAGGCGATGGGACTGTATCCGGACGACGGCGCGGCGCCCTACATCGGCGGAGACTGCGTGGGTGTGGTAACCGCGGTCGGCGACGGCGTCGATTCGGTCCAGGTTGGGCAACGGGCCATCGCTTTCGGCCCCGGCACTTTCGGTTCCCACCTGACAACTCTTGAGGACCTGGTCGTCGGAATCCCCGACGCGTTGCCCGACAGCGAGGCGGCCACTTTCACGGGTGCGTATCTCACCGCATGGCATTCACTGTGCGAGGTTGGGCGATTGGCCCCCGGCGAACGCGTGCTCATCCATTCCGCAACCGGCGGAGTCGGGCTGGCGGCAGTTTCCATCGCCAAAATGATTGGAGCCCGGATCTACACAACGGCCGGTTCGGAGGCCAAACGCGAACTGCTGTCCGGGCTCGGCGTCGAATATGTCGGTGACTCGCGAAGCGTGCGGTTCGCCGATGAAATCCTCGACGCCACAGACGGCTACGGGGTGGACGTCGTCCTCAATTCGCTTGCTGGAGAGGCGATTCGCCGCGGTGTGCAGCTACTGGCGCCCGGTGGCCGGTTTATCGAGCTGGGCAAGAAGGACGTCTACGCCGATGCCACGTTGGGGTTGGCCGCACTGGCGAAAAGCGCCTCGTTCTCGGTGGTCGACCTCAGCCTGAATCTGCGGTTGCGCCCCAAACACTACCGCCGGCAGCTTGAGGAGATCCTCGCGCACGCAGCGGCCGGGGATCTGCAGCCACTTCCCGTCACGGCATTCAGCTTCGGCGAAGTGATCGACGCGTTCCGGCTGATGGCCTCCGGCCGCCACATCGGCAAGATCGTGCTCTCGATGCCGGCCCACGGCAGTGTCGACGCCGTTGCGCCACCTCCGCCACAGCCGTTGGTGGCGGGCGACGGCGGATACATCGTCGTCGGCGGACTGGGCGGTCTCGGTTTGGTCACCGCGCGCTGGCTGGCACAGCACGGCGCGGGAATGCTGGTACTCAATGGGCGTTCGGGTGCCGGAGCGGATGCCGTGGAGGCGATTGCGGACATGCGCGAACAAGGAACCCTGGTAGAGGTCGTCAACGGTGATATCGCCGCTGACGACACCGCCAGGCGCCTGGTTGAAACAGTTGACAACGCCGGATTCCGGCTAGCCGGAGTCCTGCACAGCGCAACCGTTCTGGCCGACGAGATCGTGATCAACATGTCGGATTCCGCCGCGGCGCGCGTATTCGCTCCCAAAGTCGCCGGCAACTGGAGGCTTCATGAAGCCACCGCCGACCGGGACCTGGACTGGTGGCTGACATTCTCCTCTGCGGCTTCGCTTCTGGGCACACCCGGGCAAGGCGCCTACGCGGCCGCCAACTCATGGGTCGATGGCCTGGTCGCCTATCGCCGATCCCGGGGCCTGCCCGCCGTCGGGATCAACTGGGGACCATGGGCCGAAGTCGGGCGCGCCCAGTTCTTCGCCGACCTCGGATTCTCGATGATCACGCCCGCGCAGGGACTCGCGGCAATGCAGTTGCTGCTGGCTGCCGATCGGTCCCGCACCGGAGTTTTCAGCCTCGACGCGCGGCAGTGGTTTCAATCCTTCCCCGCCGTGGCCGGGTCGTCGTTGTTCGCCAGACTCCGCGACACGACGACGATCGAGCGAGGCACCAGCAAGCTACGGATGGAGCTGGACGCCCTGGACGCGAGCCAACGCCACGCAGCCCTCGCAGCGGCGATCGCCGACGAAATCCGCGCGGTGCTGCACTCGAGCGAATCGATAGCGCACAACGAGCCGATCGAGTCGCTCGGCCTTGACTCGCTGATGGCCCTGGAACTGCGAAACCGGCTCGAAGCCAGCCTCGGAATTACGCTTCCGGCCGCACTCGTCTGGGCGTACCCGACGATCTCCGATCTCGCGGGTGCGCTGTGCGAACGATTGGGTTACGCCGCCACGCCGGATGTGCCGAGCCCACCCGAGGCGGGTCCGGAATTGACCGACGAGGAGATGGAACTGCTTGCCGATCTTGTCGAGGCCAGCGAGTTGGAAGCCACGACGGGAGCGGGCGAGTCGTGACAAGCCTGGCCGAACGCGCGGCACAGTTGTCGCCACAGGCGCGAGAAGCACTGGCGCGTGAGCTTATCCGCGCCGGCACCGTATTTCCGATAGATACGGTGGCGGAGCCGGTGGCGGTGATCGGGATCGGTTGCCGTTTTCCGGGCGATGCCGTTGGGCCGGAAAGTTTCTGGCGGCTTTTGACCGACGGTGTGGACGCCATCGGTGAGGTACCGGCGGATCGTTGGGACGCCGACGCATTCTACGATCCTGATCCGCAGGTGCCCGGCCGGATGACCACGAAGTGGGGCGGTTTCATCGCCGATGTGGCCGGGTTCGATGCTGAGTTCTTCGGCATCAGCCCGCGTGAGGCCGAGGCGATGGACCCCCAGCACCGGATGCTGCTGGAGGTCACCTGGGAGGCGCTGGAACACGCTGGTATTCCGGTGGATTCGTTGGGTGGCACCCGAACCGGCGTCATGATGGGTATGGCCTCGTGGGACTACACGATCGTCAACATTGAGCGCCGAGCTGAGATCGATGCATATTTGAGCACCGGAAACCCGCACAACACAGCGGTCGGCCGTGTCTCGTATCTGCTCGGGCTGCAAGGTCCTTCGGTGGCAGTGGATACGGCGTGTTCGTCGTCGCTGGTGGCGGTGCACCTGGCCTGCCAGAGTCTGCGACTGCGCGAGAGCGACTTGGCGCTGGCCGGCGGGGTGCAGTTGAGTCTGTCGCCCTTCACCAGCATCGCGCTGTCGAAGTGGTCAGCGTTGTCGCCGCGGGGGCGGTGCAATACCTTCGACGCAGCGGCCGACGGTTTCGTGCGGGGTGAAGGCGCCGGGGTGGTGGTGCTGAAGCGACTGGCCGACGCGCTGCGCGATGGGGATCGGGTGCTGGCAGTGGTGCGCGGCTCGGCGGTCAATCAGGACGGCCGGTCGAACGGTCTGACGGCGCCGAACGTCCTGGCCCAGCGCGGCGTGATCACCGATGCGCTGCGCGTCAGCAATGTTGCGCCCGACTCCGTGAACTACATCGAGGCCCACGGGACGGGCACGGTGTTGGGTGATCCGATCGAGTTCGAGGCGCTGGCGGCCACCTACGGCCGTGGCGACAACCGCTGTGCGCTGGGGGCAGTGAAGACCAACATCGGTCACTTGGAGGCCGCGGCAGGAGTCGCCGGCTTCATCAAGGCGGTATTGGCGGTGGGCCACAAAGAGATTCCGCCGAATCTGCACTTCCAGCGATGGAATCCGGCGATCGACCCGTCCCCAACGCGGTTCTTCGTTCCCACCGAGGCCACCCCGTGGCCGGCGGGGGGTCCAAAGCGGGCGGCGGTGTCGTCGTTTGGTTTCGGTGGGACCAATGCACATGTGGTGGTGGAGCAGGCTCCGGATCCGGTCCCGGCATCCGTGGGAGAACCCGATACCGCGGTGACGGCGTTGGTGGTCTCGGGCAAGACGACCGAGCGGGTGGCATCGGGGGCCGCGGTGTTGGCCGACTGGTTGGACGGTCCCGGCGCGGACGTGGCGCTGGCCGACGTGGCGCACACCCTCAATCAGCGTCGGGCTCGGTACGCCCGGGCCGCCACGGTGGTCGCGCGGGATCGGGCCGAGGCGGTGGCGGGCTTGCGGGCATTAGCGGCGGGCCAGCCCGTGGTGGGGGTGGCGGGCCCGTACGACGGGCCAGCCGGACGGGGAACGGTGTTCGTCTATTCCGGTCAGGGCTCGCAGTGGGCGGGCATGGGCCGGCAGTTGTTGGCCGACGAACCGGCGTTCGCGGCGGCAATCGCGGAGCTGGAGCCGACATTCGTGGCGCAGACCGGGTTTTCGCTGCAGCAGGTGCTGGCCGAGGGCCGGTCAGTGACCGGCATTGAGCAGATTCAGCCGGTGCTGGTGGGTGTGCAGCTGGCGTTGACGGCGTTGTGGCGCTCCCATGGGGTCGAGCCCGATGCGGTGATCGGGCATTCGATGGGCGAGGTCACCGCGGCGGTGGTGGCCGGCGCACTGTCGGTCGCCGATGGGTTGCGGGTGATCGCCATCCGGTCGCGGCTGATGTCGCGGCTGTCCGGTCAGGGAGCGATGGGGCTGCTGGAATTGGACCCGGCCGGCGCCGAGGCGTTGATCGCAGATCACGCGGACGTGAGCCTGGCTGTGTACGCCTCGCCACACCAGACGGTGATCGCCGGGCCACCCGAACAGGTCGACGAGATCGTCGCGATAGTCGGCGCCCGGGACCTGTTGGCCCGGCGCATCGACGTCGAGGTGGCCTCCCATCATCGGATCATCGATCCGGTGTTGCCTGAATTGCGCATCGCCCTGGCGGATTTGGCGCCGATGACCCCGAAGATTCCGCTGATCAGCACCACCGGCGGGCACGCCGACGACCCGAAATTCGACGCCGATTACTGGGCGGCAAACCTGCGCAACCCGGTGCAGTTCAGCCGGGCCATCGGCGCTGCGGCCGAAAACCACGCCACCTTCCTCGAAATCAGCCCTCACCCGCTGCTCACCCACGCCATCACCGACACCCTCGAGTCCCTGAAGCCGACCCGCAGAGTGCTGGTGACAACCGCGATGAACCGCGACCAAGACCAGACACTGTTCTTCCACACCCAGCTCGCCGCGGTCGGGGCGGTCGCGAGCGCCGCCGAGGGGGGTCGCCTGGCGGATGTCCCGCGCACCCCGTGGCTTCACTCGACGTTCTGGGTCGCGGACCGGTCATCGATGGCCGATTTGAGCACTGCCCACCCACTGCTGGGCGCGCACATGGAATTGCCATCCGGCAGCGACCACGTCTGGCAGGCCGACGTCGGAACCGACGTATGCCCCTGGCTCGCCGACCACAAGGTGCAAGGCCAACCCACCCTGCCGGCCGCGGCATTCGCCGAAATCGCCGTGGCGGCAAGCAGCGAAGCCCTCGGCGTGCCCGCTCACGCGGTCTCGGTGTTGCGGCTCGAAGTCGAGCAGATGCTGCCGCTGGACAGCCATACCCGGGTAACAACCCAACTCAATCGCGGTCCGGACGGGACGGCCCGGGTCGAGGTGTTTTCGCGCTCCGCCGCCGACCGATGGCTCAGGCATGCTGTCGCGCAAGCCGTTGCGTCGCAAGGCGACAGCCAGCCCGCCCGGCACGACGGACGCATCGAAATGTCCGGTTCGGAAGTGCAACCGGCCGACTTCTACGTCGCTTTGCGACAGACCGGTCAATATCACGGTCCCGCATTCGCGGCTTTGACCAGAATCGTTCGCGGGGCCGATGGTGCCGCCGAAACCGAAATCACCGTCCCGGACCAGGCACCGCGGCATCCGGGTTTCCAGATTCACCCCGTCATGCTCGACGCGGCCCTGCAAAGCGTCGCGGCCGCCATGTCGGACCGCACGATTGCGGAAGCCGCCGAAGTCAGTTACCTGCCCGTATCGTTCGAGAAGATAAGGCTGTTCGGTGAAGTCGGCCGGCACGCGCGGTGCCGCGCGACCGTGGTGGATCTCAACGACACCACCGGCGCCGCCGCCGGGAAGCTCGGCACGATTGTCCTGACCAACGACGCCGGGGACCCGACCGCCGAGATTACCGGCGTCTACCTGCGGCGCGTGGAACGCCGAGCGGTGCCACTGCCGTTGCAGCAAAAGATTTTCGACACCAGGTGGGTGCAGAGCCCTGCAGACCCGGCCGAAATCGGGCCGGTCGCGTCGCCCGGAAGCTGGCTCGTGCTGTCTGACAACACCGACGCCGCGCCCGTGGCGGATGAGTTCGCGACCCAATGGCGCTCCCCGAACCGGCGGGTGGTTACCGCGAAGCACGTCGACGAGTCCGCGGTGCTGGCCGCATTCGCCGAGACCTGCGCCGACGCCGACCGCCCACCTGTCGGCGTTGTCCTCTTCGTCGGTGGTGGCTCGTCCGACCTGAGTCAAACGGTCACCCACGCGAAGGACTCGATCTGGTCGGTCGCGTCGACCGTCCGTGCCGTCATCGGCGGCTGGCACGACCGGCCTCCGCGGCTGTGGTTGGTAACCCGGCGAGGACTGCAGGTTGACGACGATGAGTCGGGAGACCCCGCCATCGGCGCCCTCAAAGGGCTCATCCGGGTGCTCGCGTACGAAAACCCGGACCTGCGCGCCACACTGGTTGATCTCGATACCGACGAGGACGTCCTGGCACACCTGAGCGTGGAGCTGGGTTCATCCGATTCCGATGACGTGGTGGCCTGGCGGGGAGCCCGCAGATACGTCGAACGGCTTTCCCGGGCCACCCTGAGTGCGCGGAAGCATCACACGGTGGTCCGCGCCGGTGCCGCCTATATCGTCACCGGCGGTCTCGGCGGACTCGGTATGGTCATCGCCCGATGGCTCATCGACGCAGGCGCCGGCCGCGTCGTGCTCAATGGCCGCAATAAACCGACCGATGAGCATGTCCTCGCCGAACTCGGGGACAAGGCCGAAATTGCCGTCGTCACAGGCGATATCTCCCTGCCCGGGATCGCCGAACGACTGGTGGCCGCCGCCGAGGAAACCGGACGCGAGCTGCGCGGCATCGTGCACGGAGCGGCGGTGGTCGAGGACAGCCTGCTGGTGACGATGAACCGAGAAAACCTGGAGCGGGTGTGGATGCCCAAGGCTGTTGGGTCGGTGCGGCTGCACCAGGCCAGTCTCACCCGGAGTCTCGACTGGTGGGTGGCGTTCTCTTCGGTGGCGTCGCTACTCGGCTCCCCCGGTCAGACCGCCTACGCCTGCGCAAGCGCCTGGCTGGACGCGCTGGTGGCATGGCGCAGCGCCTCGGGTCTGCCTGCTGTCGCGATCAACTGGGGACAGTGGTCGGACGTGGGCGTCGCTCGTTCGCTTGCCACCAGCATCCTCGACCCGATCAGTCCCGCCGAGGGAGTCGAGGCGCTGGAATCGCTGCTGGCCACCGACCGCACCATCACCGGCGTCGCGCGCCTGCGGGCCGATCGCGCACTGATCGCCTTCCCAGAGATCCGTGAACTGGGTTATTTCGCCGGCATCGTCGAGGAATTGGACATGGCGACCGACGGCGGCGACTGGGCCGGCGCCGAGGCGCTGCGCGACCTCGACCCCGGTGAAGCGCAGCGGGTTGTCACCGATCGGCTGGCCGAACGCATTGCCGCGGTCATGGGTTATGGCGACCGCGCCGTCGTGGATCCGACCCAGTCGCTGACCGCGATGGGGATGGATTCGCTGATGGCAGTGCGCATCCGGAGAACCGCTCGTGCGGACTTCGGGGTCGAGCCGGCGGTAGCGCTGCTGTTGCAGGGCGCCTCGCTGCAAGACGTCGCCGGCGACGTCATTCGCCAGCTCGGCCTCGCCGAGCCCGACGCGCCCAGACAATCGTCGCGGGTTCGCGAGCGAGCCGAACAGCGCGCCGCGGCGCGTCGCGAAGCCGCACTGCGGCGCAACCGAGGACAACTCGTGTGAGCACCGAAGACGTCCGCGAAGGTCGCATTCCCGACGGCGACTTTCGCAAGCTGGGGCTGGTCAACTGGTTGATCGCCAAGATCGCCGCCCGCGTGCTCCGAGTCTCGCGGATGCACCTGTTCACCACGCTGGGTCAGCACAAGTGGCTGTTCCGGGCGTGGCTGTTGCTGCGAGGCATGCTGTACGTGGGTAAGCTGCCGCTGCTCGACGCCGAGCTGGTGGTGCTACGGGTGGCCCGCTTGCGCGGCTGCGAATACGAATTGCAGCAGCATGGGCGGTTCGCCGAGCGCCGCGGTCTCGACGCCGAATTGCAGGCGCAGATCTTCGGCTGGCCGGACTCCGAGGGGCTTTCGCCGCGACAACAAGCGTTGCTGACGGCCACCGACGAATTTGTTGAGCGCAGAACCATCAGTCGCGGTACCTGGGAGGCGTTGTCCCATTATCTGCATCGGCGCCAATTGATCGAATTCTGCATGCTGGCAGGGCAATACGACGCCTTGGCCGCGGTGATCTCCTCCTTGCAGATCCCATCGGACTTTCCGGAAGCAGGGTAGCGGATGGACACCAAAGTCGCCGCCAAAGTCGCCATCGTCACCGGCGCCTCGTCGGGGATCGGCGCCGCAGCGGCCCGCCGGCTGCACGACCGCGGATACATCGTCTACGCGGCAGCACGGCGGATCGAGCGGATGGCGCCGCTCGCCGAGGCCGGCATCCGGGCAATCCGGGTCGACGTCACCGACGACGCCTCACTGACCGCGTTCGTCTCGCAGATCGTTTCTGAGACCGGGCGAGTCGACCTCCTCGTCAACAACGCGGGCTACGGCTCGCTGGGCGCGCTCGAAGAGGTCCCGATGGCCGAGGCTCGACGTCAGTTCGATGTGAACCTTTTCGGGCTGGCCCGGCTGGTCCAGCTCGTCGTTCCGCATATGCGTGAGCAACGCGAAGGCCGCATCGTCAACATCTCGTCCATCGGCGGCAGGATCCATCTGCCGCTCTGCGGCTGGTACCACGCCACGAAGTTCGCCGTCGAAGGGTTCAGCGACACCCTGCGCATGGAACTCGCGCCGTTCGGCATCCGCGTCGTCGTCATCGAACCCGGCGCCATCGACACCGAATGGCACGGCGTCGCAGGGGATAACCTGACCGCCACCTCGGGCCAAGGCACCTACGGAAGGCAGGCCGCGGCCCTCGTCAAGGTGCTCTCCGCGGGAGGCCTCGCCTCGCGGCCGGAGGTGATCGGCGACGCGATCGTTCGCGCGGCGCAGGCGCGTCGCCCCCGCACGCGCTACCGGGTGGGCCTGGGCGCCAAGCCGGTGCTGCTGGCGCGTTGGGCGTTGTCGGACAAGACGTTCGACCGCATGATTCGACTTGTCCTCGGTGTCGGCAGCCGCGTCGCGGGGTCGCCCCCGGTGGTGAAGATGGCGGCGGGCCGCGCATCATGACGGATCCGCGGCTGTACATCTTCCCCCATGCGGGCGGGTCACCGAGCTTCTATGTCCCGTTCTCCAAAGCGTTTTCGCCGGGCATGAAGAGAATCGCCGTCCAATATCCCGGCATGCAGAACGGGCAGACCACGATTCCGGGGATTGAGTCGCTGGCCGAGAAGCTGTACCGGATCCTCATCAAGGCACCGGCAGGTCCCGTGGCGTTCTTCGGACACAGCATGGGCGCGCTCGTCGCATTCGAGGTGGCGCGCCGGTTCGAATCGGCGGGGAACCCGATCCAGGCGCTGTTCGTGTCCGCCTGCGCCGCGCCCGGCCGGATGAAATCGGAATACTTCCGGGAACTCTCCGACGACGACCTGCTCAAGTTCCTGGTCACCATCAGCGGCACCGATCCAAGAGTCTTGGACAACACCGAACTGGTCGACATCATCCTGCCCGCGCTGCGGGGGTACTACAACGCCATCGCCGGATATACCTGCCCGGATGAGGCGACAGTGTCCTGCCCGATCTATGCGTTCGTGGCCACCGACGACGGGCTGGCGACCGACGAGAGCATGGCGGGCTGGTCGTCGCACACGACCGCAGACTTTGCCCTGCGGATATTCCCGGGCAACCACTTCTACTTGGCCGAACACATTCCCGATCTGGTGGCCGAAGTAGAGACGAAATTTGGAGGACAACGGGTGTGAGTACCACTTCACAATCGCCGGCCGCAGCGGGCGAACCACCAGCCAACGCGATCGCGGTCGTCGGGATGGCGGCCCGGCTGCCCGGCGCCAACTCCGTCTCCGCGTTCTGGGACAACCTCCGCCGCGGGGAAGAGTCGATCGTCACGCTGTCCGCGGAAGCGTTGAGCGCCCAGGGTATTGGTGATGAGGTATTGGCCAATCCGGCTTACGTTCGCCGGGCGCCACTTTTGGACGGCGTCGACGAGTTCGACGCCGACTTCTTCGGATTCACCCCACAGGCCGCCCGGATGACGGATCCGCAACACCGGCTGTTCCTGCAGTGCGCCTACCACGCGTTGGAACACGCCGGCTGCGACCCGGCGCAGTTCGGCGGATCGATCGGCGTGTACGGAGCGAGTTCTGCCAGCGGCTATCTGGCCTACAACCTGATGTCACACCACAATCTGAGCACCATCATGGGCCAGGGCATGAACATCGACCTGATCAGCCTGACCTTCCAGAATGACAAGGATTTCCTCGCGACACGGGTCTCGCATCAATTCAACCTTCTCGGCCCCAGTATCAGCGTTCAGACAGCGTGTTCCTCCTCCTTGGTGGCGGTGCACCTGGCCTGCCAGAGCCTGCTGAACGGCGAGTGCGACATGGCGCTGGCCGGCGGCGTATCGGTACGAATACCCCACCAGGTGGGCTACTGGTACGAGCAGGGGTCGATCGTCTCGCCGGGCGGGCATTGTCGCCCCTTCGATGTGCGGGCCGACGGCACCGTGTTCGGCAGCGGAGTCGCGGTGGTGGCCCTCAAGCCGTTGCACGCGGCGATCGATGACGGGGACCGCATCCACGCCGTCATCCGCGGCTCAGCCATCAACAACGACGGCTCACAGAAGATCGGCTACGCCGCCCCCAATCCCGCCGCCCAGGCGGACGTCATCGCCGAGGCCCACGCGGTCGCCGACGTCGATCCGTCGAGCATCAGCTACGTCGAGACCCACGGGACCGGCACACCGCTCGGCGACCCGGTCGAAATCGAGGGACTGCGAAGGGCATTCGGTGTTTCCGACACCGCCCGCTCTGGGCCGTGCATCCTCGGATCGGTCAAGTCCAACATCGGGCACCTGGAGGTGGCGTCCGGAATCGCCGGCCTGATCAAGACGATTCTGTGCCTGCAGCATCGGGCCATCCCCGCCACGCTGCACTTCACCAGCCCCAACCCGGAACTGCATCTGGGCCAGGGGCCCTTCACCGTCGGCACCGAGTACGGACACTGGGAGTGGGATGGCATCCGACGGGCCGGTGTCAGCTCGTTCGGTGTCGGTGGTACCAATGTGCACGTCGTCCTCGAAGAGGCACCCCAGACCCCGGCACGACAGAGCGGGACGGGCCCGCAGGTGCTGTTGTTGTCGGCCCGCACCGCCGAGGGCCTACGGGCATTGCGGTCGGACTTGGCCGCAGAGCTGGCCTACCCTGACGCCCCGGACCTGTCCGACGTCGCGGTCACCCTGGCGGGTCGGCGGACCGAGAAGCTGACGGCAGCGGTCGTCGTGCATGATCACGAGCACGCGGCTCGCGTGCTGGAAGCCGTCGAACACGACAACGTATTCGAAGGCGAATCCATTGAATCCAAAGCCACGGCCGAGTCGGGCTCCCGGGTGGTCTTCCTCTTCCCAGGCCAAGGTGCCCAGCACGCCGGAATGGCGCGCGGTTTGTACGAATCCGAGCCGGTTTTCGCCGAGCACTTCGACAGCTGCGCAACGGGTTTTAAAGACGAACTCGGAATCGACCTGCGTGCCGAGGTGTTCGAAGGGCGCGGCGCTAACCTGGCCCGCACCGACCACGCCCAGCCCGCCCTGTTCGCCGTCGAGTATGCCCTCGCGGCGCTGGCCGGTTCCTATGGCATCCGCCCTGCGGCACTGGCCGGACACAGCATCGGTGAGTATGTGGCGGCCACGTTAGCGGGTGTGTTCGACCTGCCGACCGCGATAACCGCGGTGTCCGCCCGGGCGCGGCTGATGCATGCCGCACCCCGCGGCGTGATGCTCGCGGTCGCGCTCGGTCCCGACGACATCGCCGGCCAGCTGCCACCCGGCCTCGACATTGCGGCGGTCAACGACCCAGGCAACTGTGTGGTGTCGGGAGCCGGAGAAGCCGTGCGCGAGCTCGAGGATCGACTTGCCCAGCAAGGGGTGGCGGCGCGGCGGATGCGCACGTCGCACGCCTTCCATTCCAGCGCGATGGATTCCGTGCTACCGGAATTCGAGGCGGTCCTGCGCGGCTTGACGCTGTGTGCGCCGCACACCCCGTTGCTGTCGAACACCACCGGAGCGTGGATGACCGTCGAGGAGGCGACCGATCCGGCCCGGTGGGCCCGCCAGATCCGGTCCACCGTCAGGTTTTCCGACCAGCTCGACACGGTGCTTGCCGATCCGCATCGTGTCTTGGTGGAGGTCGGCCCGGGCGGCAGCCTTACCGCATCGGCCGCACGCCAGCCGCGGTGGTCTGACCAACACCGCGCCGTCCGGCTGATGCGCCACCAGCTGCAGAACCGCGACGACCGCGACGCCTTCCTGCTCGCCCTCGGCCAACTATGGTCGGCCGGAGTCGACGCCGACTGGACACGCCTGCGCACCGGTGAGCCTGCGCTGCGTGTCACCCTCCCGGGTTATCCGTTTGCGCGCCAGAAGCATTGGGTCGATCCGAGAATCAGCACAGAGCAGCAGGGCCTGCCCATCGCAGCCACCAGTGTGATCCCGTCGACCTCCACCAACGGCTCCCATGCCACTACCGGCGGCGCGATAAGCCGACAGCAGCAGATCCAAGCCACACTGCAGCGCATCTGGGCCCAGTCATTGGGCATCGACTCCATTGACCCGAATGCCGATTTCTTCGAACTCGGCGGCGACTCGGTCACCGCCATCGGGATCGCGAACAACCTGGTGAAGGAAGGCCTTGATCTTTCCCCGCAGGATCTGTTCCAACACCACACCATCGCGGGACTCGCGACCGTGCTCGCCGAGCGATACGGAACCGGCGGCCTCGGCGGCTCGTTCACCGATGCCGAGAACCCGCCTGTCCCACCGAACATCTCCTACTTCCTCGAGCGTGGGTTGCGCGAAGCCGGCCGGTGGTGTGTTCCACTGATCCTGCGGCTTGGGCCCGAGGTGTCTGTCGACGACGTTCGCGCCGTGCTGACAGCGGTCGTCAACCATCACGACGCGCTGCGCCTGCAGATCGTCGAGCATGCCGGCACCTGGGAGCAAACTTTCCCGGCCCAGCAGGAATTCACCGAGCTGTCTACCCGGTCGCTGCCCGACGATGTGGCGGGGAGCGCTGCCGAACGGGAGGCAGTGTTGGCCATTCTCGCGGAGCTCGTCGCCAGCAAGGATGCCATCCACACGCCGATGTCCGCGGTGTACATCGAAGGCACTCGAGGCGGTCCGCGCCACCTGGCGATCGCCGTGCACCACTTGGCCGGTGACAATGTGTCGCGCCAGATCGTGGCTACCGACATCTTCACCGCCTTTGGCCAGCGCCTTGCCGGGCAGGACATCTCCCTGGAGCCGGTCAGCACGACGTGGCGGGAATGGTCGGCGCGATGCGCCGGACTCGCCACCCACCCCGCTGTGCTGGAAAGCCGTGACTTCTGGCTGGAAAATGCCGGCAAGACAACGCTGCGGCTGGGCACGCCAGAGGCCACCGATCCCCCACACGCCGATGATCTGGTGAAGATGTCGTCGATGCTGAGCAGCGCGCAGACCGCCGACGTCGACGAAGCACAGCGCAGGGTGCGCGTGCCCGCCGACGAGATAATGCTGGCGGCGCTGGGCCGTACGATCGCGCACACGGTCGGCGAGGGCGTCGTCGCGGTCGACCTCGCCGGGCATGGCCGACTGGTGCTCAAACCCGATGTGGACCTGCACAGAACCGTCGGCTGGTTTACCACCATCTACCCGGTTCCCGTCAACTGCACCACCGCCGAGAATGCAAGCGCGGCAGAGACACTCGACGAGATCCACCGCACCCTCGACGCGGTACCGCACTACGGGATCGGGCACGGGCTACTACGGTATGTCTATGCGCCGACTGCACGGCAACTCGCCGCGCAGCCCTCGCCCGACATTTTCTTCTCCTACGTGGGCACCATCCCGGAGCTTCCGCCGGCCCAGGGACCGGTCCAGTTCGACATCGACCCGGTGATGCTGGTCAGTGAGATACCGCCCGGGCTGGGCCATGCCCTCGAGCTACGCGTCTATCGCAGTTCCGGTGTGCTGCATCTGGATTGGTGGTTTGACACCCGCCGCATCGAGAACGCCACGGTGCAGGAGTTGATGGCGCAGTTCCCCGTCTCGCTGGCTGAGCTGATCGACGAATCCCGCTTGTCGACCGATGAAGGCGACCAGACGGACGAGGACTACGAAGAGTTCGCACTCGTGGATTTGTCGTCGTTGGACAACGCCTAGATCGACGATGAGTTCAGCGAAGGCGGGAGGAGCAAATGCGTATGGCCGGTAAAGCCGACAACAGTGTAGCTAAGAGTGTCGTCGTCGATGGGATCAGCAAGTCGTTCGGCAGTGTTCGCGCGCTGCGCGACATAAGTTTTGAGGTTGATCACGGTGAGGTTGTAGGTCTACTCGGCCCCAATGGGGCGGGCAAGACGACCATGGTGGACATCTTGTCGACCCTGACACGTCCGGACCGGGGACGCGCCGTGGTTGCCGGCTATGACGTTGTCACCAATCCTGCTGGTGTCCGCCGTTCGATCACGCTGACCGGTCAACAAGTGGCAGTCGATGAGGTGCTCACCGGTTACGAGAATTTGGTGATGTTCGGTCGGCTACAGGGACTTGGCAAATCGGCGGCGCGAACGCGGGCAACGGAACTCATCGAGCAGTTCGACCTCGTGGACGCCGCGAATCGGCGTGTTGGCACGTATTCCGGCGGCATGCGTCGACGGATAGACATCGGCTGCGGTTTGGTGGTGCGGCCCGAGGTGGTGTTTCTGGACGAACCAACCACCGGCCTGGACCCCAGGAGCAGGAAGAGCATCTGGGATCTCGTCACGCGCTTCAAAGAAGCTGGAATCGCGACGCTGTTGACGACCCAGTATCTCGAAGAGGCCGATGCGTTGAGTGATCGCATCATTGTCATCGACCATGGCACCGTCATCGCCGAGGGAACCGCCGACGAACTCAAGGAACGGACCGGCGGCAATTACTGTGAGATAGTCCCGAGAGACGTCAAAGACCTGCCGGCGATGGCCGAGGTGCTCAGCGCGCTGGTGCCGGAGAGGAATCGGGCGGCCCTGACGGTCTCATCAGACCGAGTCGCCATGCCTGCGCCAAACGGCGCAACCACGCTCGTCGAGGCGGTGTGGCGGTTGGACGCGGCGAAGATCGAGCTGGTCGACGTGGCATTGCGGCGACCTTCGCTCGATGAGGTGTTCCTTTCCTTGACAAAGGATTCCGCCGAGCCTTCGGTGCGGGACCACGCGACCACCGACGCGACGTCATGACCGCGTCGATTGCGTTGCGCCCAGAACCGTCCGCGTTGCAGCAGTGGTGGGTACTGACGGTTCGATCGATTGTGCCAACGCTGCGCAACGGGGAGTGGGCCACCGCGGTCGCGGCGTCGGTGATCTTCACTGCCGGCTTCTACATCCCGCTGAAGGACTTCATGGGCGCCGCCACGCAGGGGATAAGCAGCAGCTACGCGCAGTACTTGACACCGTTGATTGCGCTGCAGGCGATAACGTTCGCCTCGATTTCCGGGGCGTTCCGGGCGGCAACCGACGCCGCTGCGGGCATCAATCGACGATTTGGATCCATGCCGATCGCAGCCCTGACGCCGGCCGCCGCCCGCATGTCGGCCAACATGTACCGGTGCGTGGTCGGTTTGACGATCGCGCTGATCTGCGGCTACACGATCGGCTTTCGATTCCACCGCGGTCCGTTCTACATTGTCGGCTTCTGTCTGCTGGTGTTGCTCGTCGGCCTGGTGCTGTCTTCTCTCTTCGACCTGATCGGCACCAGGATAAGGGACCCGGAGGCCACGACGCCGCTGCTGATGTTGCCGCAGTTGATCTTCGGGCTGGTTTCGGTCGGTATCCAGCCGGCGGAACAGTTTCCGGGATGGATCCAGCCGATTGTTCGCAATCAGCCGGTCTCCCAATTCATCTACGCATTGCGGGCACTGGCAGGCGATACGACAGCGGCGGCCGGATCGCCGACCTGGTCGGTGATGACCCCGACCTATTTGTGGTTGCTCGGCCTGTTTGTGTTCGCGGTGACCATGTCAGCCCGGACTGCGTCGAGGCGGCCGTGATGTCTGTTGCACCGCAGCAAACGCAGCCCGGCTTCGCGCTGTTGAACAACTGGGCGCGTCCCAGAGCCCGTGCGGAGAATTCGCCCCGCGCGCTGATTCCGCAGACGCTGCTACAGATCAACCGGCTACTTGTCCGGTGGCGTCGTGACCAGACAATGGTCATCCTGACCCTGGCTGTTCCGATTCTCTTTCTGTTGACGTTGAATACGGTTCTGGGGCAGCGAATCTCGCAAATCACCGGGCACAGTGCGCTGTCCGGCAGCGTTCCGATGATCGCCGTCGTCGCTGCGATCACCGGATCAGCAGCAGGCGCCGTTGGCTTGATGCGGGAGCGCGCCGATGGGTTGCTTGCCCGGCTATGGGTGCTGCCTGTGCACCGTGCATCGGGTGGGCTTTCGCGCCTTGCCGCCGAAGCCGTTCGGGTGTTCGTCACTACCGTGCTGATCCTGTGTGCCGGGCTGGTGCTGGGTTTCCGATTCCACCAGGGGCCGCTCGCAGCGCTGGCGTGGCTGACGGTGCCGGTAATCTTCGGAGTGGCGTTCGCGACCCTGGTCACAACCGTCGCCTTCTACTCCGCGGCCGGGTCTTCACAGCCTTTCACGACGCTTGTTGAGGGAATCACACTGGTACCGACACTGGGCCTGTTCTTCTGCACCGGGTTTGTCCCGTTGCGGCAGTATCCGCGATGGATTCAGCCCGCGGTCGAGCATCAACCGATGTCATATGCCATCGAGGCGATGCGCGGCCTCTCTCAGGGCGGCCCGGTTGCCTGGCCGATGACGGCGACATTGCTGTGGGCGGGCGGAACGGTCGCCGCGTGCATTGTGCCGATGGTGCTGGGTTATCGAAAGGCGAGTACGCGGTGACGTTTCCAACGTCGGTCATTCGCAAGCTGGCGCCCAGCGAGGAGATGTTCGCGCAGAGTCAGACCTACATGGGTGGCACGGTGCACCTGAACGGGCCGGTCGACGTCGACGCGATGTTCGTCGCCTTCGACACCCTCTTGCAAGCGCACCCGGTATTCGCCGGCCGCTTCGAACGAGGACCCGATGGCCTACACCACATTGTCGTCGATGACTTTTTCCCCCCGGGCATCCGGGTAGTCGAGAAGGGAGATCAGCCGTCGATCCAGATGCGCCTGGATCAGGCTGTCTCACTGGCCTATCTGCGCGTGAAACCCGCCGACGGGCGCACCGAGGTCACGCTGTACACCCATCACAGTTTGACCGACGGGCAGCACCACATGGGGCTCGTTTGGGAGCTGTTCTCGTGCTACACCGACATGGTCTGCACCGGCGACATAGAACCGGTGGACCCCCAACCCGCCCCCGACTCACTTGAAGTCATATTGGAGAAACGAGGCGTCCGTAAGCAGTCGCGGTCCGGATTTGAGCGATTGCTGCCCGCCCTGTACGCCTACGAATTGCCACCGTCCACCAGGGACACCGCAGGCGGCAATCCTGCCTTCCCCACACTAATCCCCTCCGCGAGATGCCAGCTGACTGAGCAAGAGACCCAGGACTTAATCACCTTTACTCGTGACCGCAAACTTAGCCTCAACGCCGTGATTGGCGCGGCTATGTTGCTGGCTGAGTGGCAGGTCCGCGGTACCCCGCACATTCCGGTTCCCTATCTCTACATCGCCGACTTGCGACTTCATCTCACGCCGCCGGTGGATCCGACGGCGGCCACGAATCCGTTAGGGGTTGCCACCTACCTCGCAGAGATCAAGCCGAATACCGATATCGGGGATCTGGCAACAGATATCGTCGAGGCCTTTCGGGCTGACTTATCCGACGGCGTAATCCAGCAATCACTGCTTCACTACAACCTGCACTATGCAGGAAGTCCGCCCGGGTTGCCTGAACCGGTCATGGCGAGCCATATGGGAGAAATGCCCAGCCTGCGCACTCCCCCGAACGTCAGCCTGGACGGCGTCAAGACCAACCTGCTTGCCGCTAACGCCGCCGGCGTCGATTTCTACTTCTCCGCGACGGTCGACGGTCGCCTGCAGATCGAGCGCCATTCGCACATGCCCGGACCGGAGAGGGCGGTTACAGCGATACATTCGCTGCTGAGTTCCCTTCCCTCCGAGAATGATTGGGCAGCCGAGTGATTTAAACGGTCAGCTCGGCCGACAACGTGTCCAACAGATGCTCGGCCAACGCACTGACCGTGTTGTAGGTGGCGATAGCCTTGGGCGTGAGACGTATTCCGGCTTCGGTTTCGATGCGCGTACGCAATTCCAGGTTGCCGAGGGAGTCCAGGCCGTGGTCGGCGAACGGACGGTCCGGTTCGACCGCGCGGCGCAGGATGAGGCTGGTCTGCTCGGCCACCAAGTGCCGAAGTCGGGCGGGCCATTCGTCCTGAGCTAGGGTTCGCAGCTCCTCGCGAAGGGTGGTGCCGCCGGTCGAGGCGTGCTCTCCGGCGGCTTTCAACGCCTCCGCGAAGGGGCTGCGGTGCACCAGCTGTGCCAGCCAAGGTGCTCCCTTCGTCGGAACGTAGCCGGTGTAGGTGCGGTCATAACGCAGCAATGCCTGGAAGGCATACGCGCCTTCCTCGGGGGCGATCATTGCGGTCTGGCCGCCCTCCGCCAACCCCGCGGCACGTCCGATCTCACCCCACGCCCCCCACGCGATCGCGGTGGCCGGAAGGCCCTGGCTGCGACGCCAACGGGTGAAGGCGTCCAGCCAGCTGTTGGCCGCGGCGTAGGCGCCTTGGCCGGGCGAGCCCAGCAGCGCCGCCCCGGAGGAGAAGGAGCAGAACCAGTCCAACGGCTGCGCGGCAGTCGACTGGTGCAGGTGCCAGGCACCGTAAACCTTTGGCGCCCAGTCGCGGTCGATCAGCTCCTCGGTGATGTTCGCAAGGGTCGCGTCCTCGACCACCGCGGCGGCATGGAGTACGCCGCGAAGCGGAAGCCCGGTGGCAGTGGCCGCGGCCACTGCGCTCGCCGCGGTGTCGGCGTCAGCGATGTTGCCGCACACCACATCGATGTCTGCGCCCGTCGCTCGCATCCCTTCGATGGCCTTCTGGGCTTTAGGGGTGGGGTTGGAGCGGGCGGTAAGCACGATCCGTCCGCAGCCCGCCGCGGCCATCTCAGCGGCGAGGAACAGCCCGAGGCCGCCCAGCCCGCCGGTGATGATGTAGGCGCCGTCGCGACGGAAGACCGACGCCCGCTCGGGCGGCACCATCGCGCGGCTCTGGCCGGCTCGCGGGACATTGAGGATGAGTTTGCCGGTGTGCTCTGCCGCGCCCATTATCCGAATCGCGGTGGGCGCGTCGACGAGTGGGAAGTCGGTATGTGTCGGAGAAGCCAGTTCACCGTCTGCCAGGCGCCGGTACACCGTGCGCAGCAGATCACCGATCCGCCGAGGGTGGGTGTCAGCCATCAGCGCCAGGTCTACATAGTGAAACGTCAGGTTGCGGCGGAACGGGAACAGCTCGAGCCGGGTGTTGCCGTAAACGTCGCGTTTGCCGATCTCCACGAACCGTCCGCCGAAGGACAACAGTTCGAGCCCGGCGCGCTGTGCGGCGCCGGTCAGCGAGTTGAGGACAATGTCCACGCCATACCCATCGGTATCACGGCGGATCGACTCGGCGAACTCGATACTTCGCGAATCGTAGACGTGCTCAATACCCATGTTGTGCAACAGTTCTCGACGCTTAGGGCTGCCAGCCGTCGCGAAGATCTCCGCGCCCGCGGCGCAGGCGATCGCGATCGCCGCCAGCCCAACGCCGCCGGTCGCAGAGTGGATCAACACTTTGTCGCCGGACTCGATCCTGGCTTGATTGTGTAGGCCGTACCAGGCGGTGGCGTACACGGAGGACGCTGCGACCGCCTCATGGTCGGTCAGCATGGGCGGAAGCGTGACGGCGACGCGGGCGTCACAGGTGACGAATGTGGCCCAACAACCGTTTCTGGAGCAGCCGCCGACCCGGTCACCGACCTGGTGGTCGGTGACCCCGGGACCGATCGCCGTCACCACACCGGCGAAATCCATGCCAAGCTCGGGTGCACGCCCATCGACGCTGGGAAATCGGCCCATCGCGTTGAGGACGTCGGCGAAGTTGACACTGGATGCGGTGACTGCGACCTCGATCTGTCCTGGCCCCGGTGGAACGCGATCGAACGCGACGAGTTCCATTGTTTCCAGGTCACCGGGAGTGCGGATCTGCAAGCGCATGCCGTCGTCCTGGTGGCTGACGACGGTGGTTCGCCGCTCGTCGGGCCGCAGCGGGCTGATGGACAACCGGGCGGTAAACCAGTCGCCGTTCCGCCACGCGGTCTCGTCCTCCTCCGATCCGCTCAGCAGTTCTTGTGCCACCTGCTCGGCCTCCGCATGCTCGTCCACGTCGATCTGCGTGGCGCGCAATTGTGGATGCTCGGCACCGATGACCCGAACCAGGCCGCGCAGCCCGGCCTGATCGAGGTTGACCCCGTCGTCGGCCAGCACGGTCTGCCCCGCCCTGGTCACGAAATACACACGGGGCGGCTCGCCCTCGAGCTCAGGCAACTCGCGGGCAATGCGCACCAGATGCCACACGTGGTCGCGGCCCCGCCGCAGGCACCCCTCATCCGGCTCGCCGGCGGGTGGCTCCGCCAGGATGACCACACCGTTGAACCCGCCATTATTGAGCTGCGCGCCAAGCCGTTCGGCACTTGCCACGTGGTCGGCGTGGTGTGGCCAGCACATGGTTGTGCATTCCGCGCCGCGGAGTTTCAGCGCGTCGGTCAACGTGGTCGCCAACAAATCCTCGGAATCGGAGGTGGTGATCAACAGCCACTTCCCTGCGTCGGTGTTGGTCACCTCGGGCAGCTCGCGCTGCTGCCAATCGACGGTCAGCAACCGCTCGCCGATCATGCGATCACGCTCAGTGCCCTTGGCGGCGTTGCCCATCCTTAGCCCACGAACGGTCAGCACGACAGTCCCTGATTCGTCGAGAAGGTCAAGATCCGCTTCGACCTCTGCGCCGTCGCCCACGGTCACCCGGGTCAGGCAGTAGCGACCATCTCGCGCCGGGCCATAGCTGCGCAGTCGGCGCACCCCGAGCGGCAATAGCAGACCCGCATCACCGGCCTCTAGTACTGACGGATGGGCCGCAACCGATTGGAAGCAGGCGTCCAGCAACGCCGGATGCACGCGGTAGGCAAGCTGCTGCGCGCGAACCGCGCCGGGAAGCTTGACCTCCGCCAACAGGGTGCGGCTGTTTCCCGTGGCGCTGTATGTGGCCACCAGACCTGTGAAAGCAGGGCCAAACTGCACACCGCGCTCGTCGAACCGCTGTCGTAATTGCGTCCCGTCCACCCGGGAAGGGTGGGCGGCCCGCAGAGCGGCCAGATCCACTCGCGGTGGCTGTCGCTCGTCCACAGCGTGGAGCACCGCGGAGATCCGCCGCGTGCGTTCGCCCTCGTCATCGGTCTGCACTTCGAAGTTGACGGCACCCGTCGCATCGAGCGACGCGAGGGCGATCACCGGGGTCCGCTCGTCCAGCATCAGCATCTCCTCGAAGCTGATATCGCGGACCTCGCAGTTGTCACCGAGCACTTCACCGGCGGCCGACAGCGCCATCTCGCAGAAGGCCGCTCCGGGAAGAGCGGGCACCGAGTGCACCTGGTGGTCGCCCAGCCAGGGCAGGTCCGCGGTCCCGACATCGCCCTGCCAAACGTGGCGCTCGGGCTCCTCCGGCAATCGCACATGCGCCCCAAGCAGCGGATGCACGGCAATGGTCCGGCCACCTTCCGCCTGCCGGCCCTGGCCGTCGGACCCGACGAACAGCTGAACATGGGTCCATGTCGGCAGCGGGGCGTCCACCAGCCGCCCGCTCGGATACAACACCGAAAAGTCCACCGCCGCGCCCGCACAATGCAGATCCACAACGAACTCGCGCAGGCCGTGCGGCAGCGTCTGCTCGCGCCGCAGGCAGGCCAACGCCTGGACTTGGATGCCGGCGGCGTCAGCGGTCTGTTCGACCGCGCGGGTCAGGAGCGGGTGCGGGGACGGCTCGCCGAACACGCGGTAACCGTCCTGAAGCGCCGCCTGCACCGCCGCCGCGAACCGCACCGGCTGCCGCAGATTGTCGACCCAGTAGCCGGCGTCAAAGGCCGGCCGGGCTGACGCATCCTCAAGGGTCGCCGAGTAGTGCGGCACCGTGGGGGCCATCGGCTTCAGGTCTGCGAGTTCATCGGCCAAGTCGGCGAGGATCGGATCGACCTGCGGCGAGTGCGATGCGACGTCGACGGCGACCTCACGCGCCATCACGTCACGCTTCTCCCACGCCTGCACCAATTCGCGAACCGTGGTGGCTGCGCCGCCGATCACCGTCGACTGCGGGGAGGCCACCACCGACACCACGACGTCGGTCACCCCCGCGGCGGCCAGCTCCTCACGCACCTTTGCTACGGGCAGCTCCACCGAGGCCATCGCCCCGGCGCCCGCGATGCGGGACAACAGCCGTGAGCGCCGGCAGATGACGCGGACCCCGTCTTCCAACGAGAGCGCGCCGGCCACGACGGCCGCCGCGGCCTCACCCATCGAGTGGCCGATGACCGCGCCCGGGGACACTCCGTAGGCCTTCATCGTGGCGGCCAGCGCGATCTGCATCGTGAACAAGGTCGGCTGGATGCGATCGATACCGGTGACGGTCTCGGGCGCCGACATGGCCGCGGTCACCGAGAACCCCGACTCGCGCGCAATCAGCGGCTCGGCCTCCGCGACAGTCGCGGCGAACACCGGCTCAGTTGCCAGCAGCTCACCGCCCATCGCGGCCCACTGGGAACCTTGCCCCGAGAACACCCATACCGGTCCGCGGTCATCCTTGCCCGCCGCGGCCAGATACGGGGTATCGCCCCCCGCGATGTCGCGCAAACGCTCAGCCAGCTCGGCCGGGCCGGCGGCGATCGCCGCTGTGCGAACCGGCCGATGTGCCCGCCGCCGCGCCAGCGTGTAACCCAAATCCGGGAGCGACAGACCCTCCGCGTGCTTTTCCACCCAGTCCGCCAGCCGCCCCGAGGTCCGGCGTAGCTCTCCAGCCGAGGTCGACGACAAGGCAAACACCATTGGACCGTCGGACCCGCCCGATGCGGCATCCTCAACGGTCACCGGAGCTTGCTCCACGATTGCGTGCACGTTCGTTCCGCTCACCCCGTAGGACGACACGGCCGCCCGTCGGAGTTCCTGGCCGGGTCGCGCCGGCCATGCCGTCGCAGCTTGTGGCACGAACAGTCCCGTTTCGATTTGCGCCAGCTCATCGGGCAGCCGAGTGAAGTGGACCATCGGCGGGACCACACCGTGCCGCAGCGACAGGATCGCCTTGATCAATCCCACCGTTCCGGCCACGCACTCGGTGTGTCCGAGGTTGCTCTTCGCCGAGCCGAGTGCACACGGATTGCCACCTGTGCCGTATACCTGCGACAGGCTGCCGAATTCGATCGGGTCACCGACCGGTGTACCGGTGCCGTGCGCCTCCACCAGGCCGACGGTCGAGGCGTCGACGCCCGCGGTCGCCACCGCCGCCCGTGCCGCCTCGGTCTGCGCCTCCATCGACGGTCTGGTGATGGTCTTGGTGCGGCCATCCTGATTGGCCGCCGTGCCGCGCACCACGGCCAGGATCCGGTCACCGTCTGCCAGGGCGTCGCGCAGGCGCCTCAGCACGACCACCGCGCATGCCTCGGAACGCACAAACCCGTCCGCTTCGACGTCAAAGGGGCGGCACCGCCCGCGGGGAGAGTACATGCCCAGCGCCGACCCCGAGGCATTGAGCTCGGGTGACAACATCACGACGGAAGCCCCGGCCAGGGCAAGGTCGCTCTCGCCCTGGTGCAGGCTGCGACACGCCAAGTGCACGGTGAGCAGACCGGTCGAACACGCTGAGTCCACCGTCAACGCCGGCCCGCGCAACCCCAGCCAGTAGGCAATTCGCCCGGAAGCCATGCTGGCGGTGGTGCCGGGGAACCCGTAGGCGTCATGCATGACCCCGCGGTCGAAGCTGACGATCTCGTAGTCGTCGTGGCACAACCCGGCGAACACACCCGTTGACGAACCGGCGAGCGACGCCGGCGCGCGACCAGAATGTTCGATGGCCTCCCACGAGGTCTCGAGCAACAAGCGGTGTTGGGGATCGATCGCGGCCGCCTCGCGCTCGCCCAAACCGAAGAACGCGGCGTCGAAACCAAACACGTCGTCGAGGAACCCGCCCCACCGCGACACCGACCTACGCGGCACACCCAGCTCAGGGTCGTAATACTCCTCGGCGTCCCACCGTTCCGCCGGTATCTCGGTGATCAAGTCGTCTCCCCGCAGCAATGCCTCCCACAGCAGCTCGGGGGAGTCGATGCCGCCGGGCAGCCGGCAAGCCATGCCGATCACCGCAACCGGATCGAAGGACGGATCTCCCACAGCAGTTACCTCATTCTTTGCGCGGGGTATTGCGGCCGGTTCGATCGAAAGCAGATGTGCTTCAGGATGAACGCATCGATGTCGCGTAAGAGGCCCCGAGGATTATGACGACAATGGCCGTAGCCTAGCAACAACTCCTGGCAGAGGCTTAAGAATGCCGGATTCCGGCCCATTTGTTCGAAAGTCTCAGCTACCGGCTTCCTCGTATCCGATGCAGTGCGTACCCATCTTGATATATACCCCTATAGGGTATATCCTACCGCGGTGGGAGTGGGCTCCGCGGCCCGAACCCTCGCCCGTGGGATCGCTGAGAGGAATACCGAAGCGGAGGACCGAGTGGCAGGCAAAGTGCTAGCAGCGGCCGGACACGCCTTGGCACTGGCGGGGTCAATGACGTGGGAAATCCTGTGGGCGTTGATTCTGGGCTTCGCCCTGTCGGCAGTGGTGCAGGCCGTGGCGCGGCGCTCGACAATCGTTGCCCTGATGGGCGACGACCGGCCGCGCACCCTGGCAATGGCGGCCGGGCTGGGAGCGGCATCGTCGTCGTGCTCGTATGCCGCCGTGGCCTTGGCCCGGTCCCTGTTCCGCAAAGGTGCCAACTTCACCGCCGCCATGGCGTTCGAGATCGGCTCGACCAACCTCGTGGTGGAGTTGGGCATCATCCTGGCTCTACTCATGGGCTGGCAGTTCACCGCCGCGGAGTTCGTCGGTGGCCCGCTGATGATCGTCGCACTGGCCATATTGTTCCGGCTGTTCGTGCGCTCCCGGCTCATCGATGCCGCCCGCGAACAGGCCGAGCGCGGATTGGCCGGCTCGATGGAAGGCCACGCCGCCATGGACATGTCCATCAAAGGCGAAGGGTCATTTTGGCGGCGGCTGTTTTCCCCGCAGGGCTTTACCTCGGTCTCGCACGTGTTCGTCATGGAGTGGTTGGCGATCCTGCGCGACCTCGTTCTCGGGCTGTTGATCGCGGGTGCCATCGCGGCGTGGGTACCCCAAACGTTTTGGCAGAGCTTCTTTTTGGCTGATCATCCGGGCTGGTCAGCGCTGTGGGGACCGATCGTGGGACCCGCCGTGGCGATCGTGTCCTTCGTCTGCTCAATCGGCAATGTGCCACTGGCCGCGGTGCTGTGGAACGGAGGCATCAGCTTCGGCGGTGTCATCGCATTCATCTACGCCGACCTGCTGATCCTGCCGATCTTGAACATCTACCGCAAGTACTACGGCACCAGAATGATGCTG
>DATMMZ010000338.1:0-16715 GCA_035569455.1 Mycobacterium sp. | reverse complement strand
GGACAAAACTTTCCAAGACCTCGGGTTTGACTCGCTGACCGCTGTCGAGCTGCGCAACCGTCTGAAAACCGCGACCGGGCTCGCCCTCTCACCCACCCTGATCTTCGACTACCCCACCCCCACCGCAGTGGCCCGCCACCTACTAGACAACTTTCAAGGCGCCGATACCAACGGCAATCCGGGCACTAACGGCATTGATGAGGACAGCGTTCGCCAGATCTTGACGTCGATACCTATTTCACGGCTGCGTGAAGCCGGGATTCTAGGTACCCTGCTGGGTCTGGCCGATTCACCTGGATCGGCAGTGGCAACCGAAGCCGAAATTCCCACGCCCGCTTCAATCGACAGCATGGATGTGGAAACCTTGGTCAAACACGTTACCGATAACTACTCGAGTCAGAAGTAACTAGGCAGAGGGTCGCGGATGAAGATCGTCGTAACCGGGGCTGGCGGCGTTGTTGGTCGTGGAGTTGCGTCCAGGCTGCACAACGCGGGCCACAACGTGGTTGGCCTGGCCCGTCGACGTCCCGATAGCTGGCCTTTGGCAATGGATTTCGCCGAAGCCGATATCCGCGACGCGATAGCGGTCCGGCGTGCCGTCATAGGCGCGGAGGCTGTTGTCCACTGTGCTGGGGGTTCCGGCCGTCGGTTGACCCGGGATGTCAACGTCGGTGGCACGGCTAATCTGCTTGAGGCGATGACGATCTCCGGCTCGCGGCGGATCGTTTTCGTCTCGTCCGCACTGGTCTACGGCACGCATGCGGACCTGATAGATCCATCGACCGAAGACGAGGTCCCGCCTACAGCCGTCGAGACGATGATCGCCAACGCCGGTGTCGAATGGGTCGGAGTCCGCTCGGCTTTGGTGCTCGGTCGCGAAGTAGACAATGCCGTGCTCCGATTGTTGGCCGCCCCCATACTGCTCGACGTTGCGGGGTCCGGGGATCACCCGCTGCAGGTCGTGCACACCGATGACATACAACGACTCCTGGTCCGCGCGGTCCTCGACGACTGCGTCGAAGGCGGCGCCGTCAACCTTGCCGCCGCCGGGGTTCTGACGCTCAAAGGGTTGGCGGCCACGATCGGGCGGCCGCTGGTGCGGCTTCGCCCGGGGGTGCTGCGTCGTGCGCTCGCCGTACGGCCAGGGTCTGAATGGGTGCCGTCACTGGACTTCCCATTTATGGACACCACGCGGCTGGAAAATACATGGGGATTCGACCCGGTTTGGAGCGCGGAGGAATGCGCAGCTGATTTCGGGCTCGCGGTTCGCGGTCGGGTATCTTTTGGCGGGAGAACGATATCGGTGCCATGGCGAGTGGGCCGTGTTGATAGCATCCCGGCGGTCGAGGGCGCCGCAGTCGACGGAGTCGTGCCGGTGCCGGCCGGGCCCGAGGGTGGCGACGGCGAGTTCGACACCCCGATCGACCCGCGCTTTCCGACATTCGTCGCGACGAACCTCGCCGAGGCGCTCCCCGGACCATTCTCACCGTCGTCCGCGTCGGTGACGGTACGGGGCGTGCGCGCTGGCGGTGTGAGGATCGCCGCGACGCTGCGGCCCGGAGGGGTGGTGCAGCGTGAGATGGCGTTGCGAACCATCGGAGTATTTGCGCACCGACTGTACGGAGGAGTGACCTCCGTGCACTTTATGGCCGAAATCGTGCCGTTTGCCAATACCTCAACGATACTCGGCCAGTTCTTCGGACCCACGATCGCCGCCATTCCGCTGTTCGGTGCGGAGCGTCCTCCGCGCGAATCCCGCAGCGCTACAGGACAACTGCGCGACATCCTGATATATGGCACCAAATTCGTTGGAATCAGCGCGGGATCGGCCAGCGACACCAGAGATTTCGTAGCCGATATCGACCGGTTGGAACGATCTGTTGGCCAAGACTTCACAGATATGAGCGACCAGCGGCTGCTCAGCCAGATCGCTTTGGCGCGCGATCATGTGGTGCACGGCTGGGTTTTGGCGTCGGCGTCGATCCTGTTGTGCACGGCCTACGGCTTTTTCCTGCGTCGATTGACCGGACACGACATTACGCCGATGGCCGGGCCGGATCTGGTGAGCGCGCACTCGCTGGATGCGGTACGCCGGTTGGTGGCTCGCGCCCAACGCGATCCCGTCGTGACAAAACTCCTGGGCGAGCCCGGCGAGCACCTTGACGCGCTGCGCGAGCAGGTACCCGAGTTCTATGCCGCTTTCGCCGCGGAATTGGCATCTATCGGGCATCGCGGTCCGGCCGAAGCGGAGATGCGGTCGAGCACCTATGCCGATAACCCTGAACTCTTTGTCCGCATGGTAGCTAAATCGCTGGGTACCTCAGCACCTTTGACACCCCAAAGGCCACGGATCCCGATCCCGGTCCGCCCGATTGCCCTGCTCGCAGCGTGGCAACTGCGAGACCGTGAAGTGCGTCGCGATAAGGTGATTCGTGCCATCTGGGTGTTGCGCCTGATGCTCCGCGAGTACGGGCGCAGACTCACCGGCGCCGGCGTCTTCGAGACCGCGGACGACGTATTCTATCTGCTCGTCGATGAGCTCAACTCGTTGCCGCCCAATGTCTCTGACGTCGTGGCGCGGCGTCGCGCCGAGCAACGTGCACTGGCTGCGGTTTCACCGCCACCAGCCTTTTCTGAAAGCTGGTGGCCGGCAGACACATCGGTGACGTTACTCGCCGTCGGCGAGACCATGTACGGCCGCGCCATCTGCGGCGGACGAGTCCGCGGCCGCGTCCGCATCGTGCGTCCGGAGACGATCGACGACCTACAGCCAGGAGAGATTCTCGTGGCCGAGGTCACCGACGTCGGGTACACCCCTGCGTTCGCATACGCAGCGGCTGTAGTGACCGATCTCGGTGGTCCGATGTCACACGCGGCTGTGGTGGCACGAGAATTCGGCGTTCCGTGCGTTGTCAACGCTAACGGCGCCTCGAGGCGACTTCCGAGTGGATCGGTTGTCGAAGTGGACGGCGCTACCGGCGAGATCCGCGTCATCGAAATGGAGTCCCCAAGTTGCGCGCCGTCAGGGCACCCGGAGGCGATGGTTCGGCGATCGTGAGCTGACAAGGTTGGCCTACTGTTATCCGTTGGCCTCGGTCTGCGGGCGTGCCTCACCGATCCTGACATGACCGCGCAACCAGGCCAAAGGATGCGGGGCCCACCAATTGGCTCGGCCCAACACGTGCATGAACGCGGGAACCAGCAGTATGCGCACCAGGGTGGCGTCCATCAGCACCGCCAACGTGAGACCCAGGCCAAACATCCGCACGATGGATACCTGGGCGGCGATCAATGCCGCGAACGAAATCGACATCACCAAGGCCGCGGCTGTCACCACGCGGGCAACGCGAGCCAGGCCGAGGGCGACACTCTCGTCATTGTCGGCGCGAGTCTGACTACTTTGCAGCCAGTACTCGTTGATGCGGGAGATCAGAAACACTTCGTAATCCATGGACAGCCCAAACGCGATGCAGAACAGCAAAACCGGGATATTCGGCACCAGCGTGCCGGTGACAGTGGTACCCAGTCCGCCGAGGTGGCCGTCCTGGAAAACCCAGACCAGCGCGCCGAATGCGGCGGTAAGCGATAAGACGTTGAGTAGCAACGCCTTCAACGGCAGCACGACGCTACGGGTCAGCAGGAACAGCTGCACAAGGGTGACGGCCGCGATCACCCCCAGCACCAACGGCAGGCGAGCGTTGATCGCCGCCGCGCTGTCGTGCGTGATCTGAGCAGTCCCGGTCAGCTGGACACGCTCACCGGAGGGTCCCGGAACGGCATGCAACCGGTCGAGCTGGGTCTCGGAGGCCGCGGAGAACAGCGGCGCTGTGCTCGACACGGTCAAGAAGGCGCTACCATCGGCCATCCCGGTGTCGGCGGTGGGCGGCCCCACCCGCACACCGCCGACGTAGGAGCCCCCGGGTGCCGACACGGAGGACACGCCGGCGACCCGGGACAGCTGCGCGGCGTAGCGCGCCAGCTCAGCTGTGCTGACATCGCTGCTATGGGGGATGACCACGGTCACCGCGGAGGCCGGGTCGCTCGGGAAGTTGTCCCGCAGCTGGTCGCCTACTTGGCGTGTGGAGGCCGAACCGGGTAGCACCCGATCGTCGGGGAATCCCCACCGCACGCCGAGGAACGGCGCACCGAGCACTACCAGCAGTGCGATCACCGGAAGTCCGACCAGAACGACGTGGCGCATCACGAACTTCGTCAACCGGTACCAGGAGAGTTGTTGCACCGGCCGGGCCGCCGGGGTCGGGCGGCGCAGCAGCCGGCGGCCCAACCGTCGCACGTCCAGCGCATCAACGCGGTCGCCGAGCAGCACGATGGCGGCCGGTGCCACCAACAGCGCCGCAACCGCCGTCAGCGCGACCACGGCAGCGCCCGCGAAGGCGAACGATTTCAGGAAGTACATCGGGAACAGCGCCAGCGCGCCCATCGAGAACCCGACGGTCAACGCCGAGAACAACACTGTGCGGCCCGCGGTCGCCATGGTGCGGGTCATTGCCTCGTCGCGGTCAGCGCCGTCGGCCCGCTCTTCGCGGAACCGGCTGATGATCAGCAGTGTGTAGTCCAGCGCCAATGCCAGGCCCAGCGCGACGGTGAGGTTGAGCGCGAAGATCGACACCTCAGTGGTCAACGCGACGGCGCGGAGCACAGCGGTGGTGCCCGCGATCGCCAGCAGGCCCACCGCCACGGGCAACGCAGCCGCCAACAGCCCACCGAACACCCACACCAGCACCAGGAAGCTCAGCGGGATCGCTATGGATTCCATCACCACCAGATCCCGCTTGGTTTGGGCATTGATCTGCACGTAGGCCATCGCGGGACCGCCGGCGCGGACCGTGACACCCTCATGCGGCACAACCAGCTGCCGAACCAGCGCTTTCGCATGCTCTTGTCCCTCGCTGCCACCACCGGAAATGGCGGCGATGACGAGCCCGGATTTGCCGTCCCTGCTGCTCAGCGCGGCCGCACCGGTCGGTGTGGCCGTCCAGGTCGAACTCACCTCACTAACGAACGGCGAATTGTGCAGCCGTTCGACGATATCGGTCGCGACGGAGCGCGCCGCCGCGCTATGGACACCCCCTTCGGCGGTGACCATGAAGATCAGCTGCAGGTCGCCGTGACCGAACTTGTCGGCCAGTAGCCGACCGGCGCGCGAAGACTCGGCCGCCGGGTCCTGAAAGCCGCCGGCCGACAGGCTTTTGGTGGCCGAAGACCCGTACCAGCCGGCGCCTACGGCGAAGAGCACTGCCACCGCGACAATCAAGCCCGGTGCAGTGATGGCCAGACGCGCCAAACGATGCAGCACGGCATTCCTCACCTAGCGAGTAACGTCCCACCACCTGCGTACCATGCCCGCCCGAGGTAATGTGCCGTGCCACACCGGCTTCTGACAGGGGCTAGCCTCCTGAGCCGCCCCTAGCTATCTACGGTGTAGCCCATCGGCATCAGCACACTCTTTTGCTGGGTGAAGTGCTCGACGCCTTCTGGCCCGTTCTCGCGGCCGATGCCGGAGTTCTTGTAGCCACCGAACGGGCATCCGGGATCGAAGGCGTACCAGTTGATTGCGTACGTTCCGGCGCGGATCTTCTCCGAGATCTCGATGCCGTGCGGCACATTGGTGGTCCAGACGCTACCGGCCAGGCCGTACACCGAATCGTTGGCGATCTTGATCGCGTCTTCCTCGGTGTCGTAGGGGATGATGCTGAGCACCGGGCCGAAGATCTCCTCCTGCGCGATCGTCATCTTGTTGTCGACGTCGGCGAAGACGGTGGGTTGCACGAAGAAACCGTTGTCCAGGCCTTCGGGACGGCCGCCACCGCACACCAGCCGTGCGCCCTCCTCGACACCCTTGGCGATGTAGCCCTCGACCCGGGCGCGCTGCTTCTCCGAGATCAGCGACCCGATCTGGGCGGCCGGGTCCGACGGCGGCCCGACCGGTAGCACCTGCACGAAAGCGCTTACCGCGTCTACGATCTCGTCGTAACGCGAGCGCGGCGCCAGGATGCGGGTCTGGCCCACACAGGCCTGCCCCGTGTTCATCACCCCGGAGAACACCATCATCGGGACCGCGGCGGCCAGGTCGACGTCCTCGAGGATGATGGCCGCCGATTTCCCACCGAGCTCTAAGGTGCACGGCTTGAGCATCTCCGCGGCGCGCCTGCCCACCTCCTTGCCGACGGCCGAGCTGCCGGTGAAGGTGAACAAGTCGACGTCCGGGTTGGAGGTCAGCGCTTGCCCGGTCTCGATCCCGCCGGGCACCACCGACAGCACGCCCTCGGGCAGGCCGGCCTCGGCGAACACCTCCGCCAAAGCGTTTGCGGTGAGCGGGGTTTCGGCGGCCGGCTTGAGCACCACCGTGCAGCCCGCCAGCAGCGCTGGGCCCAGCTTGTTGACCGCAAGGAACAGCGGCACGTTCCACGCCACGATCGCGCCCACCACACCGATCGGCTCACGATGGACGATGGTCTGCCCGTAGGCGCCGTTGCGGATCTCCCGCCACTTGACCTGCTCGACGGCAGGGCCGGCGAAGAAGTTCATCGCCCCCATCGAACCCATCCAGTGCATCGTCTCGACGGTGGTCGGCGGCTGACCGGTCTCGTCGGCGAGCAGCTTGGCGAACAGCTCCTTGCGCTCCTCCAGCAATTTGAGCGCGTTGGCGATCACGGCCGCGCGCTCCTTCGGTGGCGTCGTGGGCCAGGTGCCGTTGTCGAATGCCGCCCGGGCCGCGGCGACCGCGGCGTCAACGTCGGCCGCCGCCGCCATCGGCACCTTGCCGACGTACGCGCCGGTGGCCGGACAGTGCACCTCGATGACTTCGGAGGTCGACGGTTCCGTCCATTTGCCGCCGATGAAGAGTTTGTCGTATTCGGTCTTAGCGTCATCGCTCATGGCCGCCACCCTACCCAAGCCGACGCAAAACGAGAACATGTTCCATTATCGCGGCTGGAGCACCAGCACCAGATTGCTCACCAGGAACTCGCGCAGCACCGGCACGGACGTCGGCCACCACCCCCATCGGGGGTGGTAGCGCGGAAATGCGGCCACCGCGGCCCCCGTGCTCGCGGCCCAGTTCAGACCGTCGGCGGCCGACACCGCGAACAACGACGACCCGTAGTCGTTTTTCGCCCGGTGACCGTGTTTGCGGGCGTAGCGGGCGGCCGCGCGAGCGCCACCCAGGTAGTGGGTCAGGCCCATCTCATGCCCACCGAACGGGCCCAACCAGACGGTGTAGGACAGCACCGCCAGGCCGCCCGGTTTGGTCACCCGCAGCATCTCGCCGCCGAGCTGCCAGGGCTGTGGCACGTGTTCGGCGACATTCGACGACAAGCAGATGTCCACCGAGTCGTCGGCGAACGGCAGCGCCATGCCCGACGCGCGGACGAACTCGACCCCTGTCTTTTGGGCCCCCTGGCCGACAGCCGAGCCGGCCGCGTGCATCTCGCTGGGGTCCGGTTCGACGCCAACGTAGCGGACACCGGCGTCGGCGAACGCTGCCGCGAAAAACCCCGGCCCGCCGCCGACGTCGAGCAAAGTACGGCCCACCGGAGGCTCGCCGTGTGCGGCCAGCCACAGATCGCTGACCATCACCGCAGTGTCCGTAGCCAGCGCGCCGTAGAACCGGGCCGGGTCCGGCTGCTCGTACTGGAACTCCGACAGCAGCCGCAGCGAACGGGCCAGCGTCGCGCGCCGTGCGAAGAGGTCCGTTACTACCACCGGCCACACCCTACGGACTGTCGCTCGTAGGCAAACAAAGTGAGCACCGTCGCGGGGTAGTCGCCGTCAACGAGGCTAGGCTGTCGAACAATGTCTGATCTCCGCTCGGTGCTCCTGCTGTGTTGGCGCGATACCGGGCACCCGCAGGGCGGCGGCAGCGAAACCTACTTGCAGCGCATCGGCGGCCAACTGGCCGCCTCCGGCATTGCCGTCACCCTGCGCACCGCCCGCTACCTCGGTGCGCCGCGACGCGAAGTGGTCGACGGCGTTCAGATCAGCCGGGCCGGCGGGCGCTACTCCGTCTACGTCTGGGCGTTGCTGGCAATGGCCGGGGCACGGTTGCGGCTCGGCCCGCTGCGGCGAGTGCGGCCTGATGTGGTCGTCGATACCCAAAACGGGCTGCCGTTCCTGGCCCGGCTGGTCTACGGCCGGCGGGTGGTGGTGCTGGTGCACCATTGCCATCGCGAGCAGTGGCCGGTGGCCGGGCCGGTGACCGGCAGGCTCGGCTGGTTTGTCGAGTCGACGTTGTCGCCACGGGTGCACAGGCGCAATCAATACCTGACGGTGTCACTGCCGTCGGCCCGCGATCTGGTCGCGCTGGGCGTCGACAACGCGCGGATCGCGGTGGTGCGCAACGGTCTCGACGAGGCGCCGCCGCAATCGTTGTCCGGCCCGCGCGCGGCCCGACCGCGAGTGGTTGCGTTGTCGCGGCTGGTGCCGCACAAGCAGATCGAGGATGCGGTGGAGGCGGTCGCGGAGCTGCGGTCACGGATACCCACACTGCACCTCGACATCGTCGGCGGCGGATGGTGGGGAGAGCGGCTCGTCGACCACGTCCACCGCCTGGGCATCGCCGACGCGGTGACCTTTCACGGTCACGTCGACGACGTGACCAAACACCATGTGCTGCAACACTCTTGGGTGCAGGTGCTGCCCTCACGCAAGGAGGGCTGGGGTCTCGCGGTGGTGGAGGCGGCCCAGCACAAGGTGCCGACCATCGGCTACCGATCCTCCGGCGGTCTGTCCGACTCGATCATCGACGGGGTGACCGGGATATTGGTCGACAGCCACGACGAGCTGGTGGACCGCCTCGAACAACTGCTGTCCGATCCGGTTCAGCGCACCCAACTCGGCGCCAAGGCTCAGGTGCGCAGCGCCGAATTCTCCTGGCGGCAAAGCGCCGATGCGATGCGCGGCGTGCTGGCAGCGGTGCAAGCCGGCGACTTCGTCAGCGGTGTGCTCTAGCCTTGTCGGTCATGCTTGCCCATTCCGGGACGGTGGGCTTCTGAACGGGGACATCAAGGTTGAGCACGTCGACACAGCGGCCGACGCACCCGTCACAGATGTAAACCCCAGGTCCGGCAATGAGTTTGGTGACGTGGTCGGCGTCGGCGCATTTGGCTTGCCAGCATCGCAACAGCCCCCAACGCCAGCATCGACAGCCACACCAGGTGCGCAATGAGCACGGCCAGACGGCGGTCGGCCGGCACCCCCGCGCTGGTCCCGCCGATCCGGTAAAGGGCGAATTCGTGATCGCGGTAGGCCGGTGCCAGCCTGTCGAGGGTGCGTGCGGCCATCCCCATGTCACCGGCGTTGTCCGATTCGACGACCAGCCACGCCACGCCGGCCGGTGCCAGGGCAGAAGGATCGGGGCCGGCCAGAAGCAAGTCCTGTACCGCCCGGGCATGATTGCCCTCCCCTGGAACGGTCACCCCGGAAATGGCCAGGTCACCGGTGGTCAGCACGTCGGCGCGCACCCAGCGGGGCAGCGGATCGAGCACCGGCGCCGGACCGGACCAGGCGAACCGCCGCATGGTGCCGGCGGGCAACACCGCAACCACCCCGGGATCGGCGTTGATCGCCGCCGCCACCGCCACCCATCCGGGTGGGTAGTGCACCGGCTGAACCTTGCCCCAGACTCCCCAAGCCAGGTCGGGCAGCGCCAGGATCAACGCGAGGCAGCAGACTAACGCCGCCGCGGCCGGCCTTAGCCAACGTCGCAGCGTCACGACCGCGCCGGCGCCCGCAAGGGTGTATCCCGGCACCGCGAGCGCCACCCACTTCTGCCCGTCGCGCAGCACACCGAAACCGGGCGCGGCGTCAACCAACGTGCGCAGCACATGCAGGCCCGGTCCGGTCGCCAGCGCAGCCGGTAATACGACCGACAGCGCCGCCAGCGCCAGCAACGGCACCATCGCTGGACGACGCGCCGTTGCCGGCAGGCCGGCCGCTACCACACCCAGCAGCACCACAGCCGACGACACCGCGAAAAGCGTTGCCCGCGAACTGGGTACGGCCTCACCATTCCAGATCCCGCCGAGGCTGGCCAGGCTGGCAAGCGTGCCAAGACCGGGCTCGGCGCGCGGTGCGAACGCGGTCACCCCGAGCGCGTTCGCCGCCGTGTGGGGGGTCAACGACGAGCCCACCACTGCTGCGGTCAGCCAGGGCAGCGCCGCCACCAGTGCGCCGCCCAACGTCGCGGCGGCGCACAGCCAACGCGGCCGGCCCGCGCCGGGGACAGCCACGCAGACCAGCGCCACCGTCGCGGCCAGCATCATCCCGGTCGGGGTCAGCCCGGCCAGTGCGATCCAGAAGGCCAGCTTGAAAAGCCCCGACCAGCCGGTGTCATCCGCCGATCGCATTGTCAGCATCGTCGTTGCCACCCATGGCAGACAGCCATAGCCGAGCAGCAGGCTCCAATGCCCCTGCAGCAGCCGTTCAGCGACATAGGGATTCCAGATCGCCAGCGTGATCGCGACGAACTGGCCGCTCACGCCCGCCGAGGGCAGCGCCGTCGCGACCAATCTGGCCGCGCCCCATCCCGCGAGCCACAGCCCCAGGACGAGCAGGACCTTGACCACAATGCCGCCGTCGAGGAGATGCGAGGCCAGCGCCACCGCGAAATCTTGCGGCGTCGCCCGCGGAGCCGACGTGACGCCCAGGGCGCTATCGGACAGATACGACCGGGGCGTGGACACCGCATCCCGCAGCAGCAAGTACCCGGGCCTCAGTAGCGGCGCAACCACGAGCAGCGCGAGAAACAACGCGTACCCCGGCTGGGACCACTGCGCGGCCCAGCGTCGTACCCCGATCACGCAGCCGAGCTAACCCCGCTCGGGCGGGTCGGGGCTAGCGGGCCCCTGCTCGGGTGGCGCCGGATCGGGCGGGGCCGCCTCACCTGAGGGTAGTTGGGGCGGATCCGCCTCGGGTGGACCCGGATCATCATCATGTAGGTCAGGGCGTTGCGTGGGCAGCTGCTCGGTCTCGGCTTCAGCACCGGGTACCCGCTCCTCGCCGCGGCCGAATTCATGCTCGTCGCGGCCCAGCCCGGGCTCGGTGAGCGCGCTTTCGGTCCGCAGGCTGAAGGAGGCCAGCAATCCGCCACCGATCAGCGCGATCAAGCCAACCGCAGTGAACGTGATCGGCAGCACCCGCGACCATAGCGCCAGCCGGTCGCGTTCGTCGCGAGCCGAATTGACCTGGGATTCGACGGTGTCCTCCGTCGAGGTGACCTTGTAATCGGCCAGCGTCACCTCTGGCTTGAGCGGATCACGGGCGTAGTAGTGGTTGGTGTGCTCGGTTTCCTTGACGATGGTGCCCGACACCGGGTCCACCCAGAAGGTCCGTTGCGCGGCGTAGTAGCGCATCATGGTGATCTGCTCTGCCGGATCGCCGCCCTGCAGGCCCCACTGCGCCGCGGAGGCGGTGACCTTGCCGTCCTCATTGCCGGCGTAGAGCGATGGGTAGGTGACCGGAGCCACCAGTTTGCCGTCGGCGTTGTAGCCGACGTCCTGTGTGAAGCGGTACGTGGTCAATCCGTTGACGTCTTCCTGGCTTTGGTAGTTGACGTCAAACGCCTTCTGCGCGATCGGATCGAAATAGGGGTACGTCTTCTTCTCGGTGTGGAATGGAAACCGGTAGGACAGCCCGTCGTGCCGCAGCGGCATCGCGGTCGGCGGGTTCTCGTCATTGATGGTGCGCGGCTTCTGGACCGAGCCACCGGTGTGGGTGTCGTCCGAAACAGCCATGGCCGTCTTGCGGTTGAGGGTGACGGTGTCGATGATCGCCAGCAGCAGTCCGCTGTCCTTTTGCTTGTCGGTGCGCCGGACCGACGTGCCGACTTGGAGGGTGACCACATCGGCGTTGGCGGGCGATTCGACGGTGATCTGCTGCTGGGATACTAGCGGCACGTTCTGGTTGATGACGATGTGCTCACCGGACAAGGACGCCGAGTCGAGTGCGGTTCCGGTGCCGTCGCTGATCAATGTGGCGTCGATATCGAGGGGGATCTTGGTGATCCTGCTGCTGGTGTACGTCGACAACAGCAGCGCGGCGATCAACAGGGCGGCTCCGAGTCCGATGGTTCCGCATGCGGCGAACCGCAACATGACGGCTCGGTTCACGTTGGTGTGACCTCCTTGTGGTCCATGGACTCGTCGGTCGCCGACCTGACCAAACAGCGAAGCAAAACCCGTTCGACCCTAACAGCAGGATGCCGGGTAAATGGGTGTACCCGATTCGCCCGGCCACACGTCACAGGCAGACTGTGATGGTGACCGATGGCCAGCAGGTAGGTGGGGTCCGCAGTTTCCTGCCCGCCGTCGAGGGGATGCGCGCATGCGCGGCCATGGGCGTGGTCGTTACCCACGTCGCTTTTCAGACGGGGCACACCAGCGGTGCCGCGGGCCGGCTGTTCGGCCGTTTCGACCTTGCGGTGGCGGTGTTCTTCGCGCTGTCGGGATTCCTGTTGTGGCGCGGACACGCCGCCGCGGCGCGAGACCTGGGGCCGCGTCCCCCCACCGGTCACTACCTGCGATCACGGGTGGTGCGGATCATGCCGGCCTATGTGGTGGCGGTCGTGGTGATCCTGTCCCTGCTGCCCGACGCCGACCACGCCAGCCTGACCGTATGGCTGGCGAACCTGACGCTGACCCAGATCTATGTGCCGCTCACCCTGACCGGCGGCCTGACCCAGATGTGGAGCCTGTCCGTCGAGGTCAGCTTCTACCTGGCATTGCCCATCCTGGCGTTGCTGGCTCGCCGAGTCCCGGTCGGCGCCCGGGTGCCGGCGATCGCCGCCCTGGGCGCACTCAGCTGGGCCTGGGGCTGGGTTCCGCTGCAAGTTCAGTCCGGGATCAACCCGCTGAACTGGCCGCCGGCGTTCTTCTCCTGGTTCGCGGCCGGCATGTTGCTGGCCGAGTGGGCCTACAGTCCGATCGGGTGGCCGCACCGGTTGGCCCGGCGGCGGGTGCTGATGGCTGCGGTAGCGGTGCTGGCCTTCCTGGTGGCGGCGTCCCCGCTGGCAGGTCCGGAGGGACTGATTCCGGGCACCGCGACGCAATTCGCGGTGAAGACGACGATGGGCTCCCTGGTGACGTTCGCGCTGGTGGCGCCGTTGGTGCTGGATCGTCCTGACACGCGTCACCGGCTGCTGGGCAGCACCACGATGGTGACGCTGGGGCGTTGGTCCTACGGCCTGTTCATCTGGCACTTGGCCGCGCTGGCCATGGTGTTCCCGGTGATCGGGACGTTCCCGTTTACCGGCCGGATGCCCACGGTGTTGATTATGACGCTGGTCTTCGGTTTCGCGATCGCGGCCGTCAGCTACGCCCTGGTCGAGTCGCCCGCCCGGGAAGCGTTGCGGCGCTGGGAGAAACGCAAAAAGCCGGCCGAAGCGTCGAGCCAGGTCGTCGATCTTGAGGCGGACGCCATCGCGCCTTGAGCGCCGGAATCACGTCGTTGCGGATGTGCGATGCTCCCCGGCCCGCAAGCGCGCGATGACCTCATCACGCACCGCCGACCGACGAGCCTTGCCGGCGTCGTCGCGCAGGGGAGTGTCGACGAATTCGACCATGCGCGGCACCTTGTACGCCTCGATGCGGTCGCGCAGAAACTCCTGGACGGCCGTGGCGTCGAGTGCGGCTCCGTCGACCGCATGCACCAGGGCGTACGGCACTTGACCGAGATCACCGGCGTTCGGGTCGGGGACGCCGACGACGAGACAAGACAGCACGGCCGGGTGCGCCGACAGGGCTCCCTCGACCTCGGCGGGGTAGACGTTGCGGCCACCGACGGTGAACATGTCGACTCGGCGGTCCGACAAGTACAGGAACCCGTCGGCGTCGAAATAGCCGAGATCGCCCAGCGAGTCCCATCCGTCGCGGGTCTTCGCCGTCACGCCGACATACCGGTAGGTCGGTGCGCTGCCGCGGTTGGGCCGCATATAGATCTCGCCGACCACACCGGGGGGGCAGGAATTGCCGTCGTCGTCGAGCACCTTCATCTCTCCGCTGACCACTAAGCCGACCGAGCCGGGATGGCTCAGCCATTGATCGCCGGAGATGAAGGTCAGCGCCTGTAATTCGGTGCCGCCGTACAGCTCCCAGACCACTTCGGGACCCAGCAGGTCGATCCATGCCCGCTTGATAGCTGGCGGGCACGGCGCCCCGACATGCCAGAATCGCCGGATCGAAGACAGGTCATAGGACCCTGGGCTGGCGTGGTAGACCGGCAGCACCCGCTGCATGATCGTCGGGACCGTCGCCAGGAATGTGACGCGATGATCGGTGATCAACCGGAGAAATTCGTGCGGGTCGAACCGGCTCATCAGCACCAGGTGGTGGCGCATCAGCAGTGCGACAGCCGCAGTGGTCATGCCGGTGTTGTGGCTCAGGGGCACCGGCACCAGGGTGGTATCGCCCTCCTGAGCGCCCATGGGATACCCGATCGCCGGCGGGATTCGGCTGTCGCCGCCGGCTTCGATGAGCTTGGAACGTCCGGTGCTGCCACCGGACGCCAAGGACTTCCAGCACGGCGACACCGCTTCCGGCAACGGGCCGTCAGACAACATCGGGTCAGGAGTGAAATCCGCTGGCACGCTGGGGATTTCGCCGCTGGACCGTCCGATCAGCAGGGCGCGTGGCCGCAAGTTCAGCAGGGCCTGGAACTCCGTCTCGGGCAACCGCGGGGACAGCGGCTGCGGCACCGCACCCAACTTCCAGCACGCCACCGCCGCCTGCACCCATTCGACGGAGTTGGGCAGCACGATGGTCACGTAGTCGCCGACGCCGACGCCGCGCTCGGCATAGGCGCGAGCCAGCCGATTGGTCGACCGATCGAGTTCGCCGCGGCTGATCGTGCGCCCACCGCAACTGACTGCCGGCTCGTCGGGAGCGAGTTCGGCCAGCGCCGAGATCTGGGTGCCGATCGGGGGGACCGGCTCACTCATAGGCACCCTGCCGCTCGAAGATGCGGCGCGGGTTGTCGACCAACATGGTGTGCAGCTGCTCGTCGGTGACACCGCGCTCCTTGAGCGCAGGGATCACGTCGTTGTGGATGTGCAGGTAGTTCCAGTTCGGCGCCATCTGCGGCACGAGCTGTTCGGGGAGCGCGTCGAAGTAGCAGTTGGCGTCGTGCGAGAGCACCATCCTGTCGGCGTGCCCGCGCTCGCACATCTGCGCCACGATGTTCACCCGCTCCTCGAACGGCAGGATCACGTCGATGCCGAACCGGTCCATCCCGAGGTAGGAGCCGGCGGAGATGAGTTCCTCGAGGTAGCCGACGTCGGTGCTGTCGCCGGAATGGCCGATGATGACCCGGCTCAAGTCGACGCCCTCTTCTTCGAAGATGCGTTGCTGCTCGAGGCCGCGCCGCAGCCCGGCATGAGTGTGCGTGGAGATCGGCACCCCGGTGCGCTTGTGCGCCTGGGCGACCGCGCGCAGCACCCGCTCGACACCCGGGGTGAGCCCGGGCTCGTCGGTGGCGCATTTGAGGATTCCGGCCTTGATGCCGGTGTCGGCGATGCCCTCTTCGATGTCGCGGACGAACATGTCGGTCATGATCTCGGGGCCGTCCAGCAGCCCGCCCGGGCCCTCGTAGTGGAAGCGGAACGGAATGTCGTTGTAGGTGTACAGGCCGGTCGCCACGACGATGTTCAGGTCGGTGGCGGCGGCGACACGAGCGATTCGCGGGATGTAGCGCCCCAGCCCGATCACCGTGAGGTCGACGATGGTGTCCACGCCCCGGGACTTCAGTTCGTTGAGGCGCGCAATGGCGTCGGCCACCCGCTTTTCCTCGTCGCCCCAGGCTTCGGGATAGTTCAGCGCGATTTCGGTGGTCATGATGAACACGTGCTCATGCATGAGCGTGACGCCGAGATGTGCGGTATCGATGGTTCCGCGAGCGGTATTTAGGTCTGACACGCCACTGATGCTAGGTCGACACGGCGGTAAACCAACAGAGGCGTTTTCTCGGCTCAGTTTCGGTCAACGCAGCAAGCGCACCGCTTCGAGCCATTCCGTCGATTCGGGAGTCATGTTGAGCAACTGCAACCCGGCGTACTCGAGTTCATGCGCTGGCATTGATACCGGCCGTCGCTCTTCTCGTTGAGATGGCGGGCGGACGAGCGGTGAACTGGCCCGCCCTATTGCTCGGATTGCTCATCGTGCCGGCCAGCCTGGCCATATTTGCCACCGAGCAGAAAAAGGCATCGGCTATCGAGCCGGCAACCGATGACGGCGGCGTCGAAGTCGTCGAGGTTGGCGTGACAGCGCCACGTGGTCGGTGTCGCTGTACCCTAGCCGCGCTAGTGACGTACCGTCACCGTGGTTCTTTTGCTCGTTGTTTCCCCGGGAGGCCCCGTCATGCTGCTCAATCCCAACCACCTGGTGCGCCGGTACCCTGACGCTCGTTCCGGGGAGATCTTGGCCTCGACGGTGGACTTCTTCGAGTCCCGCGGAAAGGCGCGACTGAAGAAGGACGACCACGACCGGGCCTGGTACTCCGACTTCCTGAATCACATCGGGCGAGAGCGCATCTTCGCCTCCCTGCTGACGCCGGCCGAGTACGGCGCCTACGACTGCCGCTGGGACACCTACCGGATCAGCGAGTTCGCCGAGATCTTGGGCTTCTACGGGCTGAGCTACTGGTACCCCTTCCAGGTGACGGCGCTGGGCCTCGGCCCGATCTGGATGAGTGACAACGAGGACGCC
>DATMMZ010000337.1:0-5173 GCA_035569455.1 Mycobacterium sp. | reverse complement strand
ATCGCCCTCGGCAGGAATAGCGCCGCCGGCGCCACTGACGCTAACCACAGTATCGCTATCGCTATGGGCACGAGCAGTACGGCCTCCGCCGGCTTCAAAGGCAACCACGATATCGCCATCGCTAGGGGCGCGGGCAGTACGGCCTCCGCCGGCTTCGCCGGTAACCACGATATCGCCACCGCTTGGGGCACGGGCAGTACGGCCTCCGCCGGCTTCAACGGTAACCACGACCGAGCCACCGCTTGGGGCGCGGGCAGTACGGCCTTCGCCGGCTTCAACGGTAGCCACGACCTCGCCGCCGTCTTCGGCAAGATGCTGACCGCGACGGCTACCGGCGCCAACCACTTGGTCGACATCGTGACGCCCCTCCTCTAGGTCAGTGCCGTCCCGTCGCGGTCGGGTGTGCGGCGCGGCGTCGACGGGGGGCGCCGATTACCGATCGGTGATGATGACCGGGCAGTGCCCGTGGAGAGCAGGGGCGGCCCGATCAACTGATATGTAGGCATGGTTTGTCAATAGGCAGGTGAAGGCCGCCCCGGTTTTGTGCCGGGGCGGCCTTCGTTTGATCGGTGCCAGTCGGTGTGGTGGCGGTCGTTGGTCAACGACGGTGGTGTCAGACTGATATGCGCGGGTTGGGTACCGCAAGACGATGGTTCGGCGCGAACGGTGGCTGCTTTCTAGTCACGAGCGTCACGTGGCAGAGTGTGAATCTTGTTGTGGCTCATAGTTGATACGCAGATCTAGTTCGCTTACCTCGCCGTCGGCCGGCTGTGCTGCCGATCAAGTCATCTGGCCCGAGGTTAGTCCAGGGTGGCCAGTGACCAGCACCACCCGGCCAGTTGTCGGGCAATCGCGACGTTGGCGACTGCGGGGTGCTTCTTGCGTTCTAGGAACCGGCACCACTGCTGATGCAGTCGCCGGTTGCCGGCATGCCCGCGTGCTTTTAGGGCTGGGTCGACCTTGGCCCAGCGGGCCCGCATCGTTGGTCCCGGATTGCGGTAGGAGGCCCGATGATGCCAGGCCGCTTCGATCAACAAGCGTCGCACGTGGGCGTTGCCGGCTTTGGTGATCGAGCCCAGCACCCGCGAGGCGCCCGAGGAGTACTCGGTTGGGACTAGACCGACGTAGGCCCCAATCGAGGCGCCGGTGAATCTGCTCCAGTCACCGATCTCCACCGCCAGCGCCAGCCCGGTCAATGCCGAAATGCCGCGCAGGCATCCCAGGCGGTCCACTGTGTCGGCCCACCGCGGCGATGCTGCCACCCCAACAATCTGCTCATCGAGGTGATCACGCGCCGCCGTCGCCGATAAGACCGCGTCGAAGTGATGGTCGAATGCTGCTGCGGTATGGGCGTCGGTAAACCGCTGCTGACGCAGCCACGTCTCGTGCAGCCCGGTCCAGGCCTGCCCACCGGAATACACCCGGCCTTGGCGCAGCAGCAGTTTGGATAACCTGTGCCGCACCCGCATCAGGTCGGCGCGAGCATCCTCACGGGCGCGCACCAAATCTCGTACCGCCTCGACGTCCGCTTCGGGCACGGTGACCGGCGTAATCTCTCCCAGGCGCAGCAGCCGAGTCAGATGCGCAGCGTCACTGATGTCGGTCTTGACCCGATCCCCAGCTGGGCGGATCAACTTCGACGGCGCCGCCACCACACACTCGATGCGGGCCTCGGCCAAGGCCCGAGCTAAACCGAACCCCGTCGGCCCAGCCTCGTAGGCCACTCGTAGCGGACCCCGCAGCTGGCCCAACCACCTGAGGACCTCGCCGTGGTCCGGGCACAACCGTGCCCGCTCAACGAGACCGCTTTCCTCATCGACGGCATGCGCAACTACCGAAAGCGCATGCACATCCAACCCGACACTCGTACCGTTGAAACTCACCGGAGGCCTCCTGAATTGCAAATGTGGCTCTACCGCAGCGAGTGTTCACCCGCTAGCAGCAACCCACGTCCTTTTGCAGCCCGAGGCCTTCGGCCCCGAGTCAGCCTCCATACCAACTTGTTCAATACCGGTCAGGTCATCAGGGTCTGCAGCTTTGATGTCCTAGGTGCCGGTTCGGGATCGCTCGCCCCATATCTGTCGCCCAGTTGGGTTGGCTCTTAGACGGCTTGTGTCCCGGGCCGGTGCCGCTGGCTGGGAGTGGCTGAAGAGAGGCCTGCAAAGCCGAAAGTTGGTGTGCCCTCCCGCTACTCATATTCGTTGAGCCTAAGGAGGAACACCACCCCGTGACTGAACAACCACTTAGCGATCGTGTCGTGATCGCAGTAGACCCGCACAAGGCATCGTGGACCGCGGCCGCCCTCGACGCCTCGCTGCAACCATTGGACGTCATTCGGGTCCCAGTTAGCCCGCAGGGCTACCGGCAGCTGCGAGGATTCGCCCAACGGTGGAACGACCCCGGCTGGGCGATCGAAGGCGCTGCCGGTCTGGGCGCCCCACTGACCCAGCGGTTGACCGCCGACGGCATCGATGTCGTCGATGTGCCGGCCAAACTCGCTGCCCGGGTCCGAGTGCTGTCCACCGGTCACGGCCGCAAAACCGACGAAGCCGACGCGGTCTCGGTTGGCGTTGCCGCCTTGACCGCCACCCGGCTCAACACCGCCACCGTCGATGCGGCCATCACCGCCCTGCGCGCCCTGGTGGAACACCGTGACGACCTAGTCAAGACCCGCACCCAAACCGTCAATCGCCTGCACGTGCTGCTCACTCACCTCACACCCGCGGGCGCCCCGCGCGGGCTGACCGCTGATCACGCCGCTGACATGCTGCGCCAAATACGACCCCGCGATCCCGCAGTCAAGACGCTGCGCGGCCTGGCTGTCGACCTCGTCACCGAGATCCGCCAGCTCGACCGCCGTATCGCCAAAGCCGCCACCGACATCCACACCGCCGTCGACACAACGGGCAGCACCCTGGCCGAGCTGTGCGGCATCGGTACCCTCAACGCCGCCAAGATCCTGGCTCGCGTCGGCTCAGTTCATCGCTTCCGGTCGGCGGCCGCGTTCGCTTCCTACACCGGCACCGCCCCCATCGCGGCATCCTCAGGTGACGTCACCCGCCATCGTTTATCCCGTGCCGGAGACCGCCAGCTCAACTGTTGTTTGCACACCATGGCGATCACCCAGATCGCCCGCGACACACCCGGACGAACGTACTACCGAAAGAAACGAGCCGCCGGTAAGAGCCACCGAGAAGCGTTGCGCTGCCTAAAACGACGCCTTTCCGATGCCGTCTACCGCCAACTCCTACGCGACGCGACAACACGAGCGGGGGCAGGCCCGGCGGGACACGCGGGGGCGACTCTAGCGTCCAGCGCGGCCGGCTCACACCCCTTCACCAGCACTTCGGACAAGTCACTCACCGGGCCGGCCAACCGCAACCATACAACCGGCGGCCACGAGGTTTGACACAGACCTCCGATAGCGGGTTGAGGTCAAACAGCGGCTGGCATCGGCGTGGCGAAGGCGAGTCGCTCGTTGTAGACCTGGGTGGTCTGCAGGCAGTGGTGCAGCTGACCGAGCATCCGGTTGAACAGGTTCCGGAGCGCGGCTGCGTGACGGTCGCCGTGGCCGCGGCGACGTTGGTAGTGGGCTCGGGCCGCCGGCGCGTTGGTGAGGGCCATGAAGGCCCAGGTATAGCCGACCGCGGCGAGGCGATCGTTCTTGATCCTGCGGTGGGTGACGGCGTGGCTGCGCCCAGATGCGCGGGTGACGGGGGCCGAGCCGGCGTAGGCCTTCAGAGCGCGGGCGTCGGCGAAACGGGATCGGTCATCGCCAATCTCGGCAAGCACCCGAGCACCGCTGACGTCGGCCAGGCCGGGGAAGCTCGTGATCACCGCGTAGTCGGGGTGCTTCGGGAAGGACTCGCTGATCGCCTCGGCGAGCTGGTCCATTCCCGCGCAGGCGGCATTGAGGACCGCGAGCAAGCTCAGTGCCTGCACACCCATCGCCTGCTCAACAAGTCTGAGTTGCCGCAGCTGCGGTCGCCGCAATGCTTGCAGCAGTTCGTCAGCCAGCCGATCGATGTTGCGCCGGCGGCCGCCGCGGCGCAACGCCGCGGCGATCCTGGCTCGAGTGAGCTTGACGCCGGCGGCTGGTGTCGGCGCGATTGCCAGCAATGCTCGGGCGTCCGCACTGGCGAGGTTGGTGACACCAGCTGCTGTGAAGGCATCGAGGAATCCGGGGTAGTACTCCCGCAGGTGGGCACGAAGTTCCTGCACGGCCTTAGTGCGGCGCCAGGTCGCGTCCTGGTGGGAGCGAGCGAGCACCGCGATCGCTTGGGCCAGTTCGCTGTCCGCAGGCAGGACATGATGCGCGTGCCGGTCGGTGCGCAAGATGTTGGCCAACACCATCGCGTCGGCGTGGTCGCTCTTGGAGCGAGCGACCGTCCAGCGTTCACGGTAGCGGGCCACTGCCATCGGGTTGATGGCATAAACCCCTCGACCCGTTGCGCGCAGGGCGGCAACCAGCAGTCCGCGAGGCGTCTCGATGGCTATCGGGATCGGGTTGTCCTCGTTGTCTCCAGCGTCGGCCAGTAGCTCGGTAAGCATGGCGAATCCCTTGGCATCGTCGCTGATTCGGCGCTTGGCCACCAGCTGGCCGCGCTCGTCGACCAAGGCGACGTCGTGATGCCTTTCCGCCCAATCGATTCCGCAGGTCACCGAGTGTCGTGCGTTCATCTTCACCTCCACAAAATGGACTGTCCTTGATGAGGTTGCGAGACCCCCTTCACGAGAACGCGCGGCACCCTAATAGCAAGGCTCTATGGCCTGTCCTCCGATTGAGCCGTTCGCGATCCCAGCAACCCGCACGGCTCCTGTCTTTCACAGAGCTCGAAGCTCGCGTTGTCTCAAGGTGTTGACCGTGCGGGCGGGCTCGAACCACGAGCAGCAAATCTGCTGCACGAGATCGCGGTGACCGTCCGGACACGCCGCAGCACGCCCGACTACAGGACGACTCGAGTCGAGCTGACCCTCGGCGTCCACCGCAGACGCGCCGGGCCGGCACACCGCACGCCCTGTTCGACGCGGTGTCGACAGGGCAGCTTAGTGAACGACCCCGGTGGCCACCTCGCCGCGCACGATCTGTGTCAAAGACTCAAGGACTTGAGAGGCGCCAGGCGTCGACTGCAAGCGGTCGCCAAAGCCGTTCGGGCTCTATTAGAGAGGCGCC
>DATMMZ010000336.1:0-6035 GCA_035569455.1 Mycobacterium sp. | reverse complement strand
CATTCCGTTGGACACCGCGATGACCGCCGCGGCGCTCTCCACGGCGTCGCGCTCGCACCAGGACGACAGCGCGTAGCCGCCGCCGAGCTGTTCGACCTTCCACGGTCGAAGCGGCTCAAGCGAGTGCATGGTCAACACGTGCGGGATGCCGTAGACCAGCGATGTCAGGTGTGCGGCCATGTTGGCGTACCAGGTGTGGGAGTGCACCAGGTCGACGTTGCCCATGGCGGCCACCATCGACAGTCCCGTGGAGATCGTCTGCAGCGCAGGGTTGGCGTTCTTCAGGTGGTCCCATGGCCGGTGTGCCACCGCGGTCGGCCGGTCGGCGCCCTGGCAGTGCACGGTCAGGTCCACGTGCTTGGACAGCTCCTTGGCCAGGTACTCCACGTGCACGCCGGCGCCGCCGTAAACCTCAGGCGGGTACTCCCTCGTGCACAGTGCGACCTTGAGTCGGTCACCTGTCTGGTCGGGCCGGCTCACTTGGTGACCTCCTGGCTCTTGCCGACGACGGTCACGCCGCCGTCGGAGACAACGAATCCGCGCTCCCGGTCGTGGTCTTTGTCCACCCCCACCTGCGCCCCTTCGGGTACCACCACGTCCTTGTCGATGATCGCGTTCTGTACCACGGCGTTGGCGCCGATGACCGTGTTGTCCATGATCACTGAGCGTTCCACGATGGCGTAGTCCTCTATCCGCACGCCGGGGGACAGCACTGACTCGCGCACCAGCGCCCCAGAGACGATGACGCCGTTGGAGACCACGCTGTTGACCGCATGGCCGACCCGCTCGCCGTCCTCGTGCACGAACTTCGCCGGTGGGTGCGGCGGGATGTGGGTGAGGATCGGCCACTGACTGTTGTACAGGTTGAATACCGGCACGACAGCGCACAGGTCCATGTGCGCGTCGTAGTAGGAGTCCAACGTTCCAACGTCCCGCCAGTAGCCGGCGTCGGCGGGGTCGGCACCGGGCACCTCGTTGCGCTGAAAGTCGTAAACCTGCGCCATGCCCCGGTCCACCATCATCGGCATGATGTTGCCGCCCATGTCGTGCTTGCTGGACTCTTCGGCGGCGTCCTTGCGCAGTGCCTCGACCAGCACGTCGGCGGAGAAGAGGTAGTTCCCCATCGACACGAACGTCTCGTCGGGCCGACCTGGTAAGCCCGGCGGGTCGAGCGGCTTCTCCAGGAACGCCTCCACCTGCAGCCCGTCGGAGGCGGTCTTGATCGCGCCGAAGGCGCTGGCCTCCTTGCGGGGCACCGGAATGCCGGCCACCGTGGCGCCCGCGCCACTGTCGAGGTGCTGCGCGATCATCTGCCTCGGGTCCATGCGGTAGACGTGGTCGGCGCCGAACACGATGACCAGATCCGGCTTGTCGTCGTGGATCAGGTTCAGCGACTGGTAGATCGCATCGGCGGAGCCGGTGTACCACTGCGGGCCGAGGCGTTGTTGGGCGGGCACCGGGGTCACGTAGTTGGCGAGCAGGCTGCTCATCCGCCAGGTCGTGGTGATGTGGCGGTCCAAGCTGTGGCTCTTGTACTGGGTGAGCACCGCGATCCGTAGCACCCCGGCGTTGACCAGGTTGGACAACGCGAAGTCGATCATTCGATACAGTCCGCCGAAGGGGACGGCTGGCTTGGCCCGGTCGAGGGTCAGCGGTGAGAGGCGCTTGCCCTCACCGCCGGCGAGCACGATGCCGAGCACCCGTGGATCGGCCATCTGACGTCTCCTTCAGTTAGACGCTTCAGTTTGGATGCGTTGGGTGCGCTATCGCCGATCTTGCGGGCCTCCTGCTGGATCCGGGCCAGGTGGTCCGGACCGGCGAACGACTCGGTGGGCACCGAAGGCTCGAGTCTGCTCGAAGCAGCGCTGCGCGGAAATCCACGTCACGAACTTACAGCGGTTCGCGCCCTGCCAGCGAGATCGGGAGAGGCGACGATCTCCGCAGCACCCTGGTATCGCGTCGGCTGCCGGTTCCGGCATTCGATGGCGGCGTCGGGATCCTCCGGCGGCTTACCGTTTCGGGTCGGAGATGATCTGCGCCGCCGCCGGTTCCCGCGGCCGGCGTGACGGAAGAGTTGCTGGAGCGTCCAGTCCGGGCACGTCGGCACGGGAGCGGACGGGTCGCCCGCGGGTGGTTCCGGGTCGGGCGGCTCGCACTCGGATGACCATCGGTTACGCCTGAATGCGTATGGGCAGATCATGCTGAAACACGCGCGCCGGAGCATTTCTGAGATCAATTCCGCCACCGAACGCATCGCCGCGCTGCGCGATCCCGATAGCGGTACGGTGCGGTTGGCGTTCCTGCATTCGCTTGCCAGTTGGCTTGTTCCCGATCTCCTGCGCAGATTTCGGAGTGCAGCGCCGCAGGTCCAGTTCACCCTCAGTCAGGCCGCGGCGTACGAGATGGTGGAGTTCCTGGCGCGCGGGCACGTTGATCTGGCAATCACCACACCCGGCCTGACGGAGCCGGGTTTGGATGGCACCAGCTGCAGATCGAGCGCCTGTGCCTCGTGGTTCCGCGCGATCACCGCTTTGCCAAGCGCGCCAGATTGCGCCTCGCCGAAGCCGCCGACGAACCGTTCATCGCATCGGGCGAGAAATTTGCAATGCGTGCAGGTATCCACGCTCAAAGCGCTCGAGGGTGACCCGAACTGGGTGGCCAGCGTCGAGGAGCTGATCGACTACGATCGAACCGAACACGTGCCGACACGGACCGGGGCGCGCCCGGACGGGTCAGACACAGAGCAGCTGGAAGTATGTCACCCGGTGTCAGAAGCAAGCCCAGCATCCTGGTGATGGGCGAAGCGCTGGTGGACGTTGTGACCCGCGGCGACGATGTCGACGAGCACGTGGGAGGCAGCCCGGCGAACGTCGCATTCGGTCTGGGGCGCCTCGGGCACGACGTTGCTCTGGCCACCTGGATCGGCGCCGACCGCCGGGGCAAGCGGATCGCCAGGGCGTGTCGGCGCGCCGATGTCGAGCTCGTTCCTGGCAGCGACAAGGCGCCGCGGACCTCGGTGGCCAACGCCGAGATCGACGGAGAGGGACACGCCACCTATAACTTCGACCTCACCTGGGTGCTACCGACCCTGCCCCATATCAGCGAGGTCGACCACGTGCACACGGGAAGCATCGCGGCGACCCTTGAACCGGGCGGCGCGCAGGTGGTCGGTGCGCTCAAGGCCACTCACGGGGATGCCACCATCTCCTATGACCCCAATGCGCGGCCCACCCTGATGGGCGATCCCCAGGATGCCCGAAACCGCGTGGAGGAGATCGTCGTTCTGTCCGATGTCGTCAAGGTCAGCGACCAGGACGTCGAGTGGTTCTACCCGGATCGCGCCATCGACGACGTCGTGCAGGACTGGCTGGCCATGGGGCCGTCCTTGGTGGTGGTCACCCGCGGGGGCAAGGGCGCGACGTTCGCTGTGCGCGGTGCCGACCCGGTCCTGGCCGCCAGTGCCGACGTACAGATGGTGGACACGGTGGGGGCCGGAGACTCGTTCATGGCGGGCCTGCTCTCGGGCCTGCTGGATGCGGGCCTTCTGGGCGGCGAAGGTGCCCGTGTCAAGCTCGGGCAGGCCGCACCCGGCGATGTGCTCCCGGCTGTGCAGCGGGCCATCGCAACGTCCGGCGTGACCGTCAGCCGCGCCGGCGCCTACGCCCCTACCCGCAAAGAACTCGAAACCGTCCACTGATCCGCGAACATTCGGGATGTTCGCCTGAGTCCGGGCTGATTCCACAACGACTACCATTCTTTGCCGGCCTCTGCGGCTTCCAGGATGTGGTGCGCTTCGCGAATGTCCTTGTAGGAGAGGACGCGCGACGGCTTGGCTTCGAGTCGACCGTCGGCGACCTGCGCCGCGATGTCGTGCCGCGGCACGTCTGACCGGTTGCGTTCACTCTCGACGGAGTGACCTACGAGATCGACCTTTCGACAAAGAATGCCAACAAACTCCGCACGGCGTTCGAGCCCTGGATCGAAGCCGGACGGTGACAAAGTTGAGGAAATCGACATTGATGCGTATGCCCAGACACTGATCAGATCTGCGAAGGAGCAGGTGCTGGCGCAGCAGGCAGCGTCAGGTCGAGCCATACATCACCTACCACCTTGCCACCTTGCGCCCGAGTCCGCTAAAACGATGCAGGGGTTATGACGAACGAGTGGGCCGAACTGACCGGGGGGCATGGCAGGCTCCGACGCGGCCTAGGTTGGTCGACTGTGTGTATCCCGCATCGTCACGCCGCGTTTGATCAGCTGCCGGTGAACTGTGGTGTGGTCGACGCCGAGGTGCGCGCCGATTTGGGCTAGGGATTTCCAGGAGGTGTAGAGCTGCGCAGCCTCAGCGATTTGGTCATCGGTAAGTCCTTGGTTGCGGATGGGGATATCCGCGTTACGGAGGAGCCGGATGAACACTGCCCTTGCTGATGTTGAAGGTGGTAGCTATGGCGGTTGAGGGTTCGCCTGCTTTGTAGCGTTCGATAATCTGGGTGATGGCGGCTGGCGACGCTGCTCAGCAGAGCAAGCGCTACGCAGATCCAGAGCTAATTGTTCCGGGGTTGCAGTTCAATGACAACAGCACCACGTTGTTCTGCTTGATCTGATACTGCTTGGTACCAAAGGGCACGGTGTCCGAGTTCTGTTGGCGGACAACGAGGCAATCGCTTTGCGGCAGCTTGTCACCGACGGTTGTGGACACCACCGGCGTAAGGCCGGCTGCCTTCAGCGCCGCTTGCACCACGGAGAATGCCTTTCCCGACATATCGGGGGAGGGACTGGCACTGGCTACACCGGTGCTGACCAGGGCTAGCGATGCCGCGATCGCCGCCAAGGCGCCTGCGGCAAGGGTCTTCCTCATGGCCTGCGGCTGTTCTTTCGGGTACATGATGCTCCATCTGTGTGGGTATTGCTGCGTTTCGATGTGGGTATATGTGATTTTACGCCTGTTTGTGTTGTTTTGTCTACGGTTTGTTGTGATCGGGTTGACATGACCGCCTCATCTCCGCCTACATCACGTCAGTCCAGCCGCCGCCGACGGGCCGGCCCCGGCACCGCCCTCGCTGGTGTGCCAGTGGTCGCCCGGTGATCCGGCCCGGCCGGCTGCTGGTGCTGGACGGCATCGACTCGGTGCCCGACGACTGATTTAGGGGGTGTTCGCGGTCGCTACCTGATGTTCACGAAACGTTGTGACCTGCGGAAACTGGTCACCAACGGACACCCACGAACGCCCGTTCTGGAGAGCTGGTGACTCAGGTCGCACCATGTGTGGGCGGGGGGGTCATGGGCTGAGAACCTTTTTCGGGTATCGCGGCCAGCGACGTTACGTCGCCGAGGCGTATCCGCGGGCCACGAAAGACCGACGTAACATCGGCAGTGAACAGAACCTGCAGTTCAAATACTCTTCTTGCAGGATAGGTCCGGGGTTCGAGTCCCCTTAGCTCCACCGTAAAAGTCCTGGTCATAGCCGGTTAGAGCGGGCCCAGCCAGCTTCTCCGGCCCGGTCGTCGCGGCGTCAACGCGGCGCGTAGCGGGTGACGGCCGCGGGCTGGGGCGCGCTAGCTAACTTGCGTACGGTCTGAAACGCCGCTGTTCGCCGGGTGACAGCGGGGTGGGACGAGCCGCGCCCTTTAGGTAGTGGAGGCGACGGCCCGCGCTGGGCGCGATGGCTACGCCGCAGAAGGCCCTATCGCGCGCCGCCCCTGGGAAACCAGCCCAAACGCAGACCGTCGTTGCGTCGCCCACAAGAAGAACGGCGAGCGATGCCGTAACCCCGCCGCCGCGGCACAACCGTATCCGCGCGTAGAACCGCGAGCCCGTGGCGGCGAAGGTGTTCGCGGGCACGATGACGTCGCGACCGGCGACATCGGCGCAGCGGAGCATGATTTCGAGCGCCGGGTGTGAAAGCGCATCAGATAGTGACCGTCGGCATTGACGAAGTCGGGCACCAGCCATGCCTCGGCGGCAACGTCCGCAGGCGTCGCCTCGGCGAAAAAGTCGACCGGGAAAGGCATGACGAACTCGACCACTCGGGTGAT
>DATMMZ010000335.1:0-5107 GCA_035569455.1 Mycobacterium sp. | reverse complement strand
GGCTGGAGGGCTTCCGCCAGTCGCACCGCGAAGCCGAGGCCGCTCGCCGGGTCGCGCTGGTCGGCGCGCGCCCCGAGCCGACCGTGATCGGTGCCGAAGACCGGGGCGTGCCGCTGGTCGCGCTGCTGGGCGGCGACATCGCCGATACCAGGGCATGGGTTGCCAGCGTGCTGGGCGACCTGGCCGCCGACACCGACGGCGACGCCCGACTGCGCGAGACGCTACGGGTGTTTCTCCGCTGCGGTTCCAGCTACAAGCAGGCAGCCGACGAACTTAACCTGCACTTCAACACGGTGAAGTACCGGGTGGGCCGTGCCATCGCCAGGCGCGGCAGAGAGGTCGCCGCCGACCGGTTGGATGTGGAAGTGGCCTTGCTTGTCTGCCACTGGTACGGAGCCGCAGTGCTGCGGCCGGGTGACCCATAGGCCGTAAGTCATTGTATGAGCGACAACGATGACGCCGATTTTCGTTTCGCCGGAACAAGCCGATTTCCCGGTGCACGCATACTCTGCAGCGCATGACTGGCAACGCGGTACAGGAGCAGGTATCGGAGGTGGCGGACGCGGTCGGCCAGCGCACCGAGGAGCTTGCGGTGACGCTCGCCAGTACGATCAGGCGCGAGGTGCCGCTTTATCAGGCGGCCTTTCCACTGGCTTTCGATATGGTCGTCGCCGGCTGTGCGGCCAATATTCGACCGATCTGCACCGCCATCGCCGCCGATATCGCGTTCGACACCACGGCCGCCACCGAGTTGGGCGTAGAGCGCGCCCGCGACGGGGTGCCGCTGTCATCGGTGATGGAGGCCTACCGCGTGGGGTTCCGCCGACTGTGGGATGCCGTAATGACCGAATCGACCGGCCGCCGTGGTCTCAACGGCGGTGTATTGCGTGACTTGACGTCCAAACTGTGGGCCGCACAAGAGGCCTACACCGACGCGATGGCGGTCGGGCACCGCGCCGAACAGGCCCGCCGGCTGCGCAACGACGAGGCACACCGCGCGATGCTCATCGACACGGTGTTGCACGGCCGGCTTGTCGAAGAGTGCAGCGTGTGGGAGGCCGCCGATTGCCTTCGGTTACCCAGCAGCGGGCCGTACGTGGTGATCGCCGCCCAGATGGATGGTGCGGGCCGCGAGGCGCTGCCGCGGATCGAGTCGAAGCTGCGCAGTCTGGATGTGTTTTCGGCGTGGGGGCTGCTTCCCGACCTCCAGGTCGGCATCGTGCATGTCAAGAATGACAAGCACCTGGGCGATGTGCTGGCATTGGTTTCGCGGGTTGCCACCGCGAGGGTGGGGGTGAGCGCCCGTTTCGATGACCTGCGCGACACCCCTCAGGCATTGCGCTTCGCGCGGGTGTCCCTGCGGGGACGCCTGGATCCGGGGCTGCTGGTATCGCTGTTCGACGGCTCGATACTGGCAAGCGCGGCGGTTAGCGCGCCGGAGGTCCTCGTCAAGCTCGTCGCGCCCACAATAGACTCCTTCGCCGGGCTACCTGATCAAGAGCGTGACATCCTGTTCGAGACGTTTCAGGCATGGGTGGACAACGATGGGTCGATGCGCGCCGTCGGGGAATTGCTGTTCTGCCATCCCAATACGGTGCGCTACCGGTTGCACCGCATCGAGCAACGCACCGGACGCTCATTGTCCAAGCCCCGCGACGTGGCCGAGCTGTGCCTCGCCTTCGAAGTGCAACGCCGCCTCATGCAGCCGGATCAGCGAACCCAAGCCGACTGAGTCTGCTTGCCTGACAAAGGCTTTAAACGCCTTTAAACACCGTTGTCCAAAAACTGTGCAAAAACCACACGCGCTGTGCTCCGGCACACCACGGGGCACGCCATGTTGTTTTCTATACAACGACAACCAACTGGATTGGCGTCACGATTGAAGCAACCTGAAGCGGAAAGGCCCTCGATGAACACTGTCGTTGACCAGCCGGCCGATCTGCTCAGTCTCGTAGGGCGGCCCCTCGGCAGCACCGACTGGATGGAGATCACCCAGCAGCAGGTGAACTTGTTCGCGGCTGCCACAGGGGACCATCAGTGGATTCACACCGACCCCGCGCGGGCGATCAACGGCCCGTTCAAGGGCACCATCGCGCACGGCTACCTCACCCTGTCACTTGCGCCGGTGGTGATTTCGGAAGTCCTTGAGGTCCGCGAGCTGACCGCCGCGCTGAATTACGGCGTCGACAAGGTGCGCTTCCCCGCGCCGCTGCGAGTCGGATCGAAGGTTCGTGGCACCGTGACGGTGATGGGTGCCCGGCAGAAAACTTCCGGCGTGGAAGCGGTGTTCACCCTCACCTTCGAGATAGAGGGCGAAGCCCGACCGGCCTGCGTGGCCGATGTCATTGTGTTGTATCCCTGACTGTTGCCTTTCCGTGCCTGCCCGGCGCCGGAATTTGTTCGCCGGAACATAGTCGGCCGGTAGTCGTTGTTGCCGACGCCATCGACATTGTGTGCGAGTCGATTCGATGATCGAGACACACCACGGCTGTTGGCCCGAGAGAGTGCGATGACCAACCTGAGTCTGTTTCTGACGGAGTCGGCGGACATGTACCCGGGAGCGGTTGCATTGCGGTGTGAAGGGGTCACGACGACGTATTCAGAGCTCGCGGATCAGGCCGCGCGGTCTGCTGCTTACGTCTGCACGCATGACGTGCAGCCTGGCGATCGAGTGGGGATCATGCTAGGGAACCGGCCGGAGTTCGCGGCGGCGTTCTGCGGCATCTTGCACGCCGGAGCCGTTGCGGTGCTGCTGGATCCGCTGCGAAGTGCTCGCGAAACTCAGATGGCGCTAATGAATACCAATGCGCGGCTGTTGTTCTTCGCTGCCGGTTGTGCGCCTGTGGCAACGAAGGCTGCGCTCGCCGCCGGCGCATCGCCGATCGAACTTGATTACGACACGCTGGACGTCCTGACGGACGATTTCGCTGGGCGGCCTCGGCCGGTCAGTCGCGCCGCCGACGATGGCGCGGTAATCGTGCATGAGTTCGGCAAGACCGGTGCGCCCAGAGGCGCCGAGCTGACGCACGCCAACCTGGTCACCACCCAGGCCGTCATCGCGCGCAGCGTGCTGGATCTCGGGCCTGAGGACGTCGTGCTGGGATGCTTGCCGCTGTTCCATGCCTTTGGCCTGACTTGCGGTTTGATGGCCGCCATCTGCACGGGCTCCACCTTGGTTCTGCTACCCGGCTTCGATGCCCGGCGGGCATTGGAAATGGTTGCTGCCCAACGTGTCACCGTCATCGAGGCCGCGCCCTCGATGTATACGGAGATGCTGGCCACAGGCGAGCGCTGCGGCCTGGACCTCGGCTCGCTACGCGTCTGCATTTCCTGCGGTCCGGCGCTGCCTGGGGACACCCGCCGTCGATATGAGGAGCGGTTCGGCTGCGTTCTATTGGAGGGCTACGGACTGTCGGATTCGGCGCCGGCGGCCTGCTTCAACCACCCAGGCAAGCTGCGCAAGATGGGATCGGTCGGCAGCCCGGTCAACGGCGTTCAGATACGGGTGGTCGACGAACGCCGCAAGGAAGTGCCCGTGGGCACCACCGGAGAGCTTCGGGTGCGCGGCCACAACGTGATGAAGGGCTATTGGAATCAGCCCGAGGCAACCGCGGCCGCAATAGTCGAAGGCTGGCTGTGCAGCGGCGAGACCGGCTTCGTTGACGACGACGGCTACTTCTACATCGTCGATCGCACCGCGACCCCGTCGCCGGGTAGTTGTTAGGGCGTGAGCACGACCGAGCCGACGGTCTTTCGGCCTTGAAGATCGCGGTGGGCTTGTGCTGCATCCTTCAGTGGGTACCGGCCACTTACGGTCACCGTGACGGTGCCGGTGGCGATCGCGTCGAACAGTTGGTTTGTACGCCAGGTGAACTCGTCACGTGTGCGCATGAAATGCGGCCGAGATGGGCGCGTCAGATACACCGAGCCGGCGGCGTTGAGCCGCTGCGGGTCCATGGGGGGCACCGGCCCGCTGGCCGCGCCGAAGAGCACGAGCGTGCCGCGCACCGCCAGACTGGCAAGGCTGGCGGCGAACGTCGTTTTGCCCACCCCGTCGTAGACAGCCGCGACGCCCTCGCCACCGGTGAGCTGTCGAACCATGGCCCCGAACTGCTGGGGGTCGTCGGGATAGTCGAGCACCTCCACCGCGCCGGCCCGGCGCGACAGCTCCTTCTTATGCGCGGTGGAGGCGGTCGTGATCACATCGGCCCCAAGACTGGTTGCCCACTGCGTCAGTATCAGACCCACCCCGCCGGCCCCGGCGTGCAGCAGCACCGTGTCGCCAGCCTGCACGGGATATGTCGATTTGATGAGCAAGTGGGCGGTCATACCCTTGAGGATCGCTGCCGCGGCGACGTCGGATGTCACCGTATCCGGCACCGACGCAACGACATCGGCTCGTGCGACACAGTACTCGGCGTAGGCGCCGACGGCGTCGGCGGTCGCGACCCTGTCACCCACACGCAGCGCGCTCACTCCTTCACCCACCGCTGCAACGGTGCCGGCCACTTCGGCGCCAAGGACCAAAGGGAGTTCATGCGGATAGAGCCCCGCCCGGAAATAGGTGTCGACGAAATTCACGCCGATCGCCTCGGCCTTGATCAACACCTCACCGGGCCCGGGGGAGGGCTGCGGCTTCTCGACGAGGGAAAGGACCTCCGGTCCGCCGGTGTGCTCGACCTCAATCGCATACATGTTCAAGCATTCCAACGCAGCGTGCGTCGGCTGTCGATGGAGCCGGATACAACACGTGCAGCTTGGGGCTGTGGCCCTGTACAACGTGGTACAACCTGAGATGCCGCACCCGTCGGATCCGTGAATCCTGTTGGGGCCCTGGGAGGAACCTGTGAGCATTCACAGGATTGTGAGCGCCGACAGCGACCAGGGGGCACGCTTGTTCGGCATGACATCGACAGCATCACCCGCTCGGACCAGTCTGATACCCAAAGCGCGGTGGCGCGCTGGCGAAGGCTCGGCAACTACGGAAGGACCGGCAGGACGATGACAGGCGCAAAATCCGTCCACGAGGTGACCTACGACCTGCTTCGTGAGCTTGGGCTGACGACGGTATTCGGCAACCCGGGCTCTACCGAGGAGACGTTCTTGA
>DATMMZ010000334.1:0-19309 GCA_035569455.1 Mycobacterium sp. | reverse complement strand
ACCTGCGGATTGACGTGAAGCGCATCCAGCAATGCGACATCCAGTTCGTCTACGCCGTCAGTCCCAGCGACACCCACAATAGGAATTGTCACTCGTATCAGCGGCCGAGGCTGGTCCATTCGGGGAGGCTTGATCCGCGGGGGACCAGGATGGGGTCGGGCCATCGGGGTGGGGTGTGGCTGAAGGTGACTGGTGGGGCAAGCATGTGGACGCGGCCCATCGGGCTGTCGGTGTCGTACGCCGTCGGTTCACCGATCGTGTGCTCGTCGTCGCAGCCGGCGTCGGCGGGGTCGACCAGGCCGAGGGTTTGATACCACATAGCGTTGCGGGTGAGGTTCACGGTGACGTGCCAGCTGCCGCCTTCGGTTTGTTGTTTGATCAGTCCGGCTGCAGCGCCGAGGGCGCCCATGTAGCCGGTGATGAAGTCGTTGATCAGCCCGGTGGGCGGCAGTTGCGGGTTGTCCTCGCTGCCTTCGAGGACCATCAGCCCGGAGGCCGCCGAGCCGTTCATGTCGAAGCCGCCGCGATTCGCCCACGGTCCGCTGGATCCGTAGCAGGTGAGCGACACATGCACCAGCCCGGGGTGGGTGCTGGCGAGTTCGTGCGGATCGAGACCGAGTTTCTCCAGTTTGAGCTTGCGATGGTTGTTCACCACGATGTGGGCATCGCGCAGCAACCGGTCGACGTTGGCCTTACCGGTGTCCTTGGTCAAATCCAGCCAGGCACTGCGGGATCCGATGTTGGCTTCGAAGTAGACCCAGTCATGTTCGAAATCGTTGGGCCGGGTTGCACCCAACACGTCGGCGCCCTGTTCGGCAAGGACGCGCCCCACCGTGGGCCCAGCCACGGCATGGGTGAACGACAGCACCCGTACCCCGCCGAGCGGTCGATCGGAGGCGCCGAGCGGGCGGGGCGGGGCGTCGCCGATGCGGGTCAGGCCGATGACGGGCTGACTGGTCAGCAGGGCCCCGTGCGGATGGGCCAGCCACTCTTCGGGGGTGCGGGCCACGCACGCCGGCAGCCCGGCCGCATTGGCCGCGTCTTCCAGCTCGAAGGCATCCCAGCCGGTAAACGCCTGGGCGACCCTGGCGAAGTCCGGCGGCACATCCAGGAAACGGCACCACTTGGCCGCCTGGTGCGGATACACCGCTGAGGCCATCACGGTGCGCCCGTCGCGGGTGCGGTACGGGATCAACCCGAACGGGTTGTCCAGCAGCAACGCAATCGAGGGAAATTCGCCGGCCAGCGTGGGCTCCCACGCAAAGCTGGGGTTGATGTGATGCACGGCTTGGCGCAGATCCAGGTGCAGATCCTGGCCGGGGCCGCCACGATGGCGATGCATAGCGGCGGCCGCCACGGCATTGCCCATCATCGGGATGCCAATCGCCGCGGCCAACCGGTGACGGGCCGGGATGATCGGATCCTGACCGGCAAACGTCACCCGCCCCCCGGCGTCGGCAACCGACAATCCGACGTCGGCCAACAAGTCATCAAGGGCCGCAGTCGCATCGAACTCGGTAGCGGTCATCAGCGACGTTGTTTCGTTCATCGACGAACTTCCTTCCAAGCGGTGGATCGGCGGGGGCGCGTCGGCGGGTGGCGGCGCACGGTCGTTGTGCGCCGGCTCAGACACGCTTGCTCTATGACGGCCAGCATGGGTGTCGGTGGTCAGGAAGTGCCAAAGATGACGGAAAGTGCCCGGAATCGACTATCCGGTGCAGGATATCGACACCACCGCAGCTGGGGGGTGGCGCGGAGGCTCGAAGGCTCGGTCAATGCGGCAGCGTTGCAGTGACCACTGGGCAATGTTAGTGTCGCGCGGTCGAAGCGTCGCGGATCTCGTTCCGGCATCGCCGGCGCGGACAACTCCTGCTTGGACGTGTAGGCATCACCGCGAGATAGGTTCCGCCGATGAAGGTTGTGCTGGCAGGCTATGGAAGTCGGGGCGATGTCGGGCCCTGCGCCGCCGTCGGACAAGAGCTGCTGCGCCGGGGCCACGACGTGGGCATGGCGGTTGCACCTGACATGCTCAGCTTCGTCGAATCGGCGGGGCTTGCTGCGGTCGCCTACGGACCGGACACCCAGAAGCAGATGAACGCAGCGTCGGGCTTCGTTCGCCTCCTTCAGAATCCGATCAGGGCGTTGCCCGATATGCTGCAGCACGTTACTCAGGTCTGGGCGGACAAAAGCGCAACGCTGACATCGCTCGCAAACGGGGCCGACGTGCTCCTGGCCGGTATCAACGAGCAGGCGCTGGCCGCGAACGTCGCGGAGCACTACGGCATTCCGCTGGCTGCGCTGCACTTCTTCCCGGCGCGGCTTTTGCCCTCTGGATGGCTGTCTTCGAGCATAACGAAGGAGGCTGAAGGCGCCCAACGCCACGCACTGGGCTTGCCGGAGGCGACCGAACCCAGGGAACAAGGCTCGCTGGAGATCCAGGCCTACGACGAGCTCTGCTTGCCCGGGCCGACGGCCGATTGGGTGGAATCCGGTGGCCGACGGCCCTTCGTCGGCGCGCTCACGCTGGAGTTGGCGGCGGATGCCGACGACGAGGTCTTGTCGTGGATTGCCGATGGAACGCCGCCGATCTACTTCGGCTTTGGGAGTACGCCGGTCGCATCGTTCGCTGACACGGTCGCCATGATCAGCTCGGCCTGTACGCAGTTAGGCGAGCGGGCGTTGATTTGCAGCGGCCCCAATGACTTCACCCACATACCGCATGTCGACCACCTCAAGGTTGTGGGCACGGTAAACCACGCGGCCATCCTTCCTGCTTGTCGCGCGGTCGTGCACCATGGCGGCGCCGGCACCACCGCCGCGGGCATGCGGGCCGGAATCCCCACATTGATCCTCTGGTCCTGGCTCGATCAGCCGATCTGGGCGGCGGCGGTCAAGCAGCTGGAAGTCGGCTCTGGGCGGCAATTCTCGGCCACCACCGAGAAATCATTGGTCGCGGACCTACGTTCCATCCTCACTCCGCAATGCGCCACGCGAGCCGCCGAGGTCGCCGCGCAGATGACCAAACCCGCCGAAAGCATTTCCAGCGCCGCCGATCTCGTGGAAGAAACCGCCCGCCTCGGGCGCTCTGGCTGATCCACCCCGGTCGTCTAGCGCATGCTTCCTGCCGGAACTCTACGACGCCTTCGGCAACGAGTAGGCCGCCCGGGCTTTGCGCGGGGTGCGACGAATCGTCTGTCAAAGAACCGTACTCTGCGAAGTCAACACCAGCGCAACAGATTTCAGCCCTGATCGGCGGACTTCGCGCTTCTCTTTCGCAGTTTACTCGGATGGCGCCGACGGGTGGCCCGGCCCGAGCAGAACAACGCCTCGACGGCCGTGGCCATCTCAGAGTCCTCGACCTCGACACGCCACTCGTAAATTCCCGGCTCCAGCGGCATTCCGGCCGGGATGTTTACGGTGAGTGGCATTCGCACCGAAGTGCCGTGGATCGCCCCAGGGGGCCGGCCGGCCTCGGCAGCCGCTTCAAACAGAATCCGCTGAGGCCCCTGCGGCCCCGGCACGGTCACGGGTTCGCCGTCGGTGGTAAGTAATTGGCATTTCAGCCGGTGCTGTTTGTTGGTCTCATCCCAGTCGATGTCTAGAAACAGCACCAAAGCGAAAGCGGGCGTGGGCGTTTGGCACTGCCGCCAACCCAGACCGAGAGCATTGACCTTTCCGGATTGGGCATCGGCTTGCGCTGCGTCGGCGAGGAACAGGCTGACCTTCATGTGCCGGCCGGCGCCACGATCGATCTTCCCATTGTCACCGCGAGGTTCCACCCTACCGTTGCTACCGTCGGGGATCCACGAGATCCACGAGGTCTTTGTCCTGCTCTCGATCCGGGATCAGGTCCTCAACCACTCCGTCCCGTGGGCTGGATAATACGCTTCGACCGGGTGCCCGGCGGAAACGTCATTTAGCTATTCTGCGGGCGGTAATTCGCGCTGCCCCTCGGGTGAACGCAGTTCGCGTGGCCCATCGCGCTCTACTAGCTCACGGTGGCCGTGGCGCTCGGTCGACCCACGAGACAGGCCCGCCAGGTCTTTCGGGGGTACCCCCTGCAACGACGAATACTGCTCATAGGCACCTAGCTCGTCGTCGCGCTGCGCGTGGGTCGCGTGGTCGTGCTCGCCGCGCGACGACTCGATCCGGCTGGTGTGGGTCGGCACTTCGGCAGGCGCCGATGCGGCCGGCGGTTGTTCGTTGATCTCGGTGTCGACCGTCACCTTACGGGTGCGCTTGAACGAGAACGCGATCTCCTCGACGTCTTCGAACACCTGACGCGCGGTATGCAGCGGCTGAGTCGTGTTGTCGATCACGCGCGCAACAAACGGCGGGATCAGCGGGCGAATCCAGCGAGCCGCAGCCTTGGTGGCGTCAGGTATCGACGGGATCAACGGCGTCCCGCGCTCAACGTGCGGCTCAATTTCGCCGCGTGACTCGACCTGCGCCGGCAAGTTCTCCAGGGCGTCGGCGCCGGCATGCTTTGCTCCAGCGGGCAATTGGGCGGCTGCTCGGCTGGCTGCCTCCGCTTCAGCCGCGATCGGCAGGTACATGTCTTCCTCCACAGGCTCGAAGGTACGCTCCGATGAAGCGCGCACCGGACCCTCGAACGCTTCGACAACGCGACGGCGTTGCTGCTCGCGGTCGATTTCGATCTGGGCCTCGATGGCGAGTCTGGCCTGGGTGAGTTGATGCTCAGCCCACATGATTTCGGCTTCACGGCGAACCTCTGCGCGTTTGATCGCGATCGCTGTGTCGGCCTCAAGTTCGGCGCAGTCGCGCTCAGCGCGCGCGGCTGCGTGGCGATCGTGGGTCGTCTCGCCGCGCCATTGCCGCAGGACTAGCGGCAGCAGGTAAAGCAGCGCAAAGAACGCGATCGCCAGCAGCCGCAACACCAGCGCTCCCGTGCCGGCGAACGTGAGCTCGTTCATGGCCACCCAGCGCGCACCCAGGCCCCGACCAGCGTCTGCGACCACGCTTTGGCGCGCTGCGGCCAGCGCCTGCTCGTCGCGCGCGACCCTGGCGTTCAGTTCGGGTGCTTGGCGATCGCGAGCCGCCAAGGCATTGTCCAGCTCATGCTGCGCGTCGACGAGAAGCTCGTTTGCCGTTCGCGTTTCGGGTCCGGCACCGGGCACGCCGGTGATTCGGGTCTGCGGGCAGGCCGGCGTGGGGTTGTATTCGCAGCGCGCGACGACCAACGCTTTGTCCTGGTCCTCGCGGGCTTGCTGGACGGCGTTGTCGAGTGCAACGCGCGCGTCTCGTGATTGTTGGAGGGATGCCGACGCTTGCGCGACGGCCGGCGCCGAATCGGCGGTGCGGAGCGCCCGTTGGTCGAGACGATGCTCGATCGAGCCGGAAAACATGACGAGCGCGGCAAGCTCCCCCACGACAACGCCGAGCGCGACCGCGACCGAGGCGCGGCCCGCTGTGCCTGGCCAACCCCGGCGGGGGCCGCCGGCGATGCCGCGCGTCACCGCGCCGACCAGCAGACCGAAGACAAGGGTGAGCGCGAGGATGGCCAGCATCGGCAAGCGTGCCGACTCGCGCACGGCTAAGCTCGCGACGAGCCAGGCCAGCGCTGCTCCGAACACCACAATCGCGCCGGCGACAGCATGGGTGGACCGCTCGTGGCGCTCACCGAGTTCGCGCCAGTGTCCGCCGCCGAGCCAAGTGAGCAGCCCTTCGATCCGCGCTACCACCGAGCGCGGCTCCGTAAATTCGTAGGCGCACATCAGACTCCAACACCTCCAAGTACTCCAGCCTGGCAGGCCGCCGCCCGACACACCGAATCGAAGTGGCTGCTTGTGGTGTTCCTCACAATTGGTCGCGTCGCGATACCACGCCCTGTTTGCTCGGCCGCATCCGACGCGAAATTCGTGCGACTCGACCAGATCAGCGGCCGTTTCGGCAGGTGACGTGAGACGGTATAAACCTATGCAAAACCACGACTACGTCACCTACGAAGAGTTCGGACGCAAATTCTTCGAGGTCGCCGTCACCCCGGAACGCGTCGCTGCCGCATTCGCCGATATCGCGGGCAGCGAGTTCGCAATGGAGCCGATTGCTCAGGGGCCCGGCAAAATCGCAAAAGTCAGCGCCAATGTAAAGATCAAAGACCCCCGGGTCACTCGGCAGCTTGGTGATCTCATCACGTTCGTTATCCACATCCCGCTGGCGATCGATCTGCTCCTCGATCTACGGCTCGATAAGCAGCGGTTCGCGGTCACCGGAGATATCGCGTTGCGCGCCACGGCACGCGCCGCCGAGCCGTTGGTGTTGATCGTCGACGTCGCCAAACCGCGGCCTTCCGATATCACCGTCAATGTGTCGTCCACGTCCATCCGCGGCGAGGTGTTGCGCATCATCGCGGGCGTCGACGGCGAAATCCGCCGATTTGTCGCCCAGTACGTCGCCGAAGAGATCGACGCTCCGCAGGCCCAAGCCGCGCAAGTCATCGATGTCGCCGAATCGTTGGACTCCTTCTGGAGTGGTTCCTAGCCGCTGGTTTTCCGATCACCGCACCCGGGTATGCGCTGATGTGACCGTCTCAGGGGGAGCGGATAAGACATGGCACGAGTAGATGTTTCGACGTCGTCGGACGTGGAACCGGAGTCCGCCTGGAAGCTGGCTTCCGACCTGAGTCGATTCGATGAATGGATGACGATCTTCGGCGGATGGCGCGGCACGGTTCCATCGACGATCGAGGAGGGCACCACCGTCTCCTCGCTGATCAAAGTCAAGGGCTTCCGCAACGTCATTCACTGGAAAGTCACCCACTACGACGAGCCGAAATCGATTGAGCTGCAGGGTCACGGTAGGGGCGGAATCCGAATCTCAATGGCAATGAGCGTCACCGCCAACAACCCCGGATCAACGTTTCACCTCACCGCCGATCTAAACGGTGGCCTGCTCGGCGGGTCGATCGGAAAGCTCGTCGCCAGAGTCCTCTGGTCCGACGTGCGCGACTCGCTGAAAAACCTCGCTGCCCTGCAATAACCGGAAACCAGTCACCGCGCGGGGTGGTCGATGAGCCAGTCCCGTTCGGCTTGGCGGATCCGCCTGCGGTCCATGGCAAGCCACGCCAGGCCGGCCCCGAAGACCAGCAATCCGGCGATAACGGCCGCAACGCCGGCGCCGATGTGACCAAGAGCGAAATTGGCCAGGCAGACCACAAACGTCAGTACAACTGCCGCGACCACGACGAGCCCGTGCGTCCTCACCGAGTCCTGCACCGATTCGTCCGCGCACCGTCTTGTGATCCGCCCCCGGTCGACAGGGCCGCGCAAGATGTCCCCCATGAGCGTCTCCTCCGCTGTAGAGCCGTACTCGAATTACCCGAATTAGCTTCGAAGCAAACGAGTTCGCTGCGACTCAGCACGCAGCCGCCCGGTGGGCGATGGGATCGGCGAGGAAAAACCTAGGACGGGTCGCGCGGCAGCAAACGACGCACCGGCCGGGTCTCGATAGCAAGGATCGTCAGGGCCCGACGGCTAATCCGCCAGCCCGCATCGGTCAACTCATACTCGTCGTCATAGCGCAGATGCCAGACCACATCGATGACCTCGTCCGCGCGTTGTGTCCAGTGATGCGCGATGCACGCAATGCGACCGCACGCGCCGCGGGACCCGGGGACCTCGTCATAGACCTCGCCGACGATCGCGTGCTCGGTGCGCACGGTCTGGGCAACCGTGGCGACCGCTGCAACGATGGCGGCCCGACCCCGGTGCGCATGGATCGGCCGCAGTTCGGCCGGCGGCTCAGGCACCGTCAGCTCGGCTGTGAACGTGAAAAGCTCTGCCACAGAATTGAATTGACGGCCATCGACATCGGCCGCATACCGGTGCACCAGATCGCTGAGGGCCGCCCGGTCGGCTATTGGAAGAGTACTCACGAGACCAATGACAGCCGCTGCGCGCAGGCCGATAGGATGTCTTTGGCCTGTTCGATGTCGGTGGTCGGCGGCATCGCCAACACAATCCGGTCGGCGCCCTGATCAACCAGGCCACCCGCGCGCTCGGCGTCGATCTTGCTGACCATGTGGCCCAGTGATACCTCAAGGCCCGCCGGATCGCGGCCTGCCGACGACGCCTCCTCGCGCATCAACGCGATTAGCGAAGCGAGGCGCGGACCGGTCACCCCGAGCGGCTGGAAACCGTCACCGAGGCGCCCGGCCCGGCGCGCCGCCGCCCCGCTGTGCCCGCCAAAGTGAACCGGAAGCCGTTCGCCCGCAATTGGTTTGGGGTAACACATGGCGTCATCGAAGTTGAAAAATTCGCCATGATAGGACGCCCCTTGGCTGCGGTCGCCCCACAACGTCCGCAAGACAGCCAGCTGTTCGTCGGCCCGCCTGCCCCGGCTGTCGAATTCCACACCGCAGGTCTCGATTTCCTCCTTGAGCCAACCCACGCCCACGCACAGCCGAAGCCTGCCGCCCGAGAGCGCATCAACGGTCGCAGCACGTTTCGCCAGCACTACCGGGTGGTGGTTGGGCAGCACCAACACCCCGGTGGCCAACCCCAGCCGGCTGGTGTGGCCGGCCAGAAACGTGAGCAGATCGAGGGGGTCGGGGATGGGGCAGTCCGCCGACAGCCCGACTCGTCCGGAATTGTCATAGGGATAGACGCTGTCGTACCGGGTGACCAGGACGGTGTGCTCTACCACGACGATCGATTCGAAGCCGCACAACTCGAGGTGGCCCGCAAAGCTCACCATCCAGTCGGGGTCCGCGGTGACACCGTCGGCGACCGGGGCGACGACTGCAAACTTCGGGGGGACCGTCATGGCACCCGAAGCTAACAGGTAGGCCTACATCGTTCGTGGGGCGATCTCAGCGCGCACAGCCTCGGCCAGCGTGGCAGCCCTGCGATCGGTGAACACGTCCTCGAGCATTACCTGCCGGCCACCGGGTCCGGTCAGCGGAACCCGCCAGTTTGGGTATTCGTCGGTTGTGCCTGGCTGGTTCTGCGTCCGGCGGTCACCGACCGCGTCGGTCAGCGCCACCCCCAATAGGCGTGATGGCGTGCGGCCGAGGTACCGGTAGAGGGCCAGGATTATCTGTTCCGGGTCGTCTTCTCCGTCTCCCAGCAACCCGACCCGGCGCAACTCGGCCATCCACGCCTGCAGCTCGGCCCGGTCGGACGCGAGTTCAGCCTCGACGGGCTGCGTCAACAGCCCGAGGGACTCGCGCAGCCGCACGTGGTCGCCGGCCAGGTAGCCGGCGGTCGGCGGGAGATCGTGGGTGGTAACCGAAGACAGGCAGTACTCGCGCCAGCGCTCGGCCGGCAGAGGACCGCCGGTTCCGTCTCGATCCAGCTCAAACCACAGAATCGAGGTGCCCAGCAGGCCCCGTAATAATAAGTAGTCCCGCACCCATGGTTCGACGGTGCCTAGATCCTCGCCGACGACAAGCGCCCCGGCCCGGTGCGCTTCCAGGGCGACGATGCCGATCATCGCTTCATGGTCGTAGCGCACGTACGTGCCTTCGGTGGGCGGCGCGCCGTTGGGGATCCACCACAGCCGGAACAATCCAATGATGTGGTCGATGCGTATGGCGCCGGCATGGCGCAGCACAGCCCGGATCAGTGCACGAAACGGTCGGTATTCCTGCTGCTCCAGCCGGTCCGGCCGCCACGGCGGCTGCGACCAGTCTTGGCCGAGTTGATTGAATTCATCGGGTGGCGCACCCGCGGTCACGCCCAGCGCCAGCGCATCCTGCAGGGCCCACGCGTCGGCCCCATTCGGATGCACGCCGACGGCCAGGTCATGCATGATCCCCAACGCCATTCCCGCCCGCACCGCCTGCGACTGGGCCGCGGCGAGTTGTTCGTCCAGTTGCCACTGCAGCCAGCGGTGAAAATCAATAGCGGCCGAATATTTCTCGGCGAAACGGCCAACACCGGCACCGGTGGGGTGCTGCAGGAAACTCGGCCAGCAATGCCAGTCGGCGCCGTACTTTTCGGCCAGCGCGCACCAGGTGGCGAAGTCGTCGAGCGCGCGACCTTCACGCTCGCAGAAGGCCGCGTAGGCCAGCTCGCGACCCGCCGAGCGCGGCACCCGGTGAAGCAGCTTGAGCGCCTCCCGCTTAGCCGCCCATGCGCTATCACGGTCGATGCTGTCCAGCTGGCCGGCCCGGTGTTGAACGTCGGACCGCAACCGGCGCACACGGCCACGCTTGGTCAGGTCGGCATATTCGGGTATGGCCTCAACGCGAATGTAGAGCGGGTTGAAGAAACGCCGGGACGTGGGCAGATACGGCGAAGGCTCCATCGGGATCGTTGGGGTGGCCGCGTGCAGTGGATTGACCAGGAGGTAGTCAGCGCCATGCCCGGACGCCGACCATACCGCGAGATCGGTCAGGTCGGTGAGATCGCCGACACCCCACGATTGCCGGGACCGCACGCTGTAGAGCTGTGTGGCCAGGCCCCACCCGCGGCCGGCTCCGAGCCGCTCAGGCAGCCCCAGCCAATCCGGCGTAACGATCAACGCTGTGCTGGTCTGGAAGTCAGCAGAACGCAGATGCACGCGGTGATAGCCCAGCGGCAGGTCGCTCGGCAGCAGGAAGGTGGCCTCGCCGATCCAGCGTCCGTCCAGATCAAACGGCGGGGTGAAGTTATCCACCTGTTGCACCCCGCTCCGCATCGAGCCATCCTCGAGCTGCAACCACACCTCGGCGGGTGCGCCGTGACTCACATGCACCCAGAACCGCGTCGGTGCGCCGGTTCGCGCGATGACGGTGGCTGGCATCTGACGCGCCCAATAAGACCTAAAATGCCTAGTCAGAGCCATATTCCGGTCCTGCTCGGTGCTGGCGGTGACGCCGAAGGAGGCGAGCACAGCCACCAGGGTCGTCTCGGAGACGAGCACCTGCCGGCCGGTCCAGTCCACGTACCCAGTGGCGATGCCGTGTCGCCTGGCAAGTTCGACCAGCGAGGGCGCGAGCTCAGTCATGCCGCCCATCTTGCGTCTCGGAGCCGCTCTGCGACGACACGGCCCGCGCACGCGCCCGGAAAGAGGCGGGGCGCCGGGCCCGATTGGGTTTGATCGTACGGACCGCGTGCCGCATCATTGTTTCGCAGGTCAGGCAAGCAGGCGCCGAATAACACATTCGACAGGACGACTCGGCGATCCGCCGCTAACATGCCCTGTGGAGACACGATGAATCCAGTGCGGATCGGGTGGGGGATATGCGAAGTGGTGGCCCGGCGCTGAAGGCTGCTTCTGGCACCGTTCGCGACGTACCGAAGATCCGACGGATTCATGGACATAGCGAGATGCATAGATGAATGCGCACAGCGCCGCGTGGCGAGCGCTGTGCGGGTGCCTTACGGTTATCGATGGGGTTGGCCGAACAGCCAATATCCACGCGTTCTACCAGAGCGGACGGTGAATTAACATGGCCGGAGAGAACCGCGGGCAGCGGGGGTCGGGTTACGGCCTCGGGCTGTCGACGCGGACCCAGGTGACGGGTTATCAGTTCCTAGCGCGCAGAACCGCGATGGCGCTGACCCGGTGGCGCGTCCGCATGGAGATCGAACCGGGCCGGCGTCAGACGCTGGCGGTGGTGGCGTCGGTTTCCGCCGCGCTGGTGATCTGCCTGGGGGCGCTGCTGTACTCGTTCATCAGCCCGTCGGGTCAGCTCAGTGAGTCGCCGATTGTCGCGGACAAGGACTCGGGCGCACTGTTCGTCCGAGTGGGCGACAGGTTGTACCCGGCGCTGAATTTGGCATCGGCGCGACTGATCACCGGGCGGCCGGACAACCCGCACTCGGTTCGGTCAAGCCAGATCGCCGCCCTGCCGCACGGGCCGATGGTGGGCATCCCGGGTGCGCCGTCGGAGTTCGCGCCCAAGACTCCGCAGACGTCGTCGTGGCTGGTGTGCGACACCGTGGCCACCTCGTCCGGGGTCGGGGCACCGCAAGGCGTGACGGTTACGGTGATCGACGGTTCCCCGGACCTCTCGGGCCACCGGCGGGTACTGACCGGGTCGGACGCGGTAGTACTCAACTACGGCGGAGATGCGTGGGTCATCCGGCAGGGACGACGGTCCCGCATCGATGCGACGAACCGGTCGGTGCTGTTGCCGCTGGGGTTGACGCCGGAGCAAGTCAGTCAGGCGCGCCCGATGAGCCGGGCGTTGTTCGATGCGTTGCCGGTGGGACCCGAGTTGGTGGTGCCGGAGGTGCCGAACGTGGGGAGCCCGGCTACCTTCCAGGGGGCTCCCGGTCCGGTGGGAACGGTGATCGTGACGCCACAAATCAGTGGTCCGCAACAGTATTCGCTGGTGTTGCCCGATGGCGTGCAGACGCTGCCGCCGCTGGTGGCCCAGATCATGCAGAACGCCGGCGGCCCGGGCAACACCAAACCGGTAACGGTGGAACCCTCCGCGTTGGCAAAGATGCCGGTGGTCAACAAGCTGGATCTTTCCGCCTATCCGGACGACCCGTTGCAGGTCGTGGACATTCGGGAGAATCCGTCGACCTGCTGGTGGTGGGAACGGACCGCCGGTGAGAACCGGGCGCGCGAGCAGGTGGTGACCGGGCCGACTATTCCGGTCAAGACATCCGACGCGGGCAAGGTGGTAACGCTGGTGAAGTCGGACACGACTGGCCGCGAAGCGGACCAGGTCTTCTTCGGGCCGAACTTCGCGAACTTCGTTGCCGTCACTGGCAACAATCCGGCATCACAAACAACCGAATCGCTGTGGTGGCTCACGGAGGCGGGCGCGCGGTTCGGGGTGGACGACACCCGCGAGGCGCGCGAGGCGTTGGGTTTGAAGGGAACACCTAGCGTCGCGCCGTGGGTGGCGCTGCGGCTATTGCCACAAGGGCCGACGCTGTCACGAGCAGACGCGCTGGTGCAGCACGACACGCTACCGATGGATATGACCCCTGCAGAGTTGGTGGTACCGAAGTGAAACGTGGATTTGCGCGACCGACACCGGAAAAGCCTCCGGTTATCAAGCCGGAGAACATCGTCCTTCCGACACCGCTGAGCATTCCGCCACCGGAGGGCAAACCCTGGTGGCTGATTGTGGTCGGTGTCGTAGTGATCGGCCTGCTGGGCGGCATGGTTGCCATGACCTTCGCCAGCGGTTCGCACGTGTTCGGCGGCGTGGGCTCGATTTTCCCGATCTTCATGGTCGGCGGGATGATGATGATGATGTTCGGCGGCCGGTTCGGCGGCCAACAACAGATGAGCCGGCCGAAATTGGACGCGATGCGCGCTCAGTTCATGCTGATGCTGGACATGCTGCGCGAGACCGCGAACGAGTCGGCGGACAGCATGGACGACAACTACCGGTGGTTCCATCCGGCGCCCACCACGCTGGCGGCTGCCGTGGGATCGCCCCGGATGTGGGAGCGCAAGCCCGACGGCAAGGACCTCAACTTTGGAGTCGTCCGTGTCGGCGTGGGCATGACGCGTCCCGAGGTGACCTGGGGCGAGCCGCAGAACATGCCGACCGACATCGAGCTGGAGCCGGTGACCGGTAAGGCGCTTCAGGAGTTCGGGCGCTATCAAAGCGTCGTCTACAACCTGCCGAAGATGATTTCCTTGCTCGTCGAGCCCTGGTACGCCCTCATGGGGGACCGGGAGCAGGTGCTGGGCTTGATGCGGTCCATCGTCTGCCAGCTGGCGTTCTCCCACGGGCCCGATCATGTGCAGATGATCGTCGTCAGTTCCGATTTGGAGGAATGGGACTGGGTGAAGTGGCTGCCGCATTTCGGTGACTCGCGGCGTCAGGATGCAGCTGGCAGTGCGCGGATGGTCTACAGCTCGGTACGTGAGTTCGCCGCCGAGCAAGCCGAATTGTTCGCCGGCCGCGGGTCGTTTACGCCTCGGCACGCGAGTTCGTCGGCGCAGACCCCGACGCCTCACACGGTGATCATCGCCGACGTCGTTGATCCCCAATGGGAGTACGTGATCAGCGCCGAGGGCGTCGACGGTGTGACGTTCTTCGACCTGACGGGCGCGTCGATGTGGACCTCCGTCGCGGAGCGGGCGTTGAAGTTCGACAAGAAGGGCGTGATCGAGACGCTTCCCCGCGACCGCGACACCTGGATGGTGATCGACGACAAGCCGTGGTTTTTCGCCCTCACCGACCACCTCAGCATCGCGGAGGCAGAAGAGTTCTCCCAGAAGGTGGCGCGCTGGCGGATTGCCGAGGCGTACGAAGAGATCGGCCAGCGGGTGTCCCACATCGGCGCCCGAGACATCATGGCCTACTACGGAATTGACGATCCGTCCGACATCGACTTCGACACGCTGTGGGGCAACCGCACCGACTCGATGGGTAGGTCGCGATTGCGGGCGCCCTTCGGTAATCGATCCGACAACGGCGAGCTGCTGTTCTTGGACATGAAATCGCTCGACGAGGGCGGCGACGGCCCGCACGGAGTTATGTCCGGGACGACGGGTTCGGGTAAGTCGACGCTGGTGCGAACCGTGATCGAATCGCTGATGCTCGGCCATCCGCCGGAGGAGCTGCAGTTTGTGTTGGCCGACCTCAAGGGTGGGTCGGCGGTCAAGCCGTTCGCCGGGGTGCCGCATGTGTCGCGGATCATCACCGACCTTGAAGAAGACCAGGCGCTGATGGAGCGCTTCCTGGACGCGCTGTGGGGCGAGATCGCCCGCCGCAAGGCGGTATGCGACAGCGCCGGCGTGGACGACGCCAAGGAGTACAACTCCGTTCGGTCCAGGATGCGGGCGCGCGGCCAGGACATGATGCCACTGCCGATGCTCGTGGTGGTCATCGACGAGTTCTACGAATGGTTCCGCATCATGCCGACGGCCGTCGACGTGCTCGACTCGATCGGCCGGCAGGGCCGCGCCTACTGGATCCACCTGATGATGGCGTCGCAGACCATTGAAAGCCGCGCTGAAAAGCTCATGGAGAACATGGGTTACCGGTTGGTGCTGAAGGCGCGTACCGCCGGTGCGGCGCAGGCGGCCGGTGTGCCGAACGCGGTGAACCTGCCGGCCCAGGCGGGTCTGGGCTATTTCCGCAAGAGTCTCGAGGACGTCGTCCGATTCCAGGCCGAATTCCTGTGGCGGGATTACTACGCGCGCGGGATAACCGTCGACGGCGACGAAGCGCCGGCGTTGGCGCACAGCATCGACTACGTACGCCCGCAGTTGTTTACCAACTCGTTCACGCCGCTCGAGGTGAGCGTGGGCGGGCCTGATCTCGACCGGGAGGCCCTCTACTCGAATGGCGAAGCGCTCGTGGCGGAAGGGGCCGCAGAGGAAGAGGACGAAGAAGGCATCAGGACGCCGAAGGTCGGAACGGTGATCATCGACCAGCTGCGCAAGATCGACTTCGAGCCCTACCGGCTATGGCAACCGCCGCTGACGGAGCCCGTCGCCATCGACGAGTTGGTCAACCGGTCCCTCGGCCGCCAGTGGCAGAACGACTACGGTACCGCCAAGAATCTGGTGTTCCCGATCGGGATCATTGACCGTCCGTTCAAGCATGACCAGCCGCCGTGGACGGTTGACACCTCCGGGCCTGGCGCCAACGTCCTGATTCTGGGCGCTGGTGGTTCGGGCAAGACAACGGCGCTGCAGACATTGATCTGCTCGGCGGCATTGACGCACACGCCGGAGCAGGTTCAGTTCTACTGCCTGGCCTACAGCAGCACCGCGCTGACCACGGTGGCCCGTTTGCCCCACGTCGGCGAGGTCGCCGGTCCCACGGATCCGTACGGTGTGCGCCGTACGGTGGCGGAACTGCTGGCGCTGGTCCGCGAGCGCAAACGTAGCTTCCTCGAATACGGAATCGCGTCGATGGAGGTGTTCCGGCGCCGGAAGTTCGGCGGTGAGCCGGGCCCGGTGCCCAATGACGGGTTTGGCGATGTCTACCTAGTGGTGGACAACTACCGGGCACTGGCCGAGGAAAACGAGGTGCTGATCGAGCAGGTAAACGTGATCATCAACCAGGGACCCTCCTTCGGGGTGCACGTGGTGGTCACTGCCGATCGCGAATCGGAGCTGCGGCCGCCGGTGCGCAGCGGTTTCGGTTCCCGGGTCGAGTTGCGCTTGGCCGCTGTGGAAGACGCCAAGCTGGTGCGTTCCCGGTTCGCCAAGGATGTTCCGGTCAAGCCAGGACGCGGCATGGTCGCCGTCAACTACGTCCGACTCGACAGCGACCCGCAGGCGGGCCTGCACACGTTGGTGGCCCGGCCCGCGTTGGCCAACACACCCAAGAACGTGTTCGAGTCCGACAGTGTGGTCGCGGCGGTCAGCCGGCTCGCGAGCGGCCAGGCCGCGCCGGTGCGGCGGTTGCCGGCCCGGTTCGGCGTGGAACAAGTACGCGAGCTGGCCGCGCGGGACACCCGTCAGGGGGTCGGCGTCGGTGGAATCGCCTGGGCGATATCGGAATTGGACTTGCAGCCGGTCTATCTGAACTTCGCCGAGAACGCGCACTTGATGATCACGGGTCGACGCGAATGTGGGCGGACCACCGCGCTGGCCACCATCATGTCCGAAATCGGCCGGCTCTACGCGCCCGGTTCCAGCAGTGCGCCGCCGCCTCGCGGGCGGCCGTCCGCGCAGGTATGGCTGGTCGACCCGCGCCGTCAGCTGCTGACCGCGCTGGGCTCCGACTATGTGGAGAAGTTCGCCTACAACCTCGACGGCGTCCAGGCCATGATGAATGAGCTGTCGGCGGCGTTGGCCGGCCGTGAGCCTCCGCCCGGTTTGTCCGCGGAGGAGCTGTTGTCGCGGTCGTGGTGGAGCGGACCGGAGATCTTCTTGATCGTCGATGACATCCAGCAGCTGCCGCCAGGCTTCGACTCGCCGCTGCACAAGGCTGTTCCCTGGGTGACCAGGGCCGCCGACGTCGGCTTGCATGTGATCATCACCCGAACGTTCGGTGGATGGTCGTCGGCGGGCAGCGACCCGATGTTGCGCGCACTGCACCAGGCGAATGCGCCGTTGCTAGTGATGGACGCCGACCCCGACGAGGGCTTCATCCGCGGCAAGATGAAGGGCGGCCCGTTGCCCCGCGGCCGTGGCCTGCTGATGGCCGAAGACACCGGCGTGTTCGTACAGGTGGCAGCGACCGACGTACGCAAGTAGGACGGCTGGCGCTGCGCTGGGTTTGACTACCCTTTACGGGAGGCTTTGCAGCCTAAACCCAGCGCAGAGGCAACGACTTGAGCGCGAAGGTCTTTGACGGGAACTTGATTTCGGGGATGTAGTCCGGAGGCAGTTCGAAGTCGGGTATCTGCTTGAGCCATTCTCCGACGATCACGACCAGTTCTATGCGCGCCAGATGAGAACCCAGGCAACGGTGCGGTCCGCCGCCGAATCCCCAGTGTCGGTGCACCTTCCCGTCCAAGACCAAATCGTCGGTGGACATCGCGTCGCTGCCGTCGCGGTTAACCGCGGCCATACACAACCGCACCTGTGAGCCCGGCGGTAGCGTCATGCCGCCGACGTTGACGTACTGGGTGGTAATCCGGGGCGCCACCGGTGCCGACGGCTCCAGTCGAACGATCTCTTCGATGAAAACCCTGGTTTGCTTGGGATCATCGCGCAGCTCTGCGCGCAGCTGCGGTCTGCGTGCCAATTGGAAGAGAGAAAATCCGATCGCAGCCGTCACCGTGTCGAGACCCGCCAGGATTAAAAGGTGGCTCATCCCCAGCAGCTCGAGATCGGTGAAGTCGCCCCCGCCTGTCATCACCTGCGACAACATGTCCGAGCCCGGGTTTTCCCGGCGATCCTGGACCGCTTTGGTGAGGTACTCGAACAGTTCGACCTGCCCCTCCTCGAGCTCGGCCAGGGTGAGATATTCCTTGTCGCCGACGATGGCGTCTTTCCAGCCGATCAAAGTGTCACGATCCTCGACCGGCAGGCCATAGAGGTCGAGGAACGCCTGAAACGGGTACAGCCTCGCGAACTCTGCCATCGCCTCGCACTCACCCCGGCCGGCGAAGGCAGCGATCATGTCCGTGGCGTGGCGCTCTAGCACCGGCCGAGACTTACTCAGCGCGTGCGGACTGAAGTAGGGCTGCAGGATTTTGCGGTAACGGGTGTGCTCCGGCGGGTCGAACGACAGCGGCACCACCGGCAGCGGATTGGTCGGAGGCTGCAACACTCGTGACGAAAAGACCTTGGGATTGCGCAGCGCAGCAAGCACGTCCTCGCGCCGCGTCAGATAGTAGTAGCCATTCATGAACACCACGGGCCCGGCGTCGCGCAGTGTCTTCCATCCGACCCCGCGATCGGCCGCCAACGGCAGTTCAGCGTATTCAAGCCGCGGTAAGTAAAACCCACCGGCCTGGCCTTCGCCCAGAGTGCTCATGCGCTCAAAAATCTTCCCTTTAGTCCGTGTCGCTTCCCGACTACGCAGCCAAGCCGTGCTGCCACAGCCCAATATGGCATGCCCGGTGAACACCCACCAATCCGGCTAGTGGGGGCCAATCGAGTGGCGGCGGTTAGTCTACGTATCGATCCGTCCGCCCCGATCCGGCCTGGAGTAGTCGAGAGAGGACACCGGTGTGAAAGTGCGTCTCGAACAATCGAAATGCGTGGGACACGCCCAGTGCTACGCGGTCGATCCAGACCTCTTCCCGATCGACGAGTCGGGCTACTCGATCCTTGAAGAGCACCAGGTGCGCCCCGAGGACGAACAGTTAACCCGGGACGGCGTGGCCTCCTGCCCGGAGATGGCACTCATTCTCGAAGAGGACTGACGGAACCAGACATGAACCCAGCGTGTCGCGTCGTGCCGACGATCCGGCCCGGCGCTCGCCGTTTCCGCAGGTGGCGGCGACCCGCCTGGAATCCGTATTTAACGGGGGTTTAACAACAGTTTGCGGGGAATGAATAGTTGGCATCACCGGCTCCCCAAGGCTCCCTTAGCCCGGTTCCGCCCTCTAAAGTCTCTGACGAGCGGCGGTTCAGCAACGAAGAGGCGTCGCTCGCAGACGTTAAACACTGATGGGATATCGAGGCAGAAAGCGACAACTGCGGATGATCCCTGGTATCGGCGCGACGACGAACGCCCGGAACGCATCGGGCTGCCCGGCGAAAAGCGCGGGCCACAGAACTACAGGTATTCGCAGCAGCGTGGCTGCATAGCGACGGCCGAGACCGCCTATCGTGGTCGGTTGAGGAGGGGTTGGTGTTTGACTTCGGTGCATTGCCGCCTGAGATTAATTCCGGTCGGATGTATGCCGGTCCTGGTTCGGGGTCGATGATGGCCGCTGCTTCGGCCTGGGATGGGCTGGCGGCCGAATTGACCACGGGCGCATCGGGATACGGTTCGGTGATTGATGAGCTGACCGGCTCGCCGTGGCTGGGT
>DATMMZ010000333.1:0-58499 GCA_035569455.1 Mycobacterium sp. | reverse complement strand
ACCACCTTGAAGTCGTCGAACGCGCCCTGTCCCCAGCGCAGGAACTGGTAGCGCTCGCCGTTGCGCTGGTACTCGATCTCGACGTTGCGCTCGAATGAGTCGGCGGTGCCGAACAGGTCGGCGATCACGGAGTGGTCGATCACCAGGTCGGCCGGCGCCAGTGGGTTCACCTTGTCGGGGTTGCCGCCCAGATCGCCGACGGCCTCGCGCATGGTGGCCAGGTCGACGATGCACGGCACGCCGGTGAAGTCCTGCATGACTACCCGGGCGGGCGTGTACTGGATCTCAATGCTGGGCTCCGCCTTGGGATCCCAGTTCGCGATCGCCTCGATGTGGTCTTTGCTGATATTGCTGCCGTCCTCGTTGCGCAGCAGATTCTCGGCGAGGACTTTGAGGCTGTACGGGAGTTTCTCGGTATTGGGGACGGCGTCGAGACGATAGATCTGATAGCTCTTGTCGCCGACCTTGAGGGTGTCGCGTGCTCCGAACGAGTTCACCGAATCTGTGCTCACATCAACTCCCAGGGATTAAGTTCTCCCGCCGACGGGCAGTGTCGACGGTGCGTTGCCACTTTAACAGTACGCTTGTCCTGTATTACGGCGGCACTCGCATCTCCCAGTCTTGTCGCGCGAGGCGTGTGTTGGAACCCCTTCGATGAATGTCGCGTACGGTGCCTGTAGCGGTAGGAGCAGGAAGGGCACGATGACAGGGCTAGATTCTTTCGTCCAGCTACCTCACACGATCCCCGTGCTACCGCTCTACATTCCGCAAGACGTCGACATGACTGCGGTCAAGGCTCAGGTCGCCGCGTCCGGCGTCAGTGCGCCGCCGGCGGCGATGCCGGGGTTGCTTGACGTCGTCAACCAAGCTCGCGGCGAGGGCATCAACCTCAAGATCGTGCTGCTCGACCACAACCCGCCGAACGACACACCGTTACGCGACATCTCCACCGTGGTTGGCGCCGACTACCCGGATGCCACGGTCCTGACACTCAGCCCGAACTACGTCGGCACCTACAGCACGCATTTCCCGCGCGTCACGCTGGAGGCCGGCGAGGACATAGCCAAGACGGGCAACCCGGTGCTCTCGGCGCAGCACTTTTTGAGCGAGCTCAACGCCCCCGAGTTTCCCTGGACTGGATTGACCATTGTGCTGCTGATCGGGGTGCTCGCGGCCGCCGTCGGCACCCGGTTCCTGCAGTCGCGCAGCAGGCGATCAGCAACGCCTGCACAAGCCGCCGACGCTCCGGCGGAGGAACCGAACAAGGCTGTCTAGCCTGGCGCGTCCGGCGCGGTCGGTCGTGTCGCACCAACTTCGCGTCTGCATGCGGCAAACACGGCAGGTCACCGTTCGGTCACATTAAACGCACTTCCAGAGTGCAGTTTGTGACTTGCGTTTCCATAGCGACCCATGTGACGTACGGTGCAAATGATGCTGATGTTGTCTCTGGCGCTTTCCTTGGGAGCAGTGGCTGGCGCCGTCCGTCTGTGTTGAGCCATAGGGAGACCCGAATCGAATGAGACGGATCCGCCCTGGCTCTGCTTCGCGATTGTCCGCAAGGTTTGTGCGGCCGGTCATTCCGTCGGTCTTGAGTATGGCCCTGCTGGTGTGCATGCCCGGCCTCGCCACGGCCGATCCGGGCACCGACAGCATGGCGGCTCTGATCGCGAACGTCGCCAAGGCCAACCAGCGACTCGACGACCTGAGCGCGGCCATTGAGACGCAGCAGGAAAGCGTCAACAAGGCGCTGGTCGACGTGGAGACCGCGCGGGACAACGTAGTCGCGGCCGAACACGACCTAGAGGGCAGCCAGCAGGCGGTCAAGGACGCCAATGCGGCCATCGCCGGGGCTCAACACCGGTTCGACACTTTCGCGGCCGCCACCTACATGAACGGTCCGTCGGGCAGCTACCTGAGTGCGCGCAGCCCCGAAGACATCATCGCCACCGAAACCGCCGCCAGGACCCTGACCGCCAGTTCCCAGGCGGTGATGGCGAACCTGGAGCGGGCCCGGACCGAGCGGGTGAATAAGGAGTCAGCAGCGCGACAGGCCAAGCAGAAGGCCGACAAAGCCGCCGCTGACGCGAAGGCCAGCCAGGATGCCGCGGTCGCGGCGCTTACCGAGTCCAAGCGCAAGTTCGACGACCAGCGCGAAGAGATCGACCGCCTGGCCGCCGAGCGTGACCAGGCTCAGGCCAGACTCGAGGCAGCCCAACTCACCTCCGCGCACTGGTCGGCGGGGCCGGGCGGGCCCGGTGGCCCGGCGTCGGGCGACCGGTGGGACCCGGGATCGCCGGGAGCCTCGCGGCCGCCCGGGGGACGCCTATGGGATGGCTGGGATCCCACGCTGCCGCAGATACCCAGCGCCAACGTCCCCGGCGACCCGATCGCGGTGATCAACCAGGTGCTAGGCATCTCTGCCACGTCGACGCAGGTCACCGCCAATATGGGGCGCAACTTCCTGCAGCAGCTGGGTATCCTCAAGCCCACCGACACCGGGATCACCAACGCCCCCAACGGTTCGACCAGGATTCCGCGGGTCTACGGCCGGCAGGCCGTCGAATACGTGATCCGCCGCGGGATGTCGCAGATCGGGGTGCCCTATTCCTGGGGCGGTGGTAACGCCGCGGGCCCGAGCAAAGGAATCGACTCCGGCGCAGGCATTACCGGCTTCGACTGCTCGGGTCTGGTCTTGTACTCGTTCGCTGGGGTGGGCATCAAGCTGCCGCACTACTCGGGCTCGCAGTACAACATGGGCCGCAAGATCCCGTCCTCGCAGATGCGCCGCGGTGACGTCATCTTCTACGGCCCGGGCGGCAGCCAGCACGTGACGATCTACCTCGGCGACGGCCAGATGCTCGAGGCCCCCGACATCGGTTTGAAGGTGCGCGTTGCGCCGGTGCGCACCAGCGGCATGACGCCCTTCGTGGTCCGATACATCGAGTGGTAACGGGGACGAGTACTGAACGAGGAGCTATGCGCCACAAGCGTTTTCGCCTGATCAACCTGGCCTGGATCACCACGGTGGCGGCCGGGCTGATGTTGTCGGCCCCGGCCCCGGCCACGGCCGATCCCGGCGAGTGGGATCCCACGCTGCCGGCAACGATCAGCGCCGGCGCCCCGGGAGACCCGCTTGCCGTCGCCAACGCTTCGTTGCAAGCCACCGCGCAGGCCACCCAGACCACGTTAGATTTGGGCAAGCAATTCCTTAGCGGGCTGGGGATCAATGTGGGTAGCACGCCTGGCAGCACCAATACCGGCCCGAGCCGGATTTCGCGGGCCAATGGCCGGCAGGCGATCGAATACGTGATCCGCCGGGGCGGGTCACAGATGGGCGTGCCGTATTCGTGGGGTGGCGGCACGCTGGATGGCCCCAGCAAGGGCGTCGGCGACGGCGCCAACACCGTCGGGTTCGACTGCTCGGGCCTGATGCGGTACGCGTTCGCGGGGGTCGGCGTGCTGATCCCGCGGTTTTCCGGCGACCAGTACAACGCCGGCCGGCACATCCCGCAGGACCAGGCCAGGCGCGGCGACCTGATCTTCTACGGCCCGGGCGGCAGCCAGCACGTCACGATGTACCTGGGCAACGGTCAAATGCTGGAGGCATCTGGAAGCGCGGGCAAAGTCACCGTCAGCCCGGTGCGTAAGGCGGGTATGACGCCGTTTTTGACGCGCATCATCGAGTACTGACCCGGTGCTGGATTCTCCCCAGCGAACGGCGGCGTCGACGGAATCCGAGAGGCCTGGAATAGTTGAACGCGGGCACGTCGCTGCCCGGCGGCATTAGGGTGCCAGCAGTCGTGTCTGATTGAGCTGTGAAAGGTAATAGTCGATGACATCAGCAGGTGGGTTCCCCCAGGGGGCCAGTGGTTACTCGGGCCCCGGTGGGCAACCAGGCCCGGGGGCCCACGCGGCGCCTTCGGGTGGTGCTGACGGTCTGGCCGCCGAGGTACACACCCTGGAGCGGGCAATCTTCGAGGTCAAGCGGATCATCGTCGGCCAGGACCAACTCGTCGAGCGGATGCTGGTCGGCCTGCTGTCCAAGGGGCACGTGCTGCTCGAGGGTGTTCCCGGCGTCGCGAAGACGCTGGCGGTGGAGACCTTCGCGCGCGTGGTCGGCGGGACGTTCGCCCGCATTCAGTTCACCCCCGACCTGGTGCCCACAGACATCATCGGTACCCGCATCTATCGGCAGGGCAAGGAGGAATTCGACACCGAGCTGGGCCCGGTGGTGGTCAACTTCCTGCTCGCCGACGAGATCAACCGGGCCCCGGCGAAGGTGCAGTCCGCGCTGCTGGAGGTCATGCAGGAACGCCACGTGTCGATCGGCGGCAAGACCTTCCCGCTGCCCAACCCGTTCCTGGTGATGGCGACGCAGAACCCGATCGAGCACGAGGGCGTCTACCCGCTGCCCGAGGCGCAGCGGGACCGCTTCCTGTTCAAGATCAACGTGGGTTACCCCTCGCCCGAAGAGGAGCGGGAGATCATCTACCGGATGGGCGTCCGGCCGCCGGAGCCCAAGCAGATCCTCGCGACCGGTGACCTGGTGCGCCTACAGGACATCGCGGCCAACAACTTCGTCCACCATGCCCTGGTCGATTATGTGGTGCGCGTCGTCATGGCCACCCGTTACCCCGAGCAGCTCGGGATGAACGACGTCAAGACCTGGATCTCGTTCGGCGCATCTCCGCGTGCCTCGCTGGGCATCATCGCCGCCTCCCGGTCGCTGGCGTTGGTACGGGGCCGCGACTACGTGATCCCGCAGGACGTCATCGACGTCATCCCCGACGTGCTGCGGCACCGGTTGGTGCTCACCTACGACGCGCTGGCCGACGACATCTCCCCGGAGATCGTCATCAACCGAGTCCTGCAGACGGTTGCCCTGCCGCAGGTGAATGCCGTTCCCCAGCAGGGCCATTCGGTGGCCCCGGTGATGCAGACCGTGGCGGCTAGCGGTCGGTGACCGATCCCAACCCTGCCGCGGGGAAGCCCGCGGCTGTGCATCCGCCGTCGTTCCAGCGCGGGCAGATCGACGACCCGAAGCTGACGGCAGCGCTGAAGACACTCGAGCTCACGGTCAAACGCAAGCTCGACGGCGTCCTGCATGGCGACCATCTCGGCCTGATCCCGGGTCCCGGTTCGGAGCCGGGCGAGTCGCGTGAGTATCAGCCCGGTGACGACGTCCGCCGTATGGACTGGGCGGTGACCGCGCGCACGACCCACCCGCACGTCCGGCAGATGATCGCCGACCGTGAACTGGAGACCTGGATGGTGGTCGACCTGTCGGCCAGCCTGGACTTCGGCACGGTTGGCTGCGAGAAACGCGACCTGGCGGTGGCGGCTGCGGCCGCGATCACATACCTCAACAGCGGTGGCGGAAACCGGATCGGCGCGCTGATCGCCAACGGCGTGACGATGACCCGGGTGCCGGCACGCTCGGGACGCCAGCATGAGCAGACGCTGCTGCGCACCATCGCCACCACGCCCAAAGCGCCGACCGGGGTGCGCGGGGATTTGGCGACGGCCATCGACGCGTTGCGCCGGCCGGAACGCCGCCGCGGAATGGCGGTGATCATCAGCGACTTCCTCGGCCCGATCAACTGGATGCGTCCGCTGCGCGCGATTGCGGCCCGGCACGAGGTGCTCGGTATCGAGGTGCTCGACCCCCGCGATGTCGAACTTCCCGACATCGGCGACGTCATCCTGCAGGACGCCGAAACCGGGGTCACCCGCGAGTTCACCATCGACGCGCAGTTGCGTGACGACTTCGCCAGGGCGGCTGCGGCGCACCGCGCCGAGGTGGCGCGCACCATCCGCAGCTGCGGGGCGCCGCTGATGTCGTTGCGGACCGACCGAGACTGGATCGCCGACATCGTCCGTTTCGTTGAATCCCGCCGGCGCGGGGCCCTGGCGGGGCGGCAGTGACGGATACCTCTGCCGAGGTGCGCGCCTACACAATGACCGGTCTGCTGTGACGCTGCCGTTGCTCGGGCCGATGACACTGTCCGGCTTCGAACACTCCTGGTATTTCCTCTTTCTTTTTGCCGTGCTGGGGCTGGCGGCGCTGTACATCGTGATGCAGCTGGCGCGCCAGAGGCGGATGCTGCGCTTCGCCAACATGGAGTTGCTGGAAAGCGTCGCCCCGAAGCGGCCTTCTCGATGGCGGCACGTGCCGGCGATCCTGCTGGTGTTGGCGTTGTTGCTGTTCACCATTGCGATGGCCGGGCCGACGCACGACGTGCGGATTCCCCGCAACCGCGCGGTGGTGATGCTGGTGATCGACGTATCGCAGTCGATGCGTGCCACCGATGTCGAACCCAACCGGATGGCGGCCGCGCAGGAGGCCGCCAAGCAGTTTGCCGGCGAGCTCACTCCGGGGATCAACCTTGGACTGATCGAATACGCCGGCACCGCAACCGTATTGGTGTCGCCGACGACCAACCGGGAAGCCACCAAGGCCGCGCTCGACAAGTTGCAGTTCGCCGACCGCACCGCCACCGGTGAGGGCATCTTCACCGCGCTACAGGCCATCGCCACCGTCGGGGCGGTGATCGGCGGTGGGGACACGCCGCCACCGGCGCGCATCGTGTTGTTCTCCGACGGCAAGGAGACGATGCCGACAAACCCCGACAACCCCAAGGGCGCGTTTACCGCCGCACGCACCGCCAAGGATCAGGGCGTGCCGATTTCGACGATCTCCTTCGGCACCCCGTACGGCTTCGTGGAGATCAATGACCAGCGCCAGCCCGTTCCGGTCGACGACTCCACCATGAAGAAGGTCGCCGAGCTCTCCGGTGGAAATTGGTATAGCGCCTCCAACCTGGAGGAGCTGAAGGGCGTTTACGCGTCGCTGCAGCAGCAGATCGGCTACGAGACGATCAAGGGCGACGCGAGCGTGGGCTGGCTGCGGCTGGGTGCGCTGGTGCTGGCACTGGCAGGGCTGGCCGCGCTGCTGATCAACCGCCGACTGCCGACCTAACTTCCTGCTGCGCGCGAGCGTAACCTGGCTGCGAATTTCGGCCAGGATTTTCGCAGTGTGGTTACGCTCGCGAAGCGCGCGCCTCGCCTACCCGGCGGAGGATATCGGCAGGGTGGTCTTCGGCCACGACCCGAACCAAAATCCAGCCGTAGTGCCGCTCCACTGTTTCGAGGCGGCGGATGTCCTTCCGATAGTGGTAGCGACTGGTTTGGTGCTGACCGCCCTCATACTCGACACCGACCTTGATGTCCTCCCAGCCCATGTCCAAATAGGCTTCGGCCCAACCCCATTCGTTGCGCACGGCGATCTGTGTCTGCGGCCGGGGAAACCCCGCTTTGATTAAAAGCAGGCGCAACCACGTCTCCTTCGGCGACTGCGCCCCGCCGTTCACCAGTTCTAGGGCGGCTCTGGCGGCTTTGATGCCCCGGCGGCCGGTGTAGCGGTCGATGAGTAACTCGACGTCGGCCAACTTCAGCTCGGTCGCCTGCGCGAGCGCATCGACCGCGGCAACCGCAACGCCCAGCGGATAGCGTCTGCCGAAGTCAAGCGCAGTCCTGGCCGGCGTGGTGATACGCATGCCGTCGACAACCGCGATCTCGTCGTCGTTGATGCGCTCTTCCCAGACCTGAACTCCGGCCTCGCGCCGGCGGTTGGTGTCGATGATCGCCGCGGGTCGGGCCGCGTCAATCCACCTGGCGCCATGCAAGGCAGACGCTGAGAATCCGGCGAGGACGCCGCGTCGCCGCGATCGCAGCCAACAGGCCTGCGCACGCAGCGACGCCGCGTCGCCGCGATCGCAGCCAACAGGCCTGCGCACGCAGGACCGCCGTCAGCTCGGCATCTTTCGGTAGGTACACGTCTTTGTGCAGGGCGACGTATCGACTGCGCAGTTCGTAGGGGGTTAAAAAGCCCGCAGCCAGGGCTTCACTGCCCACAAATGGGTCATGCATGGGCGACAGTGTGCTGATCTACCCCGACAGGGCCTTCGAGGCGTTACATTCGGCGCGCGCCGATTTCGGCCGCGCCGCACCGAGGCGATAAGTTGGCCGGGTGACTGACACGGCCACCGCAAGCATCAAACCCGCGTTTGTACCCCGCTCAGTCCTGGTGACGGGCGGAAACCGGGGGATCGGTCTGGCGATCGCACAGCGGCTGGCCGCCGACGGTCACAAGGTGGCCGTCACGCACCGCGGATCCGGGGTGCCCGAGGGGCTGTTCGGCGTCGAGTGTGACGTCACCGACAACGACGCCGTCGATCGCGCCTTCAAAGCGGTCGAGGAGCACCAGGGTCCGGTTGAGGTGCTGGTGTCCAACGCCGGCATCTCCGCGGACGCGTTTCTGATCCGGATGACCGAGGAGAGGTTCGAGAAGGTCATCGACGCGAACCTCACCGGGGCGTTCCGGGTGGCCCAGCGCGCCTCGCGCAGCATGCAGCGAAACCGGTTCGGCCGGATGATCTTCGTGGGTTCGGTCTCCGGCAGCTGGGGCATCGGCAACCAGTCCAACTACGCGGCCTCCAAGGCCGGGCTGATCGGCATGGCCCGCTCGATCTCCCGGGAACTGTCCAAGGCCGGGGTGACCGCGAACGTGGTGGCACCGGGCTACATCGATACCGAGATGACCCGCGCGCTGGATGAACGGATTCAGGCGGGGGCGCTGGAATTCATCCCGGCGAAGCGGGTCGGGACCGCCGAGGAGGTCGCCGGGGTGGTCAGCTTCCTGGCGTCCGAGGATGCGAGTTACATCGCCGGTGCGGTCATCCCGGTCGACGGCGGCATGGGCATGGGGCATTAAGTCAGAGAAGAGGGACGGACAACACATGGCAGGACTGCTCGAAGGCAAACGGATTCTGGTCAGCGGAATCATCACCGATTCGTCGATCGCGTTTCACATCGCGCGGGTGGCCCAAGAGCAGGGGGCGTCGCTGGTGCTGACCGGGTTCGACCGGCTGCGGCTGATTCAGCGCATCGCCGACCGGCTACCAGAAAAGGCGCCCCTGATCGAGCTCGACGTGCAAGACGAGAAGCACCTGGACACCCTCGCGGAGCGGGTGACCGCCCAGATCGGCGAGGGCAACAAGCTGGACGGCGTGGTGCATTCAATCGGATTCATGCCGCAGACCGGGATGGGCATCAACCCGTTCTTCGACGCGCCCTACGAAGACGTGTCCAAGGGCATCCACATCTCCGCATACTCGTATGCCTCGCTGGCCAAGGCGCTGCTGCCGATCATGAATTCGGGCGGCTCGATTGTCGGCATGGACTTCGACCCCAGCCGGGCGATGCCGGCCTACAACTGGATGACGGTCGCGAAGAGCGCGCTGGAATCGGTCAACCGGTTCGTGGCGCGCGAGGCCGGTAAATACGGTGTCCGTTCGAATCTCGTTGCCGCAGGTCCGATTCGGACGCTGGCGATGAGCGCGATTGTCGGTGGTGCTCTCGGGGACGAGGCCGGTGCGCAAATCCAGCTCCTCGAGGAGGGCTGGGACCAGCGCGCGCCGATCGGATGGAACATGAAGGACGCCACACCGGTCGCCAAGACGGTGTGTGCGCTGCTGTCCGAATGGCTGCCGGCGACCACGGGGACCGTCGTCTACGCCGACGGCGGCGCCAGCACTCAGTTGCTCTAGCGCACATGGATTTTGACGCCCTGCTGCTGCTGTCCTTCGGTGGGCCGGAGGGGCCCGAGCAGGTGCGGCCGTTCCTGGAGAATGTCACCCGGGGGCGCAACGTGCCCCCCGAGCGACTCGACGAAGTGGCCGAGCACTACCTGCATTTCGGCGGCGTGTCGCCAATCAACGGGATCAACCGCGCGCTGATCGCTCAATTGCAAGCAGCGCAGCACCTGCCGGTGTATTTCGGCAACCGCAATTGGGAGCCCTATATCGAAGACACCGTTGCGACCATGCGCGACAACGGTGTTCGTCGTGCGGCGGTGTTCACCACGTCGGCGTGGAGCGGCTACTCCAGCTGCACGCAATATGTCGAGGATATCGCCCGGGCTCGACAAGCGGCCGGTCCGGACGCCCCTGAACTGGTCAAGCTGCGAACCTACTTCGACCATCCGCTTTTTGTCGAGATGTTCGCGGATGCCGTGACGGCCGCTGCCGGCACCGTGCCCGCCGGTGCGCGGCTGGTGTTCACCGCGCATTCGGTCCCGGTAGCCGCGGATCGGCGCTGCGGCCCCAACCTGTACAGCAGCCAAGTCCGTTACGCCGCAACGCTGGTCGCTGCGGCGGCGGGCTACAGCGACTACGACGTCGTGTGGCAGTCGCGTTCGGGTCCGTCGCAGGTTCCGTGGCTGGAGCCGGATGTCGCCGACCATCTGAAGGGGCTACCGGTCGACGCCGTCATCGTCTGTCCCATCGGGTTTGTCGCCGACCACATCGAAGTGGTGTGGGATCTCGACCACGAGTTACGCTCGCAAGTTGAGGCCGCGGGCATGGCGTTCGCACGAGCCGCCACGCCCAATGCGGATCGGCGATTCGCCCGGCTGGCAATAGATCTCATCGACGAACTGCGCCACGACCGTGAGCCCGTCCGGGCCGGCGGCCCCGATCCGGTGCCGGGCTGTCTCGCCAGCATCGACGGCGCGCCGTGCCGTCCGCCGCATTGCGCCGCACCGGAAAGCGGCTAGCGGCGATCGCGAGCGCGGCGGAGCCGGGCGAAGCGGGTCGCCGCCGTTCGGGACTAGTCGGACCAGGCCGAGTTCAGAATCGCGCTGACCGCGGCCATCCGCGCCGAGCGGACCACCGCGGTAAGCGGTCGCAGCGCATCGCTGGCGATCTTGGCCTCCGACGATGATTGCGCCCCGATCGACCTCAGCCCGGCGATGCCGCAGGCAGTGCCGGCACCTGAGGAAGCGCCGGGCAATTGACTCAGCCCCGCGCTGACCGCGATGATCGCGTCGACATGCGCAGCGTTCTCCAGCACTCGCACTGCGCGCGACGGCGCATGATCGGGGATCCGGTGTTGCCGTAGGGATTCCAGCAATTGTTCGACGAGCCCCCGCGGATCGGCTATGTCGGAAGTGGATTCCAGGCCGATGGTGCCGAGCGCATCGGCTGCGGAACGCACCGCGGAGCGCAGCGTGTATTCCGCGTCTCCCAGCTCGTGGTGCTCGAACGCGGGTGCACCCGGCAGCGAGTACACCATCCAAGACAGCGCACACAATTCGGGCAGATTTGGGTCACCGTCAGCGGCCGCCTCGGCCTCCTCGAGGTCGCTGTAGGAGAACTCGGGGACCAGGCCGACAGCGGTGGTGGGATCGTTGGGGTGCGTGATGATCACCGCCTCGCCCGCAGCCAGGGCATCGCGCTCGAACTGCGTGCCCGCGGCCAGCCCGCGCACATCGCCGGCCACCGGCAACACGACGTTGATCGTCCCCCGCAACCGATGTGGGCCGCCGGGCGCCGACGTCGTAGGCCGGCCCACCGCGGCGCGCAGCGTTTGTAACAGCGAGACCGTTCCCGCGTCGTGGACGTCGGGCCATGGCAGTCCGGTGTGGCCGGCGGCGACGGCGTCATACGCGGTAACCGATTGCATTGGCGCCCAAAGTGATAACGCGTCCAAGACATCGTCGGGCGCGGCCTTGCCTGCGAGCCAGGCGTTGGCCCACAGGGACAACGAGACACTCGGACACCACATGATTTCGCAGTGTAGTTGTTCGGCCCCGAGAAGGCTGATCACGCGTATCCTGGCCGCATGCCCGCCGCGGTGATCTGGCTGATATTCGCGCTGGTACTTGCCGGTGCGGAGGCCCTCACAGGCGATATGTTCTTGTTAATGCTTGGCGGCGGTGCGTTGGCCGCATCGGCAAGCAGCTGGCTGATGGATTGGCCAGTCTGGGCCGACGGGCTGGTGTTCCTGATCGTCTCGGTTCTGCTGCTGGTGCTGGTTCGGCCTGCCCTGCGGCGGCGGCTGATACCCGCCGCGGGTCCGCCGATGGGAATCAAGGCGCTGGAGGGCAGGAAGGCCTTGGTGCTCGATCGGGTTGCGCACGACGAGGGCCAGGTGAAGCTTGACGGCCAGGTCTGGACGGCGCGCCCGCTCAACGAGAGCGATGTCTACGAACCCGGCGAGTCGGTAACCGTCATGCACATCGACGGTGCCACGGCAGTGGTCTTCTCCGAACATATAACCCGTCTGCAGCAATAGGAGGAATCCCGATGATGGGTGGCGCAGTTGCTGGCCTGTTGTTGTTGGCCGTCCTGGTGATGTTTGCGATCGTCGTGGTGTTCAGGTCCGTTGCGCTGATCCCGCAGGCCGAGGCCGCGGTGATCGAACGGCTGGGTCGGTACAGCCGCACGGTCAGTGGGCAGCTGACTTTGCTGGTGCCCTTCATCGACCGGATCCGCGCACGTGTGGACCTGCGCGAGCGGGTGGTGTCCTTCCCGCCGCAGCCGGTCATCACCGAGGACAACCTGACCCTCAACATCGACACGGTGGTCTACTTCCAGGTCACCGTTCCGCAGGCCGCGGTCTATGAGATCAGCAACTACATCGTCGGGGTCGAGCAGCTCACCACCACCACCCTGCGCAACGTGGTCGGCGGCATGACGCTGGAGCAGACCCTGACCTCCCGCGACAAGATCAACGCCCAGCTGCGCGGCGTGCTCGACGAGGCGACCGGCCGTTGGGGCCTGCGGGTGGCCCGCGTGGAGCTGCGCAGCATCGACCCGCCGCCATCGATTCAGGCCTCGATGGAAAAGCAGATGAAGGCCGACCGGGAGAAGCGGGCGATGATCTTGACCGCCGAAGGTAACCGGCAGGCCGCGATCACACAGGCCGAAGGCGCCAAGCAGGCACAGATCCTGGCCGCCGAGGGCGCCAAGCAGGCCGCGATCCTGACCGCCGAGGCCGACCGGCAGTCCCGGATGCTGCGCGCTCAGGGTGAGCGCGCCGCCGCCTACCTGCAGGCGCAGGGGCAGGCCAAGGCCATCGAGAAGACGTTCGCCGCGATCAAGGCCGGCAGGCCCACCCCGGAGATGCTGGCCTACCAGTACCTGCAGACGCTGCCGGAGATGGCGCGCGGCGACGCCAACAAGGTGTGGGTGGTACCCAGCGACTTCAGCGCGGCGCTGCAAGGGTTCACCAGGCTGCTGGGCACCCCGGGCGAGGACGGGGTGTTCCGGTTCCAGCCATCCCCGGTCGATGACCTGCCCAAGCATGCCGCAGACACCGACGACGCCGAGATCGCCGACTGGTTCGCCACGGACACCAATCCGGCGATCGCGCAGTCGATGGCCAAGACCGAGGTGATAGCCCGCCAGCCGACGGACGGGGCGCCCGGGGCACCGCCGGAGCTAACCCGATAGTCAGGGCGGCCGTGCGCGCACATCCGGGCGCGGGACAAAATTGTCAATACCATTCCGGCAGCGTCGTTCCTGGCGACGTTCGCGATAATGACGGTGGAGGGCCCGGGCCGCACCTAATCCAGACGGAACCCTGCGTTATGCGAGGCGAAATGGTGGCGCTGCCGGTAATGGCGCATCTCCAAAAACAGCCCTGTGGCGCCCACGGCGCCGGTGCACACCGAAACCAGGTAAAGCAGCGGGCTCACATGGCCGGCGAGCGCGTCGCCGAGGATCACCACGGCGGTGGTGCCGGGCAGTAGACCGGCCAGCGTGGCCAACGTGTAGGGCACCACCCGCACGGCGGAGGCGCCGGCGGCGTAGTTGAGCGCGGCGAACGGCACGACGGGAATCAGCCGCAGCGACAAGATGGACCGCCATCCCCGTTCGCGCAGCCGTTGGTCCACCTTGTCGACCGATTTGTGCCGGACCAGGCGGGTCAGTTGCCACCCCGCCGCGCGCACGAGCAGCACGGCCAGCACCGCGCTTGCCGTACTGGCGACCACCGCGATCACGACACCGAGCACCTGGCCGAACAGCAGTCCGGCGGCCAGGGTGAACGCGGTGCGGGGGACCGGTACCACCGTGAGGACGATGTGCGTGGCCAGAAATGCCAAGGGAAACCATGGACCCAGGGATTCCGCCCAGTCTCGCAACTGGACGGCGGTGGGCAGGTGAACGAACATCGCCACGGCAACCAGAATTGTGATCCCGGCCACGAGTGCGACGCAACGCCGCGGGGAGACCTGACGCGCGGCAGCGCTGCGCGCGCCGGCACGACTACGCAGCGTATTGGTGGTTTTCGAGGTCGTCTCAGAGGCGACCGAATCCGTCACGACTTCTAAGGTTACGGGGCGCAAATGAATATCTCGGTTCCCGTGGCTGGTGTTTCATCACAGGTGTAGCTCAATCGCCGCACCTCGCCGCCTTGCCGGCGACCACAATCAATTAGCCTTGTTAGTAAGTTCCAATCCCAAAGCAACATTGCGAGTTGCTGCGAAAACAGGAGCAGTCGGTGTCCACTGATGTACCCGAGCTCGCTGACCTGGAACAGGTTCGCGAACGCTGGCGCACTGCGGTCGCCGGTGTGCTCTCCAAGAGCACCCGGAGGGACCCCGCCGAGTTGGGGGACCAACCCGAGCATCTCCTGGATACGCCCACCTATGAGGGGTTTGCCATCCGGCCGCTCTACACCGCGCTCGACGAGCTGCCGGAGCCGCCGCTGCCAGGCGAGTGGCCCTACCTGCGCGGCGGCCCGGTATTTCAGGCTTTGCGGGACGTCAAGTCCGGCTGGAAGGTCGCCGAAGCGTTTCCGGCCCCGGTCGCCGCAGCCGGCGACGCCAACGCGGCGGTGCTGGCCGCGCTGGGCGAAGGGGTCAGCGCGCTGTTGATCCGGGTAGGGGAGTCCGGTGCGGCACCCGGGGAGCTCGAGGGGCTGCTCGCGGACGTGTACCTCAGCATGGCGCCGGTGATCCTCGACGCCGGTGCCGACTACCTGGCGGCCTGCGACGTCATGCTTGGGCTGGTAGCCGAGGTGGAACCCGACCAGCGGGCCACGGTGTCGATAGACCTGGGCGCCGACCCGCTGACCGCCGCGCTGAGCGACCGTCCCGCCCCCGCGATCGAGGAGGTCCTCGCGGTCGCGGCCCGCGTGGCCGCGGATCGCGGCGTACGGGCGATCACCGTCGACGGACCCGCGTTCCACAACCTGGGCGCCGACGCGACGTGGGAATTGGCTGCCAGCATCGCGGCCGCGGTGGCCTACCTGCGGCTGCTCACCGGATCCGGCATACCGGTTGGCGAGGCGTTGCGGCAAATCAGCTTCCGGCTCGCCGCCGATGACGACCAGTTCATGACGCTGGCCAAGATGCGGGCCCTGCGTCAACTGTGGGCTCGGGTCGCCGAGGTCGTCGGCGACCCGGAGGGCGGCGGGGCCGTCGTGCACGCGGAGACGTCGCTGCCCATGATGACGCAGCGCGACCCGTGGGTGAACATGCTGCGCAGCACGCTGGCCGCCTTCGGTGCGGGCGTCGGCGGCGCCGATACCATCCTGGTGTTCCCGTTCGACGTGGCGATCCCGGGGGGTTTTCCCGGCACGGCCCGAAGCTTCGCGCGCCGGATCGCCCGCAACACACAACTGCTGCTGTTGGAAGAGTCACACGTTGGCCGGGTGCTCGATCCGGCGGGCGGTTCGTGGTTCGTCGAAGACCTCACCAAACAGCTGGCCGAGCAGGCCTGGCAGCACTTTCAGGCGATCGAGGCCCACGACGGCTTCGTGGACGCCCGCGACTACGTTGGCGACCAGATCGCCGAAATGGCGGCACGACGCACCGACGACGTCGCGCATCGCCGCACCGCGATCACCGGCGTTAACGAATTTCCTAACTTGGGCGAACCTCCGCTGCCGCAAAATGAGTCGCCTGGCGGGCACGGGAACGTGCAACGCTACGCCGCCGAGTTCGAAGCGCTGCGCGATCGCTCGGATGTATACCTGGCCCGCACCGGCTCTCGCCCACGGGCGCTGTTGCTGGCGTTGGGCCCGCTGGCCGAGCACAACATCCGCACCACCTTCGCCGCGAACCTGCTGGCGTCCGGCGGTGTCGAGGCGATCAACCCGGGAACCGTCGATGCCGCCGGTGTCGCTTCGGTGGTTGCTGATTCTGGGTCGCCGAGCGTGGCCGTTATCTGCGGCACCGACAAGCGCTACCAGGACGACGCCGCCGACATAGTGGCGGCAGCGCGCAGCGCCGGTGTATCGAGGGTTTACCTGGCCGGACCCGAGAAAGCAGTGCGGGAAGCACGGCACCGGCCCGACGAGTTCCTGACCGCGAAAATCAATGCGGTCGAAGCCCTGTCGAATCTGCTGACTCGGTTGGGAGCCTAGCGACGATGACGACCACCACACCTGTCATTGGCAACTTCGCCGATATCCCGTTGCACAGCGAGCGCGCCGTGCAACCGCCCACCGAAGCCGCGGTGGAGAAGCATGTCGCCGCCGCCGCGGCGGCAAACTGGTACACGCCCGATCAGCTGGCGTGGCATACGCCGGAAGACATTGACGTCAAACCGATTTACATTGCCGCCGACCGCGCCGCGATCGAGGCCGAGGGCTACCCGCTGAACAGTTTCCCGGGCGAGCCGCCGTTTGTGCGCGGGCCCTATCCGACGATGTATGTCAACCAGCCGTGGACCATTCGCCAATACGCCGGGTTCTCCACCGCCGCGGAGTCCAACGCGTTTTACCGCCGCAACCTGGCCGCAGGGCAGAAGGGCCTGTCGGTGGCATTCGACCTGGCCACCCACCGCGGCTACGACTCCGACCATCCCCGGGTGCAGGGTGACGTCGGAATGGCCGGTGTGGCAATCGATTCCATCCTCGACATGCGGCAGCTGTTCGATGGGATCGACCTGTCGGCGGTGTCGGTGTCGATGACCATGAACGGCGCCGTGCTGCCGATCCTGGCGCTGTATGTGGTGGCCGCCGAGGAACAGGGGGTGCCGCCGGAGAAGCTGGCCGGCACCATCCAGAACGACATCCTCAAAGAGTTCATGGTGCGTAACACCTACATCTACCCGCCCAAGCCGTCGATGCGCATCATCTCCGACATCTTCGGCTACACCAGCGCCAAGATGCCGAAGTTCAACTCCATCTCGATATCCGGTTATCACATCCAAGAAGCCGGTGCCACAGCGGATTTGGAGCTGGCGTACACGCTGGCCGACGGCGTCGACTACATAAAGGCGGGCCTGGACGCGGAGCTGGACATCGACAAGTTCGCGCCCCGGTTGTCCTTTTTCTGGGGCATCGGGATGAACTTCTTCATGGAAGTCGCCAAACTGCGGGCCGGCCGCCTGCTGTGGAGCGAACTGGTTGCCCAGTTCAACCCGAAGAGCGCCAAATCGCTTTCGCTGCGCACACATTCGCAGACCTCGGGCTGGTCGCTGACCGCTCAGGACGCCTTCAACAACGTCGCCCGGACCTGCATCGAGGCGATGGCCGCGACCCAGGGTCACACCCAGTCGCTGCACACCAACGCGCTGGACGAGGCGCTGGCGCTGCCCACCGACTTCTCCGCCCGGATCGCCCGCAACACCCAGCTGGTATTGCAGCAGGAGTCGGGCACCACGCGGCCGATCGACCCCTGGGGCGGCTCCTACTACGTGGAATGGCTCACCCATCAACTGGCGCAGCGAGCGCGTGCCCATATCGCGGAGGTCGCCGAGCACGGTGGTATGGCGCAGGCCATCGACGACGGCATCCCCAAGCTGCGTATCGAGGAGGCGGCCGCGCGCACCCAGGCACGGATCGATTCCGGTATTCAGCCGGTGGTCGGGATCAACAAGTACCAGGTCGACGAGGATCAGGAGGTCGAGGTACTCAAGGTCGAGAACAGCCGGGTGCGCGCCGAACAGCTGGCGAAACTGCAAGAGCTACGGGCAAGCCGGGATCAGGCCGCGGTTGATGCCGCCTTGGCAGAGCTGAGTCGCGCGGCGGCCGCCCACGGCCGCGCCGGGGAAGATGGGCTGGGCAACAACCTGCTGGCGTTGGCCATCGACGCGGCACGCGTCAAGGCCACGGTCGGGGAGATCTCCGACGCACTGGAAAAGGTTTACGGGCGTCATCAGGCGGAGATCCGTACCATCGCCGGGGTCTACCGCGAAGCAGCCGGAAAGGCCCCCAACATCGCAAAAGCCACCGAACTGGTCGAGAAATTCGCCGAGGCCGACGGACGCCGGCCCCGCATCCTGGTGGCGAAGATGGGCCAGGACGGCCACGACCGCGGCCAGAAGGTGATCGCGACGGCTTTCGCCGACATCGGATTCGACGTCGACGTCGGATCGCTGTTTTCCACGCCCGAGGAGGTGGCCCGCCAGGCCGCCGATAACGACGTGCACGTGGTCGGGGTGTCCTCGCTGGCCGCCGGGCATCTGACGCTGGTGCCCGCACTTCGCGACGCGTTGGCCGCTGTGGGCCGGCCCGACATCATGGTCGTGGTCGGCGGCGTCATCCCGCCCGGCGACTTCGACGAGCTCTACGCTGCCGGGGCCGCCGCCATCTTCCCGCCCGGGACGGTGATCGCCGACGCCGCGATCGGCTTGCTGAACGGGCTTGCCGAGCGGCTGGGTTACACGCTGGACTAGCGTGCGCCGTCATTTTCATATGGGTCACATGGGTCACATGCGCCACACGAGTCACCGGATCGGCGGGCACTCGTGCTGTCCGCCTCATAGCGACAATCTGTGCTCTGGGGGCGCCGAGTGTGCGCTAGCGGCGTCGACTGTGCGGCGAGGGCGCGGTTTTGACCCCGCCGCTGCCCTACCCGCACGGTCGAATCCCTACGCGCACACTCGACGGCAAGACGATTCGGTGCGGGCGCCCGCAAACCGCCGGCGAGCGGCGGGCTAGATGGCCACGCAAAACTTGGCTGACGCCATCCGTAACGGCGATCGCGCGGCGCTCCCGCGGGCCATCACGCTGCTGGAATCCACCCGCACCGACCATCGCGAGCAGGCGCAGCGGCTGCTGCTGGAGTTGCTACCGGACTCTGGAAACGCCCATCGAGTGGGCCTTACCGGGGTTCCCGGGGTGGGCAAGTCCACCACCATCGAATCGCTCGGCCTGCACTTGATCGAACAGGGCCACCGAGTGGCGGTGCTGGCCGTCGACCCGTCATCCACTCGTACCGGCGGATCGATCCTCGGCGACAAGACCCGGATGGCACGGCTGGCGGTGCACCCGGACGCCTATATCCGGCCCTCGCCGACGTCGGGAACGTTGGGCGGGGTGGCAAAGGCCACCCGGGAAACAGTTGTCCTGTTGGAGGCGGCCGGTTTTGACGTGATCCTGATCGAAACTGTCGGTGTTGGCCAGTCCGAGGTGGCAGTGGCCAATATGGTCGACACCTTCGTTCTGTTGACCCTGGCGCGCAGCGGCGATCAGCTGCAGGGCATCAAAAAGGGCGTGCTGGAGCTCGCCGACGTCGTGGTGGTGAACAAGGCCGACGGGAAGCACCTGTCCGACGCGCGGTCAGCCGCGCGGGAGCTGAAGTCGGCGATCAGATTGATCTATCCACGCGAAACACTTTGGCGGCCACCTGTTCTCACGATGAGCGCTACGGAGGGGACGGGTCTGACCGAGATGTGGGAAACCGTCGAGCGTCATCGCCAGGTGCTGACCGACGCCGGCGAGTTCGAGGCACGCCGGCGGGCCCAGCAAGTGGACTGGACCTGGCAGATGGTCCGCGACACGGTGCTGGACCGGGTGTTGTCCAACCCCGAGGTGCGCAAGATCCGCGCCGACGTGGAGCGTCAGGTCCGGGCAGGGGAGCTGACACCAGCGCTGGCGGCTCAGCAAATTTTGAAGGCAGCGTCAGTTTAACGGAAAGGTAACTTAATCGTTGTTTGCCCTTGAGACGCGAATATTCGACGTAAATTCAAAAGTGTGACGGCACACACCCGGGTCGATCTCCGCGCGGTCCCTTCTCGCGATGCCCTTGACGCAGGTCATCGTGTGTCCGGCGCGGCGGACCCAAACTTCTCTTGCGTCGTTCGTGGGTTTTCGAAGATGTTCCCCGGACGCCGATTCGGTGGCGGGGCGTTGGCGGTGTATCTCGACGGCCAACCCGTCGTCGACGTGTGGACAGGTTGGTCGGATCGGCGCGGCAAACTACCGTGGACCGCGGATAGTGCGCCGATGGTTTTCTCGGCAACCAAGGGTTTGGCTTCCACTGTCATCCACCGGCTCGCCGACCGAGGCCTGATCGACTACGACGCTCCGGTTGCCGAGTATTGGCCGGAGTTCGGAGCCAACGGCAAGTCGGATCTCACCGTTCGTGAGGTGATGAGACACCACGCCGGCTTGTCGGGTCTGCGAGGTGCGACAAAAGAAGACTTGCTGGATCACGTCTTGATGGAGGAACGGCTGGCCGCGGCGCGTCCGGGACGGCTGCTGGGCAAACCTGCCTACCACGCGCTGACCTACGGCTGGCTGATGTCCGGGCTGGCCCGGGCCGTGACCGGACAGGGCATGCGTGCGCTGATCCGCGAGGAGCTCGCGGAGCCGTTGGGCACCGACGGCATGCATCTGGGCCGGCCACCCGCCGAAGCACCGACGCGGGTCACCGAGATCATCATGCCAAAGAACTTCTTCGGCGGTCCGGTCGTCAACTGTGTGACGTCCAAGGTCGCCAACCAACTGTCCGGCGGATTCCGATCCATGTACTTCAAAGGCATGATGGCCGCCGTGCAAGGCGATATTCCGTTGCTGGACGCCGAGATGCCGGCAGCCAACGGGGTGGTGACGGCTCGCGCCCTGGCGCGGATGTACGGTGCGATCGCCAACGGCGGTGAGATCGATGGCACCCGGTTCTTGTCGCGCGGCATCGTCGCCGGGCTGACCGGGCGGCCGAGCCGGCAGCGGGACCGAAACCTCCTGGTGCCGTTGTCATTCCACCTCGGCTACCACAGCGTGCCGTTCGGGAAAGTGATGCCGGGCTTTGGCCACGTCGGAATGGGCGGCTCGTTTGGCTGGGCCGACCCTGAGAGTGGTTTGGCTTTTGCGTATGTGCACAACCGGCTGCTGTCGCCTTTTCTCGTGCTGGATCACACCGGGGTGGCCACGTTGGGCAATGTCATCCGGCGTGGTGTTGCGGCGGCCCGCAAGCGCGGCTTCCAGCCGGTGACCGAGTTCGGGGCGCCGTTCGCCGAACCGGGAGCCGTTGCCGGCTGACGACAGACTACGAATCATCCAGGCGGAAGCCGACTTTCATTGTCACCTGAAAGTGTGCGACGACTCCGTCCACCAGGTGGCCGCGAACCGACTCTACTTCGAACCAGTCCAGGCCACGCATCGTCTGCGCGGCTCGTGCCAGACCGTTGCGGATAGCCGCATCGACTCCGTCGGGTGCGGTTCCGACAATCTCGATCACGCGGTAGGTGTGAGTGCTCATCGAATCCCCTTACGTCGGCAGCGGCTGAAAGTGTAACCAAATCTAATCAGAACGATTGCCGTTGAAGCTGAGCGCCGTTACGTGAGTGCGCCATCTCGCCGCGGCCCTCGGCGACCCGGATACACATGGATTTCATCGCCTCGAGGTACCGGGCCACTGAGTCATGGGCGATCGGGTTGTCCGGGAAGGACGCCGTCATCGTGGTCTCGTCGTGGAACTTATTGACCCACATGCACACCCGGGCGGCGATCTTGCCGTCGGTGAAGACCCTGGTGTTCGCTCGACCCAACTGCGACGCGATGACGGCAGAAAGCGGAGGTACTCCTGCATCCAGGAACGACAGCATGGGAAAGCCTCCGCGAGAGGGAGGTTTCGTGAGCCAGGGCGCCAACTCCAGCACGCGCTCGAACGGCACCTTGGCCAGGTGCGTACTCGAATCGAACGATCCCTGGGCGGCGCGCGCGGTCTCACTGAAAGACGAGCCGACCGGCACGGTCAGCGGAATGTGGCCGATGAACCAGCCGCTGGTCACGAATTCCGCCGCGGTGCTGCGGGTGCCGGCCGGCGTGACGGCGTAATAGGTCCGGGCGCCGGTGAGTTCGTATTCGGCCAAGGCAGCGCACGCGAACACCCCGCCGCTGAACCGGGCACCCGCGTCTGTGCAGGCGGCTTCAAAACCGGCGGTTTGTCGCGCGTCCATCAGCCGTAGCGACGACACGCCACCGGCGGCGAGCAGCGATGTGTCACCGAGGGGTAATGGGAAGGAAGGAAGGGATCCGTCGTTGCTCTCGAAGAACTCGATCCATTCGCGTATCCCCGGGGATTCCAGCGTCAAAGCGGAGGTATACGCGCGCTCGCGCAGGCAGTATTCCTCATAGCTGGCGACCTGTTGCAGCGGAATGGGGACTCCGCCGTCCATCAGGACGTCGTACATCGATCGGATCTCCAAAAATATGGTACCGATAAATGTCGCGTCGAAATGGAGATGGTCGATACTTATGCAGAGCGTGAACTGGTCGTCACGCTGGATAATCGCGAACCTGAAACAATCCCACTCCAACGGACTCGGCGTGGTCAAAATGTAGTCCTGCCATTGTTTCGATGTCATCTCGCCATGCTCAACCGGAATCAACTCGATATCGGCGGGATCGCCGATCGTGCGCCGGACGATGTGCTGGGTATCTGTGAATTCAAACCAACTACGGTAGGTGTCGTGCCGACGAAGGTGCGAGTTGATGACGTATGTCATCGCGCGGATATCGCACTGGCCGGGGAAGTCCAACGCGGCGACCAGGAGCCGCGACATGTCCAGCCCGCAGGCCATCTGCTCGCGAAAGCCGCGCAGATGCCGGGCCTGAATGTAACTCGGTGGCACCGCGCTTATCGGCGCTTGGTGTGCTTTCTCGACCGTGGCCGGTGAGCTATGCCAAAGCCACACGCAACCAGGATCGGGAACCCAGTCACTGACGCTTTCCAGACCCATATTTCCCAAGACAACCAATTCGACTCCTAGGGCTTATTTCACCGTCAGCTGACGCTTGAGGCTGCCAATTTTTCGCACAGGTTGTCCGCCAAATCCCGGACGGTGGTGATGTCGGTGGAGGTGGAGCGTATTCCGGTTTCGGTTTCAATGCGGGTGCGCAGTTCGAGATTGCCCAGCGAATCAAGTCCGTATTCGGAAAGTGGACGATCCGGGTCAACGCCTCGACGCAAAATCAGGGCGATCTGCTCGGAGATCAGGCGACGAAGTCGGCTGGGCCACTCGGCCAGGGGAAGTTCGGCGAGTTCGGCACGGAGTTTGCGGCTGTCGGATCGATCAGGTCCGGTCGATCGAAATGCCTGGGCGAACCGGCTGCGTTGAGCCAGCGAGGTCAGCCAGGGGGATCCGATGATCGGGGCATAACCGCTGTAAGTGCGATTGTGGCGCAGCAGTGCCTCGAACGCGTATGCGCCCTCGTCGGGACTGATCATCGTGGTGTCGCCGCTTTCCGCGAGGCCAGCGCCGCGGCCGATCTCGGCCCACGCCCCCCACGCGATCACTGTTGCCGGAAGCCCCTGGGCGCGACGCCAAGACGTGAAGGCGTCCAGCCAGCTGTTGGCCGCCGCGTAGGCGCCCTGACCCGCCGAGCCCAGCATGGCGGCCACCGAGGAGAACGAGCAGAACCAATCCAGCGGCTGGTCGGTGGTGGCCCGGTGCAGGTGCCAGGCGCCGCGCACTTTGGGCGCCCAGTTGCGGTCGATCAGCGCGTCTGTGATGTTGGTCAGGGTCGCGTCCTCGACCACCGCAGCCGCATGCAGCACGCCGCGCAACGGCAGACCCGTGGCGGTTGCGGTTGCCACCAGCCGCCGCGCCGTGCCCGCTTCGACGATGTCGTCACATTCCACCACGACATCGGACCCGGTGGCGCGGACGAGTTCGATTGTCTCCAGCGCCCTTTGGTCGGGCACCGACCGGGAGGTGAGCACTATCCGGCCGGCGCCGCCGGCGGCCATCTTCTCGGCCAGGAAGAGCCCGAGGCCACCCAGGCCGCCGGTGATGATGTAGGCGCCGTCGGGCCGGAAGACCGGGACCTGTTCGGGCGGCAGCACCGCAGCGCTGCGCCCCGCGCGGCCGATGTCGAGGATGAGTTTGCCGGTGTGCTCGGCGGCGCTCATCACCCGAATCGCGGTCGCCGCCTCGGTAAGCGGGTAGTGCGTGGCTTCGGGCATCGGCAGTGTGCCGTCGGCGGTGAGCCGGAAGACCGTGGTCAACAATTCTCGGATTTCAGCAGGATGGGTGATCGACATCAACCCCAGGTCGACGGCGTAGAACATGAGGTTGCGACGGAACGGGAAAAGTCCCAGCCGAGTGTCGCCGTAGATATCCCGCTTGCCTATCTCGACGAATCGGCCGCCGAAGGACAGCAACTTGATCCCGGCGCTCATGGCCGCTCCCGTCAGGGAGTTGAGCACGACGTCGACGCCATAGCCGTTGGTGGCGCGGCGGATCTGCTCGGCAAACTCGATGCTGCGCGAGTCGTAGACATGCTCAATACCCATGTCGCGCAATAGCTCTCGACGCTTCGGGTTGCCGGCCGTGGCGAAGATCTCGGCTCCTGCGGACCTGGCGATTGCGATTGCCGCTTGTCCTACTCCGCCGGTCGCGGAGTGAATCAGCACCTTGTCTTTAGCCTTGATGCGGGCCAGTTCGTGCAGCCCGTGCCAGGCGGTGACGTGAGCGGTGGTTACCGCGGCGGCTTGGGCGTTGGTCAGGCCCGGCGGAACCGCCGTGGCCAGGCGCGCATCGCAGGTGACGAACGAACCCCAACACCCGGCCGATGTCATGCCGCCCACGCGGTCACCGACCTGATGATCGGTGACGTCGGGTCCGACTGCGGTCACCACACCGGCGAAATCGGTGCCAAGCTGCGGCACCAGCCCACTGAAATCGGGGAAAGCGGGGTATCGGCCGAACGCGACCAGGACATCGGCGAAGTTGACGCTGGACGCGCCGACGGCGACCTCGATCTGGCCGGCGCCCGGCGGCACACGGTCGACTGCCGCAAGTTCCATCGTTTGCAAGTCGCCGGGCGTGCGGATCTGCAGACGCACACCATCGCGCTGGTGGTCCACGACAGTGGTTTCCCGCTCTTCCGGGCGCAGCGGAGCCGGGCACAAGCGGGCGGTGTACCACTCGTCGTGTCGCCAAGCCGTCTCGTCTTCTTCCGAGCTCGCAAGCAATTGGCGTGCCAGCTGCTCGGCGTCGGTGTGCTCGTCGACGTCGATATGGGTGGTGCGCAGATACGGGTGCTCTGCCCCGATCACCCGCAGCAGACCACGCAACCCGGCCTGCTCGAGGTTGACGCCGTCGCCGGTCAAAACCATCTGCGCGCACCTGGTCACCGCGTACAGCCGCGGCGCCCCACCCGAGGCTCCCGGCAGCTCGCGGGCGATACGGACCAGATGCCGCACGCAATCCGCACCGTGCCCATCGGAGTCGGCCTTGCGCGGAGGCGCCAGCACGACCACTCCGGTGAAGCGCGCGGCATCGAGTTGATCGCGAAGCCGCTCGGCAGCGGCCCGCTGGCCGGTACGCTCAGGCCAGCACATGATCGCGTATTCTGCGCCGCGCAGCTTCAACGCATCGGCCAATCTCGTCGCCAACAGATCCGCAGCGTCCGAAATGCTTATCAGCAGCCAGGTTCCGGCGTCGACAGGGTCTGGCTCCGGTGCCTCGCGACGTTGCCACTCTATGGTAAGCAGCCGTTCGTTCAGCAAACGATCACGGTCGGCGGTCTCGGAGAACCCCGTGCCCATCAGCAGCCCACGCAACTCGAGCGCCACGTTGCCGTGTTTGTCCATCAGGTCGATGTCGGCCTCGACGTTCGTGCCGCATGCGGTCACCCTGGTGTAGCAGTAGTGGGCATTGCGGGTCGAAGCGTAAGCACGTAGCCGTCGCACACCCAGGGGCAGCAGCAGACCGCCGTTACCCACCGGGTGCACGGCGGGATGGGCCGCGACGGACTGGAAACAAGCGTCCAGCAGCGCGGGATGCACACAAAAGCCGCCGTGCTGCGTGCGGATCGCACTGGGCAGGCCGACCTCGGCCAGGACGGCACTGGCAGTCCCTTCCGCGATACGCGAGGAGGCCAGCCCAGTGAACGCAGGACCGAACCGAATACCACGCTCGTCGAACCACTTTCGCAGCTCGTCGCCTTCCAGGTGGCGCGGGTGGGCGGACAGCAGGGCGGTTACGTCCCGGGCCGGCGGCGGTGTTTCGGCTTGCGGGTCTAGGGCATGCAGGACCGCGGTTGCTCGCCGCACCTTTTCACCCCGCTGATCTGTCTGCACGACGAAGGTGGCGACACCGGGCTCCTCGACCGTCGCCACGGCGCCGACGGAGGTCTGGTCGTCCAGCAGCAGCATCTCCTCGAAGCGGATGTCACGCACCTCGGACCGCTCACCGAGGACCCGGTGGGCCGCGGCCAACGCCATCTCGCAGTAGGCAGCCCCCGGAAGCGCGGCCACATTGTGTATCTGGTGGTCGCGCAACCACGGCAGCGCCGCGGTGCCGACGTCGCCGTGCCAAGCATGCCGCTCCGGCTCCTCCATCAGCCGCGCGTGCGAACCCAACAGTGGATGTGCCGCAACGGTATTGGCGGCATGCGCGTGGCGTGCCCCGCGAGTCTCGCGTCGAGGCGCGAGAAGCAGGCGGCGATTCGTCCACACCGGAAGGGGAGCATCCACCAGCCGGCCGCCCGGGCAGAGCACCGAAAAGTCCACCGCGGCGCCCGCATTGTGCAACTCGGCCACCAATCCGCGCAGCCCGTGCGGCATCGGTTGCTCGCGCCGCATGGTGGCCACGGCGGCCACGGTCATGTCCAGGCGTTGGGCGGTCTGCTCGATGGCGCGGGTCAGCAGTGGGTGTGGTGACAGTTCGCCGAACACCCGGTGCCCGTCCTCGAGGGCCGCTCGCACTGCAGCACAGAACCGCACCATGTGACGCAGGTTGTCCGACCAGTAGCGGGCATCGCATACCGGGCGTTCACGAGGGTCGAACAGCGTCGCGGAGTAGTAGGGAATCTCTGGCTTCATCGGGGCAATGCCGCTCAGTAGGTCGGACAGCTCATCGAGGATGGGATCGACCTGCGGGGTGTGCGATGCCACGTCGACGGCCACCTCGCGGGCCATCACGTCACGCGCCTGCCATGCCGCGACGAGTTCGCGAACCGTCTGGGTCCCGCCCCCGATCACGGTGGAATCCGGCGAGGCCACCACGGCGACCACGACGTCCTTGAGGCCGCGATGTGCCAGTTCCTCGCGCACTCGCTGAGCCGGCAGTTCCACCGATGCCATCGCGCCGATGCCGGAGATGCGGGTGCAGAGGCGGGACCGGCGGCAGATAACGCGCACGCCGTCTTCCAGCGAAAGTGCTCCCGCGACAACGGCCGCCGCCACCTCACCGAGCGAATGACCGATGACCGCAACGGGGCGAACGCCGTAGGACTTCATCGTGGCCGCCAGCGCGACCTGCACGGTGAACAAGGTCGGCTGCACTCGGTCGATCCCAGTCACGGTGCGGCCCGCCGTCATCGCTTCGGTTACCGAGAAGCCGGATTCCCGGGCGATCAACGGCTCGACGGCCGCCACCGTCGCGGCGAAGACCGGTTCGTTGTCAAGCAGGTCAGCGCCCATCCCCGCCCACTGCGCACCTTGCCCGGAGAATACCCACACCGGACCGCGGTCATCTTGGCCCACGGCGGGCCGATACGGCACCTGATTGGACGAGTCGTCGGCGACCTGCCGCAAGGCTTCGATCAACTCGGTGTTGGTCGCAGCGACCACGCAGGTACGTACCGGCCGGTGGGCGCGCCGGCGCGCCAGCGTGTAGGCGAGATCTTGAAGCGCCACGGATTCGTGGTTCGCACGTTCAACCAGCCAGTCGGCCAACCGATGCGAAGTCCGGCGCAACGCCTCGGCCGAAGTGGCCGACAGCGTAAACAACAACGCGGTGGCCGGCCCGGATGGGGTTACTCCGTTGTGTTGTGTTGCGGTGGCGGGAGCCTGCTCGAGAACCGCGTGCACGTTGGTGCCCGACATGCCATACGACGACACCGCCGCGCGCCGCGGCGCCGCGTCGTCTTGGCCGGGCCATTGTGTAAGATTCTGCGGCACAAAGAGTTTGGTTTCGATCTGGGCGAGCTCGTCGGGCAGTCGGGTGAAGTGGACCATCGGCGGCACCACGCCATGCTGTAGCGACAGGACGGCTTTGATGAGTCCCACGATCCCCGCGGCGGCCTCGGGGTGGCCCAGATTACTCTTGGCCGACGCCAGCGCGCAGGCCCGGTCGACGCCGTAAACGCGTGCCAGGCTTCCGAATTCGATCGGATCACCAACGGGTGTGCCGGTGCCGTGCGCTTCAACCATGCCGACGGTGCTCGCGTCCACAGCGGCCGCGGCCAACGCCGCTCGATAAGCCGCCACCTGCGCATCCAAGGAAGGGGTCGAAACGTTCTCGGTGCGGCCGTCCTGATTGGTTGCGGTGCCACACAGCACGCCGAGGATCCGGTCGCCGTCGCGCAGCGCATCGGGCAGCCTCTTGAGCAGCACTACGGCACAGCCCTCGGAACGGACGAACCCGTCGGCGGAAGCGTCGAACGCCCGGCAGCGTCCGGTGGGGGACAGCATGCCCAGCGCGGAAGCGGACGCATATAGCTGTGGTTCCAGCATCACCATGCAGCCGCCCGCCAACCCAAGATCGCTCTCGCCGTCGTTCAGGCTGCGGCAAGCCATATGTACCGCAACCAGACTCGACGAGCACGCCGTGTCCACGGTTATCGCCGGACCGCGAAGCCCCATGGCGTACGAGATTCGTCCGGAGCCCATGCTGAAGGGGAGTCCGGTGAACCCGTACGGGTCTTCCAGCGCATCCGCCTCGCCGGTGACAAACGAGTAATCGCCATGGGCCAAACCCACGAACACACCGGTAACCGAGCCGGTCAGCGATTTCGGCGCCAGGCCGGCGTGTTCCACGGCTTCCCACGAGGTCTCCAGGAGCAAGCGGTGCTGCGGATCCATCGCAGTTGCTTCTCGCTCGGTGATGCCGAAGAACTCGGGATCGAAGCCCGCGACATCGTCGAGGAATCCACCCCAGCGCGACACGGACCGACCGGGCACACCCGGCTCGGGGTCGTAGTACTCGTCGGCGTCCCAGCGGTCGGCGGGAATCTCTGTTATCAAGTCATCGCCTCGCAGCAATGCTTCCCACAACTTGTCGGGGGAGTCGATGCCTCCAGGCAGCCGGCACGCCACGCCAATCACGGCAACCGGAGTGACACGTGGCTTATTCACGCCTCACTCCACGTAGTCGTACCGGTGCTTTGCCCGAGAACCCCACGGCAGCACACCCGACCCAGCTGAGCGCAATATTCCAGCCGATCTCTAATTCCTGAGGTGAACAGCAGCGTATCCGCTCGATGCTCGTTCGAGAGCCAGCCACGCCGTGTGCCGCGCGACGACGCAGCGGATTTGCTGGCCACCACCGCCGGCGCAATTGACGATTGGCCAGCGCGTCAATAGCTCCTAGTGTGCTTCTATGTCGGACGGCCGAGTGCGCACCCCATGACAAGATCCGGAATACCCCGACTGCCGCTGGACGAGGCCAAGGCCGCCGCCGACGAAGCGGGTGTGCCGGACTACATGGCCGAGCTCAGCATCTTCCAGGTGTTGCTGAACCATCCGGTGCTGGCGAGAACCCTCAACGACCTGCTCGCCACGATGCTGTGGCACGGCGCGCTCGACTCCCGACTGCGTGAGTTGGTGATCATGCGCATCGGCTGGCTCACTGCGTGCGATTACGAGTGGACCCAGCATTGGCGCGTTGCTTCGGGATTGGGTGTGCCGGCCGACGATCTGCTCGGCGTGCGCGATTGGCCGGCGTACGAGGGGTTCGGGCCCACCGAGCGGGCGGTCCTGGCGGCCACCGATGACGTGGTGCGCGACGGCGCGGTGAGCCCCGAGAGTTGGGCGGCCTGTGAGCGCGAATTGGGTCGCGACAGAACGGTTCTCATCGAACTGGTCACCGCGATCGGAGCGTGGCGAATGGTCGCCTCGATCCTGCACAGCCTCAAGGTCCCGCTGGAGGACGGCGTGGCCAGCTGGCCGCCCGACGGCCGATCGCCGTCGGTGTCATAGTGCTGATTGACATATCAATCAATAAATTTTAGCGTCGTGCAATGCGAACCAGAGTCGCCGAATTGCTCGGTGTTGAGTTCCCGATATGCGCTTTCAGCCACTGCCGTGACGTCGTGGCGGCGGTGACCAACGCCGGCGGATTCGGGATCCTCGGCGCCGTCGCCCACAGTCCTGCGCGGCTGGAGAACGAGCTGACCTGGATCGAGGAGCAGACCGGGGGCAAGCCGTACGGGGTCGACCTGCTGTTGCCGCCCAAGTACGTCGGCGCCGAGCAAGGGGGGATCGACGCGGGGCAGGTCCGCGAGCTGCTGCCCGAGGAGCACCGCGCGTTCCTCGACGACCTGCTGGCCCGCTACGGGATCACCGTGTCCCCGGAGGATAGGGCCCAGCGGCGTTCGTCGGGGGGCGGCCTCAACATCTCGCCCAAGGGCTACGAGCCGCTGCTCGACGTGGCGTTCACCCACGACATCCGGCTGATCGCCAGCGCGCTCGGGCCGCCACCTTCCGACCTCGTCGACCGCGCGCACGACCACGACGTGCTGGTGGCCGCCCTGGCCGGCACAACGCAACACGCACGACGGCACGCCGCCGCGGGTGTCGACCTGATCGTGGCGCAGGGCACCGAGGCGGGCGGCCACACCGGCGAGGTGGCGACCATGGTCCTGGTCCCCGAAGTGGTAGATGCCGTCGACCCAGTTCCCGTATTGGCCGCTGGCGGGATCGCCCGCGGCCGTCAGATCGCTGCGGCCCTGGCCCTGGGCGCCGAGGGCGTGTGGTGCGGGTCGGTGTGGCTGACCACCGAGGAAGCCGAGACCCCGCCGGTGGTCAAAGACAAGTTCCTCGCGGCGAGCTCCTCGGACACGGTGCGGTCGCGGTCGATGACCGGAAAGCCGGCGCGGATGCTGCGCACCGCATGGACCGACGAGTGGGAGCGGCCCGACAGCCCCGACCCCCTCGGCATGCCCCTGCAGACGGCGCTGATCAATGACTCGCAGCTGCGGATCAACCAGGCGGCCGGCCATCCGGGCGCCAAGGCCCGCGAGTTGGCGACGTATTTCGTCGGTCAGGTTGTCGGCTCGCTCGACCGGGTGCGGCCGACGCGCTCTGTGGTCCTCGACATGGTCGAGGAGTTCATCGACACCATCGGGCGGCTCGAGAACCTGGTCGATCGGTGATCACGGTGAGCACCAGCACCCGTCGGCGCCGTGCGGTCAGTGACCAGGACAAGTCGCAGCGGCGCGACGAGATCATGGCAGCTGCCAAAGAAGTGTTCGCCCGCAAGGGTTTTCACGCGACGACCATCGCCGATATCGCCAAGCAGGCCAGCCTCGCGTACGGATCGGTTTACTGGTACTTCGATTCGAAGGACGAGCTGTTCCACGCACTGATGGCGGTCGAGGAGGGTGCCCTGCGTGCGCATGTCGCGGCGGCGCTGGCCGCACTGAGCGCGTCCGCCGAAAACGGCATGGGCGAGACGCGATTTCGCGCCGCCGTGCAGGCGACGTTTGAGTTCTTCGAAGCCGACAAAGCCACCGTGAAACTGCTCTTCCGGGAGGTCTATGCGCTCGGCGACCGATTCGAGGAGCACCTCGGCGGCATCTACGAGCGGTTCATCGACGACATCGAAACCTTCATCGTCGCCTCGCAAGAGCGCGGTGAGGTGGTGGCCGCCCCGCCCCGGATGGTGGCGTACACGATGGCAGCGCTGGTGGGCCAGTTGGCGCGCCGACGGCTCAGCACGCACGACGACGTCACCGCTACCCAGGTGGCTGACTTCGTCGTTTCGCTGGTGCTTGACGGGCTGCGCCCCCGGGTGCTGCCGGCGGGGTTGATGTCGCCGGCCTGACCTGGACTACGAGCGGATTTGCCCGGGCCACGGGTAATGAATGTGTAAAGATTCGGAAACAGGACACGAATCACATTGCCCGGTGCACGCTCGTCGTGGATCATCGGTCAAGGCACCTCGTTAGGTGAGGCGGCCACACGAATACAGGCCACTGACCCCGAACGTCGAAAGACGCCCCGGGTCAGGACAGCTCTTCCCGGCTTAAGGGTTGAGCCCAGGTGGCTTCCGGACTACCGGACACGTCGTGTGGTGCCAAAGCTCTGACGAGTGGGGTGCGGATCGCCGACAGTGGTCGGATTCTGTACTCCTTTGCTGCGCTTAGATCGTGCGGGCACCCGCACGCGTCGTGACCGTGAGGAGGTGAGGGACGTATGAGTTCCAGCGATAGTCCGGGTCGAAGTCCGGGCTATGTCTCGTCCCAAGCCGGTCTCCGGCGCGACGTGCTCCGCTGAAACGCTAATTGGCTTACCGGCCAGGCCGTTCTCGAATCGGAACCACGACAGGACGGGACACGTCAGTCCATATAGTCCACGTTTGGAATTCCGTGTAGGAGGCGATCATGACCGCAGCCCTGTACGACGAAGTGGTAACCGTAGCGCCCGCCCGCAACCTGAGGGTGGTGCGCGACGTGACCTCGACTCAGGCCCCCGCGGCAAAGAAAGTGACGCGCCGGCTTGACAACCAGCCTTTCGGTATCGGCGGCGGCGACCCGCTGGTGGACGGCGCTGCTCGCTTGTTGACCATTCCGGTGCGTCACCTGTACGCAGCGCTGTGGCGTGTCGGCGTGCTCGAAGTCCACGCGTAGTCCGATGGCGAGTGAGCAACCGACCCTGCGCCGGTGTGGTGAGCCGGATGTGTGAATTTGCGGCACTTCGTAGAATCGAAGTAAGGGCATCGATCCGGCTATCACCGGGGAGCCTTCGGAAGAACAGCCAGCCTGGCCCAGTAGACCCGAACGGGTAGGCCCGTCACAGCCTGAATTGAGCGGCCGTGCGTCAGCGCGGCAAGCGGGGTGGTACCGCGGCGCTCGCGCACCGTGCGCGTCGTCGTCCCCGTGCCGATACGTATGTGGCACAGGAGACGGATGACTGACAGCGCGTATCCGCGCAGCGATCTGGGCGCCGACCCGCGTGGCGGTTCCCCGGATTTTCCCGCGCTGGAGGCCCAGGTTCTCGAGTACTGGGCCGACGACGACACCTTCCGGGCCAGCATCGCACGCCGCGACGGCGCACCGGAATACGTGTTCTACGACGGGCCGCCGTTCGCCAACGGCCTGCCCCATTACGGGCACCTGCTCACCGGCTACGTGAAGGACATCGTCCCGCGGTACCGCACCATGCGGGGCTATAAGGTGGAGCGCCGCTTCGGCTGGGACACCCACGGGCTGCCGGCCGAACTCGAAGTCGAGCGCCAGCTGGGCATCACCGACAAATCCCAGATCGACGCCATGGGGATCGCCGCGTTCAACGACGCCTGCCGGGCGTCGGTGTTGCGCTACACCGACGAATGGCAGGCGTATGTGACCCGCCAGGCTCGCTGGGTCGACTTCGACAACGATTACAAGACACTCGATCCCACCTACATGGAGTCGGTGATCTGGGCGTTCAAGCAACTGTGGGACAAGGGCCTGGTCTACGAGGGCTACCGCGTGTTGCCCTACTGCTGGCGCGACGAAACCCCGCTGTCCAATCACGAACTGCGGATGGATGACGATGTCTATCAGAGCCGCCAAGACCCCGCGGTGACGGTGGGTTTCAAGGTGGTGGGCGGCGATTTAGCCGGTGCTTACCTGCTGGTGTGGACGACGACGCCGTGGACCTTGCCGTCCAACCTCGCGGTCGCCGTCAATCCGGAGGTGACCTATGTGCAGGTCCGGGTCGGCGACCGTCGTTTCGTGTTGGCGCAGGCACGGTTAGCCGCCTACGCCCGGGAGTTCGGCGAAGATCCCGAGGTGCTGGGCACATATCGCGGCGCCGAGCTGCTGGGCACGCGTTACCTGCCGCCGTTTCCGTATTTCTGCGATCCTTCCGATCCCGATGCCTCGCCCCACGCTTTTCAGGTGCTCTCGGGCGAATTTGTGACCACTGACGACGGCACCGGCATCGTGCACATGGCGCCGGCGTATGGCGAGGACGACATGGCGGTCGCGGAGGCGGTTGACATCGTGCCGGTTACGCCGGTCGATTCCAAGGGCCGCTTCGACGCCACCGTCCCCGATTACCAGGGGCAGCACGTCTTCGACGCCAACTCGCAGATCGTCCGTGACCTGAAGAACCAGAGCGGTCCGGTCGCGGTGAACGGTGCGGTGTTGATTCGCCACGAAACCTACGAGCACCCTTACCCGCACTGCTGGCGCTGCCGCAATCCGCTGATCTACCGGGCGGTGTCGTCGTGGTTCGTCACGGTCACCGAATTCCGGGACCGCATGGTGGAGCTCAACCAGCAGATCACCTGGTATCCCGAACATGTCAAGGACGGCCAGTTCGGTAAGTGGCTGCAGGGCGCCCGCGACTGGTCGATCTCCCGAAACCGCTACTGGGGTACCCCGATTCCGGTGTGGAAGTCCGACGACCCGGCCTATCCGCGCATCGATGTATACGGCAGCCTCGATGAGCTGGAGCGTGACTTCGGTGTGCGGCCTACCAATCTGCACCGGCCCTACATCGACGAGCTCACCCGGCCCAATCCCGACGACGCAAGCGGGAACAGCACGATGCGGCGGATCCCTGACGTGCTCGACGTGTGGTTCGACTCGGGCTCGATGCCGTACGCCCAGGTGCACTTCCCATTCGAAAATGCGGATTGGTTCGATGGGGTCAATTACGTCGACCCCGACAAGCAGGTCGACGCACATTATCCCGGTGACTTCATCGTCGAGTACATCGGCCAGACCCGCGGCTGGTTCTACACGCTGCATGTGTTGGCCACCGCGCTCTTTGACCGGCCGGCGTTCAAAACCTGTGTGGCACATGGGATCGTGCTGGGCTCCGACGGCCAGAAGATGAGCAAGTCACTGCGCAACTACCCCGACGTTTCCGAGGTGTTCGACCGTGACGGCTCCGATGCGATGCGGTGGTTCCTGATGGCCTCGCCGATCCTGCGCGGCGGCAACCTGATCGTCACCGAGCAGGGCATCCGCGACGGCGTGCGCCAGGTCCTGCTGCCGTTGTGGAACGCCTACAGCTTCTTGGCGCTCTACGCGCCGAAAGTCGGTACCTGGCGCACCGATTCGTCGCATGTGCTGGACCGCTACATCCTGGCCAAGTTGGCGGTGCTGCGTGATGACCTGAGTCGGGCGATGGAGGTCTGCGATATCTCGGGGGCTTGCGAGCAGCTGCGCCAGTTCACCGAGGCATTGACCAATTGGTATGTGCGACGGTCTCGTTCGCGATTCTGGGAAGAAGATGCCGATGCCATCGACACGCTGCACACCGTGCTGGAGGTGACCGCCAGGCTGGCCGCGCCACTACTCCCACTGGTGACCGAGGTCATTTGGCGCGGTCTCACCGGTGAGCGGTCGGTACACCTGACGGATTGGCCGCAAGCCGATGAGCTGCCCGCGGACCCTGATCTGGTCGCCGTCATGGATCAGGTCCGCGAAGTGTGCTCGGCCGCGTCGTCGCTGCGCAAGGCCAAGAAACTGCGGGTTCGTTTACCGTTACCAAAGCTCATCGTGGCAGTGGATAACCCACAGCGGCTCAAGCCGTTCACGGATCTGATCGGCGATGAACTCAATGTCAAGCAGGTCGAACTGACCGACGCGATTGACACTTACGGCCGATTTGAACTCACAGTCAACGCCCGAGTGGCCGGGCCGCGGCTCGGCAAGGATGTGCAGGCCGCCATCAAGGCGGTCAAGGCCGGCGAAGGGTTCGTCAACCCCGACGGCACGCTGACCGCGGGGCCCGTGGTGCTGCAACCCGACGAGTACAGCTCACGGCTGGTGGCCGCCGACCCGGAATTCACCGCGGCGCTGCCCGGTGGGGAGGGTCTTGTCGTGTTGGACGGCACGGTGACCCCGGAGCTGGAGGCCGAGGGCTGGGCCAAGGACCGGATCCGCGAACTACAAGAGTTGCGTAAGTCGACCGGACTGGATGTATCCGACCGCATCCGGGTGGTGATATCGGTGCCCGACGAACGCGCCGACTGGGCGCGCACCCATCGCGATCTCATCGCCGGCGAGATCCTGGCCACCAGCTTCGAGTTCGGCGAGCCCGCCGACGCAGTTGAGATCGGCGACGGCGTCCGGGTGGCGATCGCGAAGACGGTGTGACGCCGCTGCGCTAACGGGCGCTTCTCGCAAAAAAATCTGAAAAAAGTTCCGAGAAAAGTGTCCATGAATCCGGGGGCTGCTGCTCCTACCTGTGACAGCGACCCACCCGGGGCCGCGACCACAGCAGAGGAACACGTCATGACCACCATGTTTGACCTCGAGTCGACGGCCACGTTCTATGCGCCCGGGTCGGCCACCTTCGCGGCCCCGTCCAACGCGTTCGACGATTTGACTGTCGCCTCGGCGTGGTCGGCGAGTCCGTTGGGCGACCCGTCGGTCGAAGACGGAAGTCTGTTCGACTTAGCAGATTTCGAGGCCGATTTCGAGGCGCCAGATTTCGAAGACGATTCAGAAGACTTCGAGCCCGACCGACCTGTCCCGGCCGCGAAGCAGCGGTCATTTGGCAAGAACACCCTGTTTGCCGCTGTCGTGGTGGGTGCGATCGGAGGGGGCGTCGCGCTTGGTGTGATGATCGCCGGTCGCACCGGGCCGGAGCAGCCGAAGCCGGCCGTCGTGGTTTCAGACGCCTCTGTTGGCTCGGTCACCCCCCCGGTTCCCGCCGCATCTGCGCCCAGTGGCGCGCCGGCGCCCACATCGGAAGTCGCCCCGCCCAGCACTGGCCCAGCGCCAACCGGGGCGAGCGCGGCTACCGGGGGTCCGGCGCTCACCGGTGGAGCGGCCCCGGGCGATCCCGGCCTGCGGCCGTCCAGCGCGCCGAGCGTGTCGCCCGCGATTGTCGTCCCACAGCCGGCGCCAGTGCCGGTGCCTTTGCCGCAGACCCGGGGAGCCGGCCCAGGCGGCAATCAGGGTGGCAGCAACCCAGGCGGCAACCAGCTTGGTGGTAACCAGGGCGGTGGCGACCACGGCCACAAGGGTGGCGGCAATCCAGGCGGCAACCAGGGCGGCGGCAACAACGGTGGCGGCAACCAGGGCGGTCGAAACCAGGGCCCTGGCAACCAAGGCGGAAACCAGGGCGGCAACCTCGGTGGTGGCGACCAAGGCAACAAGGGAGGCCTTAACCTGCCTGGCCTCAACCTGCCTGGCCTCAACCTGCCTGGTGGCAACAAGGGCGGCCCAAACCAAGCCGGCAACCAACCCGGCAACCCGGGCGGCCAACCGCTGCAGGCTCCTGGCAAGCAACCGCTCCCGCCACACCACTGACACAGAGGGGTGGGGACGGGCGATGCCGGGCTTTGAGCCCGGTCTTGCCCGTCCTCTTTCAGCAAATCCGGATTTAGCGAGCGAATGCGGACAAATGGAGGCACACTTAACGCCAGCGTCGGTCCTCGCGATGCGCACCGACGTGTGATCGGGAGCAACGTCGATGACCGCAGCACTACCTGACTGGGACATAGCCAGCGACGCGGAGCTCGCCGGTGCGGCCGCGGCGGGCGACCGGGCCGCCCTGGGCGGGATCTATGACCGTTACGCGGACCGTCTGCACGACTTCTGCATCGGGATGGTCCGCGATCGTGACGCCGCCGCGGACTGTGTGCAGGAAGTGTTTTGCACCGCCGCGGTAGAACTGCGGAAGCTGCGCGAACCCGGCAAACTGCGCCCGTGGCTATGCAATCGCGCGCAACGAGGCCCTGCGTTGTATCCGGCTGCGTGGCCGGGAAAACGTCTTCGACGAACTGCCCGAACAGCACTCTTCCGACGCGGGCCCGGACACGCTGGCCGGCCGCACCGAATTGGCCAACTTGATCGCCGAAGCCGCTGGCGGACTGTCCGACCGCGACCGTGAGGTGCTGGAACTGAGCTACCGCCACGGCCTGGCAGGACCCGAACTGGCCGAGGCGCTGGGCGTTACCCCCGACAACGCCACCAAGTTAGTGTCGCGGTTGCGCGAAACCATTGAACGTTCGTTGGGTGCACTGCTGGTGGCCCGCCGCGCGCAGCGCAATCCGCAGGGATGCCCCGAACTCGCCACCGTTCTGGCCGACTGGGATGGCCATTTCAGCGTCCTGATGCGTAAGCGCATTGCCCGGCACATCGACTCCTGCGCCACCTGCGAGCGGAGTCGTCGCGATCTGGTCAATCCAAAAGCGCTGTTGGGGGCGGTGCCGATACTGGTGGCGGCTCCGTGGTGGCTGCGCGGGCAAACGCTGACCAGGGTCCAGCTGACCTCCGCTCACGCCCCCATGGCCGCGGGCACCGATCGAGGCTCGATATCCACCGCCGACACGATGTTCGGGGCGCCGACCGACACACTTGACCGGCAGCCGACCGACACACTTGGCGGCGCAGACACCGATCCCTTCCTCGATGGCGGCTTCGGCCCCGACGACGAGTCCGGCCCCGATAGGAAGTTCGACGCCGAGGACGGCGACGGCCGGTCCATGCGCCGGATCGGGGCCATCGCGGTGCTGATCGGCATCCTGATCCTTACGGTGGGAGGGGCCCTTTTCTGGCTGAACCGCCACCCACCCTCCGTCGCCCCGTCCGTGATCAAAACCACGCAAACCACGCCGCCGCCGGTCCCAACGAGCACCGCGCCACCGGCCCAAACGGAACCGAGCAGCCCGCAATCTCCAGCACCGGCGTCGAGCGAGCCACCGGCCTCGCCGCCGCCTCCAAGTCCGACCATGGCACCGCGTTACACGCCCACGCCTGTCTACACCCCGACGCCGAGGGCCCCGATCTCAACTCCCGCCGCCGTGCCGTCGGCGCAGGCGCCGCCGCCGTCGGAAACCCCGGCCCCCGCCGCTCCGCCGATGTGGGTTCCGCCGATGCTGCCCCTGCCCGCGCCATGGACACCACCGCAATGGACGCTACCTAAATGGACGCCCCCCCAAATGCCGATGCCCGGCTACACGCCTCCGGGGATGACTCCTGCGTCACCGGCTCCGCCGTCAAATCGATCGGGCCGGTGAGCGACGCAGCCGTTCAATTGCCGGATCGCAGTGCGTGGCGGAGATGGGGCCAGAGCGGCATACCGGCGGCGACCGTGGCGCCGGTAGCTATGAGGCCGACTGCGACGTCAACGCTCTCCCGGCCATCGGCCGCCCAGTAGACGTCCTCGAGGTCCAGCAGCAGGGCCAGCTCGTCAACGATTAGAGCGTTCGCCGCACCGAAAGCGACCGCGGCCGCGGGGTGGTGGCGTTGCGTCTCGGTTCCGCGCAAGCCCACGGCTGCCACCGTCGCCAGCAACGCGATGCCGATGTTGTAGTGGTGAAAGTGCTTGCCACCCACGCTGACACCACCACCTGACGGACCGTGGCCGGCGCGGATCCAGTGGGTGAGCGCACGCACTCCGGCGAAGGTGACGGTGAAAGACACCCAGGCCAGCAACGTCGCCTGCTCACCTGGTTGTAGCCGCTTGCCCCATTGGTGGCGCAGCCGCGCCCATCGTCCCTGGTGCTCCGAATCCTCGGGTGGTGTCGGCGCCTGGGCATCCATCAGGCGGCCTTGATCGCGCGCCAGCGTTGCCTGCCGGTGCCGACCTCAACGTCGACGGCGGTAAATCCCGCCGCGCGCAAGCGATCCGGCAGCGTCTCCGGCGGGACCGGGTTACAGGTGTCGCGAAAGTGCAGGATGCGGAACAGCAGCGACGGGACGCCGTCGCTGCCGGCGAACACCCCGCCGGGGCGAAGCACGCGGAACGCCTCGGCGAAAAGCCGGTCCTGCAGTTCTGCGGTGGGGACATGGTGCAGCATCGTGAAGGACACCACCGAGCTGAACTCGTCGTCGGGCAACCCCGTGTCGGTGCCGTCGCCGTTGATGATGCGAACGCGATCGCCGTACAGCCGCTGCAGCCGCTTCGCCATCGGCTGGTCGATCTCGATCGCGGTGAGCTTCGGCGTCCGGTCGACCAGCACCCGCAAGAATGCGCCGTACCCCGGTCCGATCTCGAGGGTGTTGTCGCCCAGGTCCACGTCGGCGAGTACCGCCGGCAGCACGTGGCCTTCGACTTCTTTCGCCCAGCGTTCCGAACTGCAGCACACCCGGTGACAGAGGTTCATGGCCACGTCAAAGACGTTAGTCCAACGCCCTCAATAGCATCAGCAGGTGTGGAGTCCCGTTGGGTGCTGCACCTGGACATGGACGCGTTCTTTGCATCCGTCGAACAGCTCACCCGGCCCACCCTGCGGGGACGGCCGGTGCTGGTCGGCGGGTTGGGCGGCAGGGGTGTGGTGGCCGGCGCGAGCTACGAGGCGCGGGTGTTCGGCGCGCGGTCGGCGATGCCGATGCACCAGGCCCGCAGGCTGGTCGGCGTGACCGCGGTCGTGTTGCCGCCGCGCGGCGTGGTGTACGGGGTGGCCAGCAGGCGGGTCTTCGACACCGTGCGCAGCGTGGTGCCCGTGGTCGAGCAGCTGTCCTTCGACGAGGCCTTTGGGGAACCGCCCCAGCTGGCCCGGGCGTCAGCCGAGGACGTCGAGCTGTTCTGCGAGCAGCTGCGGCGACGGGTGCGGGAGGAGACCGGCCTGATCGCCTCGGTCGGCGCGGGCTCGGGTAAGCAGATCGCCAAGATCGCGTCCGGGCTGGCCAAACCGGATGGCATTAGGGTCGTCCGGCGCGCCGAAGAACAGTCGTTGCTCGGCGGGTTGCCGGTGCGCAGGCTTTGGGGCATCGGTCCGGTCGCCGAGGAGAAGTTGAATCGACTCGGCATCGAGACGATCGGGCAACTAGCGGCGCTGGCCGACGCCGAGGTGGCGAACATCCTTGGCGCGACGGTCGGGCCCGCGCTGCACCGGCTGGCCCGCGGCATCGACGACCGCCCCATCGCCGAGCGTGCCGAAGCCAAGCAGATCAGCTCCGAGTCCACCTTCGCGGTCGATCTGACCAGCATGGAGCAGCTGCGCGAGGCGATCGACCCGATCGCCGAGCATGCTCATCAGCGCCTGCTGCGCGACGGGCGAGGTGCGCGCACGGTCACGGTGAAGCTGAAGAAGTCCGACATGAGCACGCTGACCCGCTCAGCGACGCTGCCCTACGCGACGACCGAGGCCGGTGCGCTGGTCGCGGTGGCTCGGCGGCTGTTGCTGGACCCGCGCCAGATCGGGCCCATTCGCCTTCTCGGCGTTGGGTTTTCAGGTTTGAGCGACGTGCGCCAGGAGTCGTTGTTCCCAGACTTGGATCTGTCGTCGGAGACATCCGAGGCCCATCAGTTGGTGGACGCCCCGCCGCTCGCGCCAGCTGGGCAAGACAGCTCGGTATGGCGGGTGGGAGATGACGTCGCCCACCGCGATTTCGGGCACGGCTGGGTGCAGGGCGCGGGCCACGGGGTGGTCACAGTGCGGTTCGAGACCCGCGCGTCGGGCCCGGGGCAGGCCCGGACGCTCCCCGCCGGCAGCGGCGACGTCACCGGTGCCAATCCGATCGACAGCCTGGACTGGGCGGACTACGTCGGCGTCTTGCGGGCCCAGGATTCGGCTACTGGGTCAGCCCCAGCGGGCAATGACGTCGGCGACGTCGGCGACCGGTAGCTTCGCGGCCAGCGCGGCCATCACCAGCACCCGGGCCTGCGACGGCGGCAGCCGGGGCACGATTATCGCGCCGGCTTCGACCATGTCGTGGCCGGGACCGTACCCCGCGCTGACCCGCCCGCCGGGGACGCGGGTGGACACCGCGATCACGACCCCGTTGCGGCACTGGCGACGCACCCCGTCGATCACCGCGTCCCCGGCATTGCCCGCGCCCAGCGCCTCCAGCACCACGGCTCGCGCTCCGGCGGCCACACAGGCGTCCAGCGCCACCGCGTCACTGCCCAGGTATGCCGCGACAATGTCGACCCTCGGTGCGTCGCGGGCGCTCAGATCGCCGAGATATGGGCGTGCCTTGGCTCCTGTCAGCACCACTTCACCCGAGCTGGTGCCGACCAACTCGCCCACGAAGCCGCTCAGATCCTGGGTTGCCCTCTTGCGCAAGCCCAACGGCTGCAACACCCGGCCCGCAAAACACACCAGCACACCTAAGCCACGGGCGGCCGGGCTGGCGGCGACTGCCAGCGCGTCGCGCAGATTGCCCGGACCGTCGGCGTCGGGCGCATCGGCGCTGCGCATGGCCCCGGTCAAAACGACCGGGACGTCCCCTGCATAGGTGAGGTCCAGCCACAGAGCGCTCTCTTCCATGGTGTCGGTGCCGTGGAGGACGACCACACCCTCGGCACCGTCATCGACGCTTGCCTGTACGGCTGCGCGAATCCGATCCCAGTCGGCCAGTGTCAACTGCGAACTGTCCACCGCCATCAGGTCAATGACGTCGACGTCAAAGCCGGACGTCAATTCCGCGCCGCTGTGGGTGGGGCGGCGCACCCCGTCGGCGCCGGTGCTGGTCGATATCGTGCCTCCGGTGGCGACGACGGTGAGGCGGCCCATGATGGAATCATTCCGCACGCCGGTTGCCAGTGCTGGCGAGGTCGCGCCTAAGGCAGGGGATTGATTAGGGAATGATGGCAGAGTGCCCGAGGAACCAACAGGATCGGCTGAGCCGGTGACTTCGGCTGGGGAGGCTGAGGCGCCGCGCGTGGTTGGGGAACCCGAAGCTCCTGCGCCGCCCAGGCGGCTGCGTCTGCTGCTGTCGGTCGCGACGGTAGTGCTGACACTCGACGTCGTGACCAAGGTGCTGGCCGTGAAACTGCTGCCGCCCGGCCAGCCGGTCTCGATCATCGGTGACACCGTGACCTGGACCTTGGTGCGCAACTCGGGGGCAGCGTTCTCGATGGCGACCGGATACACCTGGGTGTTGACGTTGATAGCGAGCGGTGTGGTGGTCGGCATCTTCTGGATGGGGCGGCGGCTGGTGTCGCCCTGGTGGGCTGTGGGACTCGGGATGATCCTGGGTGGCGCCATGGGCAACCTGGTCGATCGATTCTTCCGGGCACCCGGACCACTTCGGGGACATGTCGTCGACTTTTTGTCGGTGGGCTGGTGGCCGGTCTTCAATGTCGCCGATCCATCGGTGGTAGGCGGCGCCATCTTGCTGGTAGTCCTGTCAATTCTCGGCTTCGACTTCGACACCGTTGGTCGGCGTAGAGCCAACGGCGACATTGTTGGCCGGCGTGAGGCTGACCAAAGCTGATGACGGACCGCTCGTTGTCCGTCCCCGAGGGATTGGCGGGCATGCGCGTTGACGCCGGGTTGGCGCGGCTGCTGGGACTGTCCCGCAGCGCCGCGGCGGCTATTGCCGAACGGGGCGGTGTCGAACTTGACGGCGTACAGGCGGGCAAGTCCGACCGTCTCACCTCTGGTGCCTGGTTGCAGGTGCGGCTGCCCGAGGCGCCGGCGCCCCTGGAAAACACCCCGGTCGAGATCGAGGGCATGACGATTCTGTATTCCGACGACGACATCGTCGCGGTGGACAAGCCCGCCGCAGTGGCTGCGCATGCGTCGGTGGGCTGGACTGGCCCCACGGTGCTCGGCGGCCTGGCCGCCGCCGGTTACCGGATCACCACATCCGGTGTGCACGAGCGGCAGGGCATCGTGCATCGTCTCGACGTCGGCACGTCGGGGGTCATGGTGGTGGCGCTCTCCGAACGCGCATACACCGTGCTCAAGCGGGCGTTCAAACAGCGCACGGTCGACAAGCGCTACCACGCGCTGGTACAGGGGCATCCGGATCCTTCCAGCGGGACGATCGACGCGCCCATCGGCAGGCGCCGCGGCCACGAGTGGAAGTTCGCGGTGACGACAAACGGCCGGCACAGCCTCACCCACTACGACACCCTGGAAGCGTTTGTCGCGGCCAGCCTGCTCGATGTACACCTGGAAACCGGCCGCACCCACCAGATCCGGGTGCATTTCTCCGCGCTGCACCACCCGTGCTGTGGCGACCTTGTCTACGGAGCCGACCCCAAGTTAGCGAAAAGGCTTGGGTTGGAGCGCCAATGGTTGCATGCGCGTTCGCTGGCATTCGCACATCCCGCCGACGGCAGGCGGGTGGAGATCGTCAGCCCGTATCCACCCGATCTACAGCACGCGCTGGACGTGTTGCGCGCCGAGGGCTGACCGGAATGCACGATCAGTCGGGTTTGCGGGCCTCGATGAGGATCCGGGTGGGGTGCGCGACGAACGGCCCTTCGGCCTCGATGTGCTGGTGAAGTTCCCGCAGCCGGTCGCGATACCGCTCCACCGTGAAGTCCGGCACCGTCCAAATCACCTTACGGAGGAAGTAGATAACGGCGCCGATGTCGAAGAACTCGGCTCGTAGCCGCTCCATGCGCAAATCCACCATCTCCAGGCCCGCGGCTTGTGCCTGCGCGCTCAAGAGGTCTGGCTCACACTCGGCCCATGTCTCTGGTTGCGGCCCGATGAAGTACTCGGTCAGCTCGGACATTGTGCCGGGTCCGATGTGCTGTGCGAAGTAGGTGCCGCCCGGCCGCAGTATCCGAACGATCTCGGGCCACCGCAGGGAGCTGGGGTGACGGCTGGCCACCAGGTCGAACGCCTCGTCGCCGAACGGCAACGGCGGCTCATCCCGCGTTACCACGACCACCACGCCGAGCGGGTGCAAGAGCCTGGTTGCCAGAGCCGCGTTGGGAGGCCACGTCTCGAGCGCCGCCATGGTCGGCGGGAAGGGCTGCGCGCCGGCCAGCACCTCCCCGCCACCGGTGTGAATGTCCAGCGCCGCCGACACGTTCGCCAGACGGCGGCTCAGCAACCGTTGGTAGCCCCAAGACGGTCGTTCCTCCGTCGCCCGGCCGTCGAGCCAGGAGAAATCCCAGCCGTCAACGGATACCGAATCAGCCTCTGCCACCAGATCTTCGAATGTGCGGCTCATGCCCTCAAATTATCGGGCATGGTGGCCTTCGATCACGGTGTACGGCAGACGAACTTGGTGCCGCTGATATCAACCGTGACTTCGCCCTGGTGTTCCGAGAATTCAGAGCCCTGCCGCGTGCCCGAACAACCCAGGCCGAGGCGTCCATCTGAGCACGTACTTCACGGCAAATACCTCCTCAAAAGCACCTGGAGATCGATAACCCGGGAGACCTGGCCGGTATCGCCAGCAAGTTCGCGCCCTACCTGATCGCACAGAACTACCTAGTGGTCGAGATGGACGAGTGGGCGGCGCTGACCGGGGAGGGGAATAATCGAAACCGGGTCGGTCGAGCGAGGGCAACCGTTTCAGGAGCAGGAGGTCCAAGCCGAATGAATCGATTGCGCGGTACGTATACGGGTTACAGCATCGGTTGTGCGATCGTGTGGGCCGTAATCTTGGCTGTTGTCGCGGTTACTCAACCCGACCGCCTCCACACCTTTGTGGTGGTCTGCGCTGGGTGGCTGATCGGGTGGCTCTCAGCAACGATCGCCAGATCGGTTTATCCGCCACCCAAACCGAGGCAGTCGGCGACGTAGCCGCCGCCGTCCGGGGGTTCTACCACGGCGGAGTTATTCGTCTGCCCGTGAGGAGCTGAGGGGGCGTTGCGGTGCCATTCCTGGAAGCGCCGCTACCTGAGGGCGACAAGCTGCCCCGCGTAACGGGGGAAGCGCCTTGCTTAGGTACCGACCTGTTGGAAGTCAGTGCGTGAGCGGAACAAGACAGCGGCGCCTGCCTCATAGTGCTCAGCGGTCTGTCTGGCCGCGTGCTCTGTGCCCACCAGCTCCACCACACGATCCCCGAAGAGGTTGCTGAACTCGACGGCCCAAACCTCAGACGGCAACTCGTACAACACGAATTCTTCCGGCATCCGATGCGCCTCCCCCCGAGTTAGATCGCTCCAACTCCCTAGGCGTACACGTTCCCCAGGCGTACCCGCGTGGAGAGAGATGAAACACCTACGCGGGCCGCTGGGCTGGTGCAACATGCGGGGTTGTGCGTGGCTTCTGGGGCCATTACGTAGCGCTGCGGTGTGGCCTCATTGCGAGCGAACGCGACGAGGCGGTCAGGCTACAGAGGCGCATAACTGTTGTTCGTCAACAAGTTTCAAGCTCAGTGAACTCGGCGTGGCCGCGCGACGTCTATCTATATAAGAGCGGCTCACCGGGGCCGCCGCGACACCGATAGGAGTGGGCCAATGGGCACAGCGATGCGCACTGGGCATTGCAGGTTGCCCAACGGTTCGGTGCTGCGGGTGGACTTTGAGATGGGGCGTTGGGTGGGCACGCTCTACGCGCCCTCCATGACGATGAAGACACAAATCGTCGGTAGTGATGCTGAAGTCCATGCCTGGGCCGCCGGCCTCGCGGCATAACAACTATGCGAAGCAAACCGTCGGAAGGTTGGCCGCGAGCCAGCGGGGTTCGGTGACCATTTCACCCGGGCGTTGCCTGTCAGTTAGTGCGCGATCACACGCGGATTACCCGCTGTAACAAGGCGATCGCTCGTACACGTCCACGATTGTGCGGCCCGCCGACACGTCTGCCCTGGTCAGATGACGGCAATCCGCGTCTAATTGGTGGGTTGATGCCCTAGGTTGGCAGTATGACCTGTGTCACATCACCGATGCCGCCGAACATTGTCAGGAGCGACTGCCGATGAATCTTGGTGACCTGACGAACCTCGTCGAAAAACCGTTCGCGGCGATGTCCAACATCGTCAACACCCCCAACTCGGCAGGGCGATATCGGCCGTTCTATCTGAGGAATCTGCTCGATGCGGTGCAGGGCCGCACGCTCAGGGATGCAGTCGAGGGCAAGACGGTCCTCATCACCGGAGGGTCGTCGGGCATCGGTGAGGCGGCCGCGATGAAGATCGCGGAAGCCGGCGGCGCGGTGGTACTGGTCGCGCGCACCCGGGAAAAGCTTGAAGCGGTCGCCGACGAGGTGCGGGCCAGCGGCGGGGCGGCGCACGTGTACCCATGCGACCTGTCCGAGATGGACGCCATCGCCGCGATGGCCGACAAGGTGCTCGCCGACCTCGGCGGCGTCGACGTCCTGATCAACAACGCGGGAAGGTCAATTCGACGCTCGTTGGAACTGTCCTATGAACGCATCCACGACTACCAGCGCACGATGCAGCTCAATTACCTGGGCGCGGTCCAGCTCATCCTCAAGTTCATCCCAGGGATGCGCGAACGCGGCTTCGGGCACATCGTCAACGTCTCCTCGGTCGGCGTGCAGACCCGCGCACCGCGCTTCGGCGCCTACATTGCCAGTAAGGCGGCGTTGGACAGCCTGTGCGATGCGCTGCAAGCCGAGACGGTGAAAGACAACGTTCGTTTCACCACCGTGCACATGGCGCTGGTCAGGACGCCGATGATCAGCCCGACCACGATGTATGACAACTTCCCGACGCTGACGCCGGATCAGGCGGCCGGTGTGATCACCGATGCGATCGTGCACCGGCCCCGCCGGGTCAGCTCACCGCTCGGACAGGTCGCGGCCGTGGCCGACGCCATCAACCCGGCGGTGATGGACCGCGTACGCAACCGCGCGTTCGGCATGTTCGCCGACTCCACCGCGGCCAAGGGCGGCGAATCCAAAACTGACACAAGGGAGTCCGGGCAGTTCGACAAAAGAAGCGAAACGTTTGTCCGTGCGACCCGAGGAATACATTGGTGATGTCATGAGCCTTCCGAAACCGAACAATCAGAGCGCCGTCGTCATCACCGGCGCCTCCTCGGGCATCGGTACCGAGCTTGCTCGCGGCTTGGCCCGCCGCGGTTTCCCGCTGCTGCTGGTGGCGCGGCGCCGTGAGCGCCTCGACGACCTCGCCAACGAGGTAGGCAAGGAATACTCGGTCGGAGTCGAGGTCATGGCGCTCGACCTCAGCGACGCAGAAGGCCGTGCAAAATTGGCGGACCGGCTTCGCAGCGAACCGATCGCGGGCCTGTGTAACAGCGCCGGTTTCGGTACCAGCGGGGTCTTCTACGAGTTGCCGGTCGAGCGTGAGAGTGAAGAGGTCACCCTCAATGCGCTCGTGTTGATGGAAATGACCCACGCGGCGTTGCCCGGCATGGTCGAGCGCGGCGCCGGCGCGGTGATGAACATCGCGTCGATCGCCGGATTCCAGCCGATTCCCTATATGGCGGTTTATTCGGCCAGCAAGGCCTTTGTGCAGACATTCTCCGAAGCCATCCACGAGGAGCTGCACGGGACGGGAGTATCGGTGACCGTCCTGTGTCCGGGACCGGTGCCCACCGAGTGGGCCGAGATCGCCAGTGCCGAGCGGTTCAACATCCCGCTCGCGCAAGTCTCCGCGCAAGACGTCGCCGAGGCCGCGATCGGCGGGATGCTTGCCGGTAAGCGCAGCGTGGTGCCCGGCGTCGTGCCCAAGGTCGTCAGCACCAGCGGCCGATACGCGCCACGCACCTTGCTGCTGCCGGCGATCCGGATCGGCAACCGATTCCGCGGCGGACCCAATCGCTGATGGCCGCCGTCGACATGACGGCCGACGTGCCGATGACCCCGCAGGACATGTGGGATCACGTTTCGGATCTGTCGGATTTGGGCGATTGGCTGGTGTTGCACGAGGGCTGGCGCAGCGAGCTGCCCGACGAGATCACCGAGGGCACCGAAATCGTGGGCGTGGCGCGTTCCAAAGGCTTGCGCAACCGGGTGACGTGGACGGTGACCAAGTGGGACCCGCCGCATGAGGTCGCCATGTCAGGAGCCGGCAAAGGCGGCGCAAAGTACGGTGTGACGCTGACCGTCCAGCCCGCGAAAGACGGGTCCACCCTCGGTGTGCGCCTTGAGTTGGGCGGGCGCGCGCTGTTCGGCCCGGTGGGTTCGGCGGCGGCCCGCGCCGTCAAGGGAGACGTGGAGAAGTCCCTGAAGCAGTTCGTCGAGCTGTACGGGTGAGCTGCGCCGGGTAGCTGAGCGGGTATCAGCCTTAAGACACACTCCGCGACACGCCGGTGACGCGTCGGTGGCCGGTCATAGACTGGCGTCTCTATGAACCAGTCCTTCGTGCACCTGCATAACCACACCGAGTACTCGATGCTGGACGGTGCCGCGAAGATCACGCCCATGCTTGCCGAGGTGGAGCGCCTGCAGATGCCCGCGATCGGGATGACCGATCACGGAAACATGTTCGGCGCCAGCGAGTTCTACAACGCGGCGACAAAGGCCGGCATCAAGCCGATCATCGGTGTCGAGGCCTACATCGCGCCCGGCTCGCGCTTCGACACCCGGCGCATCACCTGGGGTGACCCCAGCCAGAAGGCCGACGACGTCTCGGGCGGCGGCTCCTACACGCACCTGACGATGATTGCGGAGAACGCGGCCGGCCTGCGCAACCTGTTCAAGCTGTCCTCGCTGGCCTCCTTCGAAGGCCAGCTGAGCAAGTGGTCGCGCATGGACGCCGAGCTGATCGCCGAACACTCCGACGGCGTCATCATCACCACCGGCTGTCCCTCCGGGGAGGTGCAGACCCGGCTTCGCCTGGGGCAGGACCGCGAGGCGCTTGAGGCGGCCGCCAGGTGGCGCGAGATCGTCGGGGCGGACAACTACTTCCTCGAGCTGATGGACCACGGGCTGGCGATCGAACGACGGGTCCGCGAGGGGCTGCTCGAGGTCGGCCGCACGCTGGGCATTCCGCCGTTGGCCACCAACGACTGCCACTACGTCACCCGCGACGCCGCGCACAACCATGAGGCGCTGTTGTGTGTGCAGACCGGCAAGACGCTGTCGGATCCGAACCGGTTCAAGTTCGACGGCGACGGCTATTACCTGAAGTCGGCTGCCGAGATGCGCCAGATCTGGGACGACGAGGTTCCCGGCGCCTCCGACTCCACGTTGTTGGTCGCCGAGCGGGTGCAGTCCTACGCCGACGTGTGGGAGCCACGCAACCGAATGCCGGTCTTCCCGGTGCCCGAGGGACACGACCAGGCGTCCTGGCTGCGCCACGAGGTGGATGCCGGGCTGTGCCGGCGGTTTCCCGCTGGCCCGCCGGACGGTTACGTCGCACGTGCGGCCTACGAGATCGACGTCATCTGTTCCAAGGGTTTCCCGTCCTATTTCTTGATCGTCGCCGACCTGATCAACTACGCGCGGTCGGTGGGCATCCGGGTCGGCCCGGGGCGGGGCTCGGCTGCCGGCTCGCTGGTCGCTTACGCCCTGGGCGTCACCGACATCGACCCGATTCCGCACGGTCTGCTGTTCGAGCGGTTCCTCAACCCCGAGCGCACGTCGATGCCCGACATCGATATCGACTTCGACGACCGTCGCCGCGGTGAGGTGGTGCGCTACGCCGCCGACAAATGGGGCCACGATCGGGTCGCTCAGGTCATCACCTTCGGCACCATCAAGACCAAAGCGGCGTTGAAGGATTCGGCGCGGATCCACTACGGCCAGCCCGGATTCGCCATCGCCGACCGAATCACCAAGGCGCTGCCGCCGCCGATCATGGCCAAGGACATTCCGCTGTCGGGCATCACCGACCCGAACCACGAGCGGTACAAGGAAGCCGCCGAGGTCCGCGGCCTGATCGAGACCGACCCGGACGTGCGCACCATCTACCAGACCGCGCGCGGCCTGGAGGGTCTCATCCGCAATGCCGGCGTACACGCCTGCGCGGTGATCATGAGCAGCGAGCCGCTGACCGAGGCCATCCCGCTGTGGAAGCGGCCGCAAGACGGGGCCATCATCACCGGCTGGGACTACCCGTCGTGCGAAGCCATCGGCCTGCTGAAGATGGACTTTCTGGGCCTGCGCAACCTGACGATCATCGGCGACGCGATCGACAACATCAAGGCCAACAAGGGAATCGACCTCGACCTGGAATCGGTGCCGCTGGACGATCCGGCCACTTACGAGTTGCTGGGCCGGGGCGACACCCTGGGCGTGTTCCAACTCGACGGCGGGCCGATGCGCGACCTTCTGCGCCGCATGCAACCTACCGGGTTCGAAGACGTCGTCGCCGTCATCGCGCTGTACCGGCCGGGACCGATGGGCCAGAACGCGCATAACGACTACGCCGACCGCAAGAACGGCCGCCAGGCGATCAAACCCATTCACCCCGAACTCGAGGAACCACTGCGCGAGATCCTCTCCGAGACCTACGGCCTCATCGTCTACCAAGAGCAGATCATGCGCATCGCGCAGAAGGTCGCCAGCTACTCGCTCGCCCGAGCCGACATTCTGCGTAAGGCCATGGGCAAGAAGAAGCGCGAGGTGCTCGACAAGGAGTACGAAGGCTTCTCGGAAGGCATGCAGGCCAACGGGTTCTCGGCGGGCGCCATCAAGGCGCTGTGGGACACCATCCTGCCGTTCGCCGACTACGCGTTCAACAAGTCGCACGCCGCCGGCTACGGCATGGTCTCCTACTGGACCGCCTACCTGAAAGCCAACTATCCCGCGGAGTACATGGCCGGTCTGTTGACCTCGGTTGGCGACGACAAAGACAAGGCGGCCGTCTATCTCGCCGACTGCCGCAAGCTCGGCATCACGGTGTTGCCGCCGGACGTCAACGAGTCCGGTCTGAACTTCGCGTCAGTGGGTGCCGACATCCGCTACGGGCTGGGCGCGGTGCGCAACGTCGGCGCCAACGTGGTGGGTTCGTTGATCGCGACCCGCAGGGGTAAGGGCAAATTCACCGACTTCTCGGACTACCTGAACAAGATCGACATTTCGGCGTGCAACAAGAAGGTCACCGAATCGCTGATCAAGGCGGGCGCGTTCGATTCGCTGGGGCATTCGCGCAAAGGACTTTTCCTGGTGCACACCGACGCGGTGGACTCGGTACTGGGCACCAAGAAGGCCGAGGCAATGGGGCAGTTCGACCTGTTCGGCGGTACCGATGCCGGCACCGACGCGGTGTTTTCCATCAAGGTGCCCGACGACGAGTGGGAGGACAAGCACAAGCTGGCCCTGGAACGGGAGATGCTGGGCTTGTACGTGTCGGGGCATCCGCTCAACAAGGTGGCCCACCTGCTGACCGCCCAGGTGGACACCGTCATCCCCGCGATCCTCGACGGTGATATTCCCAACGACGCCCAGGTGCGGGTCGGCGGCATCCTGGCTTCGGTGAACCGCCGAGTCAACAAAAACGGAATGCCTTGGGCTTCAGCTCAATTGGAAGACCTCACCGGTGGCATCGAGGTGATGTTCTTCCCGCATGCGTACTCCACCCACGGCGCCGAGATCGTCGATGACGCGGTGGTGCTGGTGAACGCCAAGGTCGCGGTCCGTGACGATCGGATCGCGCTGATCGCCAACGACCTTGTGGTGCCGGACTTTTCCACCGCACAGCCGGACCGGCCGCTGGCGGTGAGCCTGCCGACCCGGCAGTGCACCTTCGACAAGGTGAGTGCGCTCAAGCAGGTGCTCGCGCGCCACCCCGGAACATCGCAGGTGCATCTGCGGCTCATCAGCGGAGACCGGATCACCACCCTGGAGCTGGACTCCTCGCTGCGGGTCACACTCTCGCCGGCGCTGATGGGAGACCTGAAGGAGCTGCTGGGTCCGGGGTGCTTGGGCGGTTAGTTACCCAGTAACTGCGGCTCACACCCTCGCCCGCGCAGATGCTAGGGGGATATCAGCTGCTAGGTTCGGGGTGCTCGGGCGACTAGTAGAGCCCTATTCTTGGCGCATCGGGTGGGCGTACTCGAGACCAAGGGGCCCGGATGACAGCGGCGGATTCCACATGCTCGGCGTGTGGAACTGAACTGCGGGTGGGTGCGCGGTTCTGTGACGGCTGTGGATCGCCGGTGACGTCGCAGAAATCGGCCGAGTACAAGCAGGTGACGGTGTTATTCGCCGACGTGGTGCACTCGATGGACATCGCTGCGGCGGTCGGCGCGGAACGCTTGCGCGAGATCATGACGAAACTGTTCGACCGCTGCGCGGCGACAGTCCAACGCTACGGCGGCACCGTGGACAAATTCACCGGCGACGGCATCATGGCGGTTTTCGGGGCACCGATTGCGCTGGAAGATCACGCGCTTCGCTCGTGTTTGACCGCCCTTGACATCCAGAAAGAGATGCAGGGGCTCACCGCGGAGGTGCACGGCAGAGACGGTATCGATGTCCAATTGCGGGTCGGATTGAACTCGGGCGAGGTGATTGCGGGCGAGATCGGATCCGGCTTATGGAGTTACACCGCGGTTGGTCATCAGGTCGGCATGGCCCAGCGGATGGAATCAGTGGCGCCGCCCGGCGGAGTGATGCTCAGCGAGTCGACGGCGCGTCTTGTCGAGGACGCAACCATGCTGGGCGAACCGCAAAATGTCCAGATCAAGGGCTCCGACGAGCCGGTAGTCGCATGGCCGCTGCTGTCTATAAAGGCGGGGCGCCAGCTGGTGAGCCGACGGGTGTCGACGCTCGTCGACCGTAAGTGGGAGTTGGCCGCACTGACGGCGATGCTGGATCAGTCGACGGCGGGCCGCGGTTGCGTGGTGCGGGTGATCGGCCCCGCCGGTATCGGCAAGAGCCGCATTGTTGCCGAGACGGCGGCGATCGCGGCAACCGGCGGCGTCCAGGTGTTGTCGACGTACTGTGAGTCGCACACCAGTGAAGTCCCGTTCCTGGTGCTGGAGCGGATGCTACGGGTTGCGTTCGGGGTGGATGGACTCGGCGAGGAGCAGGCCAGGGCGCTCTTGCGTGACCGGGTTCCCGGCGCCGATGAAGCCAACCGGGTGCTTCTGGAGGACGCGCTCGGCATCCGCGATCCCGCCGACAAGCTGCCCGATATCGCCCCCGACGCCCGGCGGCGGCGGTTGACGGCGCTGGTGAACGGCGCCGCGCTGGCCAGGAAGTCCCCGTGCGTTTATGTCTTCGAGGACGTCCACTGGATAGATCCGACCAGTGAGTCGATGCTGATCGATTTCTTGACCGTGGTCCCTCAGACCCGTTCGTTGGTGCTGATTACCTATCGCCCCGAATACCATGGTGAGTTGAGCCAGACACCGGGTGCGCAGACGATTTCGCTTGCACCACTTAGCGTTTCGGAGACGACGGAGTTGGCCACGCAGTTGTTGGGTACCGATGCCTCGGTAGCCGGGCTGGCCGCGCAGGTCGCCGAACGCGCGGCCGGGAATCCGTTTTTCGTCGAGGAGATCGTGCGCGACCTGTGTGATCGCGGCGTGGTCGAGGGCGTACGCGGCGCCCACGTCAGTGCCGGCGGATCGACCGACGTGACCGTGCCGGCCACCTTGTACGCGGCGATCGCCGCGCGCATCGACCGCCTGGACGGCGCGGCAAAACAGACACTGAACGCCGCGGCGGTAATCGGCCGTCGCTTCGACGCCGGCCTGCTGGCGACCCTGGCCGATAGCACGACACTGGCCGAGCTGGTACACGCCGAGCTCATTGATCAGGTGATGTTCACACCGGTAGCGGAGTATGAGTTCCACCAGCCGTTGATCCGGACGGTCGCCTATCAATCGCAGCTCAAGGCGGGCCGCGCCGCACTGCACCGGCGCGTGGCGGCGGCGATCGCCGAGCGCGATCCGGCCGCGGCCGAGGAGAACGCCGCGCTGATCGCCGAGCATCTGGAGCTGGCCGGTGACCTGCGGGAAGCGTTCGGCTGGCACATGCGTGCCGCAGCATGGTGGACCCGCCGCGACGTCCGCGCGGCGCGGGCGGCCTGGCAACGTGCCCGGCACGTCGCCGACCAGCTGCCGGGCGACGCGAAGGGCCGGGCCACGATGCGGATCTCGCCCCGGGCGCTGCTCGGAGTCAGCGCCTGGCGGGTCGCCGGCGGCGTCGACGACACGGGCTACGACGAACTGCACGAACTGGCGACTGCCGCCGGTGACAAGGCATCGCTGGCGACCGGCATGGCCGGACAGGTGCTCGCGCTCGCCGTCTACGGGCGCTACCGGGAAGCGTCCGCCCTGGTTCCGGAATTGCTCAACCTCGGCGACTCCGTCGGCAACTCGACGCTGACTGTCGCGCTGCTGATGGCGGCGCTCATCGCGAGGTTCGGCACCGGTGAGCTGACCGAAGTCATGCGTATGTCGGAGCGGATCATCGACGACACCGACGGGGATCTGCAGCAGGGCAACCTACTCATCGATTCGCCGCTGACGGTCGCGCTGATGCTTCGCGCCGCCGCCGGGATGTGCATGGGCGCCCCGGGGTGGAAGGACGACGTCGACCAGGCGGTCCCCATGTGCTATCAGCTCGAGCCCGGCGTGCGGGCGGCGCTGCTGCTCTACATCTACGGGATCGGCGTCGCCAACGGGCTGCTCCTGCCTGACGCCGCAATGCTGCGCGAGTCGGCCGAGGCGCTGCGCGCCGCCGAGGGGCGGGGCGACGAGTTCGCGCTGGCGACGGCCAGGTTCCTGCGCGGCCTCATCCTGGCGGAAAGCGAAGGCCCGCACCGTGCAGAAGGCTTTGAAGTGCTTGCACAGTCACGCGAGACCGCGCTCCGCGACCGGGTCAACCAGGCGGCCCTGCAACAGCTCAAGGTCGAACGCGCGAAGGAAGAGGCCCGAAGTGGTGATCTCGATAGTGCGATAGCACTGCTGCGTCCGGTCGTCGAGGAACAATTCCGGACCGACGCAGTGATGTTCCTCGGTGCCGGCGTCACCGCTTTGGTGGAATCACTGCTGGAACGGGGCGGGGAGGCTGACATACGGGAGGCCGCTGCGGCGATCGAGCAGCTGGGCGCGGTGCCCACCGAACCGGATTTTGTGTTGTTCGACGTCACGCTGTTGCGGCTCCGCGCGTTGCTCGCGCGGGCCCATGGCGACGAAGCCTCGTACCGCGACTTCGCCCAACGTTACGGCGCGATGGCGACGTCCTTTGGCTTCGAAGGACATATTGCGCTGGCTCGGATCCTATAGGGCCCTACGGCCCCCACCGGTAGCGCAGGATGCGCGCCTTGCGTGCCCCCGCCTTGAATTTTCCGGATGCCTTGGTAGCCAACCGGATCCAGCCCGGAAACAGATCGACCTCAGGCGCGTGGGCCAGGCTGGTCTCTTCGACCAGCGTCAACTGCGGATTCCAGGTCTCGGGCACTCGCGCGTCTTTGAACCCCGCATAGCCCCATTGGATGCCGACATCGCTGAACATCTGCTGCGGCGCGAGCTTCACCGCGACCCGGCTAAGCCAGCCGATGCGCCCGTAGTCGTTGAAGGCCAGTTCCCCGCCCCGGAAGTGCTTGGTGACGCGGCGGAAGACGCCGACAATCACCGGCTCGGACAGAAATGCGAACAGCCCGTCGGCGATCACCATCGTGGGCCGATCGCCGGGGATGGTGTCGGGCCAGTCGTCATCGGCCACCGACGCGGCAACCGAGTGGGCTTGTCCGCTGGTGGGCAACACCTGGTCGCGCAATGCGACGACACGCGGCAAGTCGACGCTGTACCAACCGACCGTGGCGGGCGGGCTCACCCGGAACAAGCCCGTGTCGACTCCGGCGCCCAGGTCGACGACGACCGCGTCGGGATGCTCGTTGGTGAACGTTCGGACCCGATCGTCGAGCATCTTGGCGCGCAGCGCCGATTGGCACACCACGCTGGCCGGCACGCCGAGCGCGGCAAAGTCGTAGTCGATCTTTTCGACGATGCCCTCGGCCAGGGTGTCGCCCAGGATGGGCCGGGACCACCGGCTGTCCAGTGCCCGGGCGTACTGGGTCAGCAACGCCGTCCCCTCGAGCGGGGAGAGGTCGCTGACGTCAATGCCCGGATTCTGCCCCATGACCGAAAACGTACTCCCGCCGGCGGAACTTGCTGCTCCTCTCGAATCACACAAGGTGTTCCGTGGCCCCTCATCGCGGACGTAGGCTCACCGATGTGATGTGGGCGATGCGTCGCTGGTGAGCAGCTTAAGGAGAACAGAAATGACCACAACCGAGCGTCCGGCCACCATGTGCGAGGCATTCCAGCGCACCGCGGCGATCGATCCGGACGCCATCGCGCTCCGGACGCCCGGCGGCACCCAGACGTTGACGTGGCGAGAGTATGCGGCGCAGGTGCGACAGGTCGCGGCCGGCTTGGCCGGTCTTGGGGTTCGGCGGGGCGACACCGTTTCGCTGATGATGGCCAACCGGATCGAGTTCTACCCGCTCGAGGTCGGCGCCCAACACGTCGGCGCCACATCGTTTTCGGTGTACAACACGCTGCCGGCCGAGCAACTGACGTACCTATTCGAGAATGCCGGCACCAAGGTCGCGATCTGCGAGGAGCAGTACGTGGACCGCATTCGGGCCAGCGGCGCGGCCATCGAGCACATCGTCTGCATCGACGGTTCGCCGGCCGGAACACTTTCGGTGGATGACCTCTACGCGGCCGCGCCCGACGACTTCGACTTCGAGTCGACCTGGCGTGCGGTGCAACCCGACGACGTGGTCACTCTCATCTACACATCGGGCACCACCGGAAACCCCAAGGGTGTGGAGATGACCCATACCAACCTGCTGTTCGAGGGTTACGGCCTCGACGCCGTGCTCGGAATCGAGTTCGGTGACCGGATTACGTCGTTCCTGCCGTCGGCGCACATCGCCGACCGGATGACCGCCCTGTATGCGCAGGAGATGTTCGGTACCCAGATCACGGTCGTGTCCGACGGGCGCGCGATCGCGGCCGCGCTGCCGGACGTGCGGCCCACCGTGTGGGGCGCGGTCCCGCGGGTGTGGGAAAAGCTCAAGTCCGCAATCGAATTCACCGTCAGCCACGAGACGGACGATGCGAAGCGGCAGGCGATGGAGTGGGCGATGGCGGTGGCCGCAAAACACGGCGACGCCCTGCTCGCCGGCGAGCCGATGCCCGACGAAGTCGCCGCGGAGTGGGCCAAGGCCGACGAGTTGGTGCTGTCGAAGCTGCGGGAGCGGCTCGGTTTCGCGGAGCTGCGGTGGGCGCTCTCGGGAGCGGCGCCGATCCCCAGGGAGACGCTGGCCTTCTTCGTCGGCATCGGCATCCCGATCGCCGAGGTGTGGGGAATGTCCGAGCTGAGCTGCGCCGCCACCGCCAGTCATCCGCGTGACGCGCGCTTAGGCGCCGTCGGCAAGCTGCTTCCCGGGCTGGAGGGCAAGATCGCCGACGATGGCGAGTATCTGGTCCGCGGTCCGCTGGTGATGAAGGGCTACCGCAAGGAACCGGCCAAGACCGCGGAGGCGATCGACGCCGACGGCTGGCTGCACACCGGCGACATCTTCGATGTCGACGCGGACGGCTATCTGCGGATCGTCGACCGCAAGAAGGAGTTGATCATCAACGCGGCCGGAAAGAACATGTCGCCGGCCAACATTGAGAACAACATCCTGGCCGCGTGCGACATGGTGGGCGTGATGATCGCGATCGGCGACGGACGACCGTACAACACCGCGCTCCTGGTCTTCGACGCCGACTCGGTCGGCCCGTATGCGGCCCAGCACGGCCTGTCCGACGCCTCTCCCGCGGCCTTGGCCGCTGACCCGGACGTGATCGCCCGCGTCGCCGCCGGCGTGGCCGAAGGCAACGCGAAGCTATCGCGGGTGGAGCAGATCAAGCGCTTCCGGATATTGCCGACGCTATGGGAGCCGGGTGGTGACGAGATAACGCTGACGATGAAGCTCAAGCGCAAGCCCATCTTCGCGAAGTACTCGGCCGAGATCGAAGACCTCTACGCGCGTGATCTGCATCCGGAGGTCCACGAGCCCGCCGCCGCTGAAACGGTGCAACC
>DATMMZ010000332.1:0-7114 GCA_035569455.1 Mycobacterium sp. | reverse complement strand
GTCGAACTGGTGGCGGTGATCGGGCGCACCGCTGACCGGGTCAGCGAAGCTGATGCCTGGAACTATGTCGCCGGAGTCACTGTCGGACAAGACATCTCCGAACGCGCCGTGCAGCTGTCCGGGCCGGTGCCGCAGTTCTCGTTGGGCAAGTCCTACCGCACTTTCGGTCCGATCGGGCCCTGGCTGGTCACCCCCGACGAGCTGGCCCGCCCCGACGACCTGGAACTGCAGTGCTCGGTGGCCGGCCGGGTGCTGCAAAAGGGCCGCACCAGCCAAATGGTGTTCTCGGTGTCCCAGCTCATCGCCCAGATCTCCACGGTATGCCCGATGCTGCCCGGCGATCTGCTGTTCACCGGCACCCCACCCGGGGTCGGCATGGCACGCAAACCCCAGGAATACCTCAAACCCGGCACCACCTTGATCAGCGAGATCGAAGGCATCGGCAAGCTCCTCAATCCCGTCGTCGCCGGTCACGGCTACCCACAGTCCGCCGGATAGCCTCCGCGATGGCGGGCCACATCAACCCCATCCGGGCGCCCAAGAGGCACATCGTGACCGGCCTGAGCGGCAACCTCGTTGCATCGAAAGACCGCCACCCCGACCGTGTTGCGTTGCACCGTGACGATTTGCGGTTCACCTTCGCCGAGTTCGACGCTGCGGCCGCCCGAGTTGCGACGCTGCTTGATAAGGCGGGAATCGAGCCGGGTGATCGGGTGGGTGTGATGTTGCCCAACACTCCGGCGTTCGCGATTGCGTTCTACGGCATCATGTACCGCGGCGCCGTCGCGGTTCTGATGAACCCGCTGCTGAAGGCCCGCGAGGTGGCCTATTACCTGTCCAACAGCGGAGCCAAGGCGCTGTTCGCGACTCCTTCCAGCGCCGACGAGGCCGCGTCGGGCGCCGAGCAGACGGGCGCTCAGTGCTGGATCGTCGATGACGCCGAGCTGGCGAAACTGACCGCCGACCTGCCCGAGCAAGGCACCCCGGTGCAACGCAATGACGATGACACCGCGGTCATCCTGTACACCTCGGGCACCACCGGCAAGCCCAAGGGTGCGATGCTCACCCACGGTGGTCTGGGCCGCAACGCCGAGGTTTGTGTGCGCACGCTGGTGGAGATCGGGCCGGACGACGTGCTGATGGGCAGCCTGCCGCTGTTTCATGTCTTCGGCTTGACCTTCGGGCTCAACTCCACGGTGTTGGCCGGTGCGACGTTGACGCTGATCCCCAGATTCGATCCGGGCAACGTGCTCGAGGTGATCGAGCGGGACGGCGTCACGGTGTTCGCGGGGGTGCCGACGATGTATTCAGCGTTGCTCGGCGTGGCATCGGCGGCCGCGCCGGAGGCCACCCGCAGTTTGCGGGTTTGCGTCTCCGGTGGTGCGGCCCTGCCGGTTCAGGTGCTCTCCGATTTCGAAAACGCTTTCGGCTGCGTGATTCTGGAGGGCTACGGGCTCTCGGAGACCTCTCCGGCGGCGTCATTCAATCATCCCCATCGGCCGCGCAAGGTCGGATCGATCGGCACTCCGATCGAAGGGGTGCAGATGCGGGTGGTCGATCTGAACGGAGCCGAGGTTGCCCAGGGCGAGGCCGGCGAGGTCCAGATCCGCGGCCACAACGTCATGAAGGGCTACTGGAACCTGCCCGAGGCCACCAACGCCACGATCACCCCCGATGGGTGGCTGAACACTGGAGATGTGGGACGTGTTGACGAGGACGGCTACTTCTACATCGTGGACCGGACCAAGGACCTGATCATCCGCGGCGGCTACAACGTGTATCCGCGCGAGATCGAGGAGGTCCTCTACGAGCATCCCGCGGTGGCCGAAGCCGCGGTCATCGGCATCCCGCACGACTCGCTGGGCGAAGAGGTCGGCGCCGCCGTCGCCCTGAAGAAGGGGGAGAGCGTCGACCCGGACGAGCTGCGCGACTACGTCAAGGCGCGGGTGGCCGCCTACAAGTATCCACGCCGGATCTGGCTGCTCGATGAGTTACCCAAGGGAGCCACTGGCAAGGTCCAGAAACGCGACATTACCGTTCCGACAAGTGAAAGCGCACCCTGACCATGGCGACTCCCACGACCAAAGCCGACGAGCTGGCCGCACCGCTTGACCTGCTGCTGATCAGCGCCGCCCGCCCGTTCGCCCGCCGGATGATGCCCGACGCGACCTGGGCCCGCCTGGGCGTGAGCCTGGCCAAACAGCCCGGCGCGGTGGCCGGCCGGGTCGGCACGCTGGCGCGCGAGCTGGGCAGTATTGTCGCGGGCCGATCGGATCGTGCCCCGGGCAGGGCCGATAAACGCTTCACCGACCCTGCATGGCAACACAATCCGCTGCTGCACCGGATCATGCAGGGCTACCTGGCGGCCGCCGAAACCGCCGACGAGGTGCTTGTCGATGCCGATCTCGATTGGCGTGACCACGACAAGATGCGCTTCGTCATTGACAATCTGCTGGAGGGCCTGGCGCCCAGCAACAGCCCGCTGCTCAGCCCGCTGGGGTGGAAGGCGCTGATCGACACGGGCGGCGTAAGCGCTGTACGTGGGGTGAGGGCCTTCGCCCGAGACATGCTTTCCAAGCCGCGAGTGCCGGCGATGGTCGAACCCGACGCGTTCGCGGTGGGCGAGACGCTGGCCATCACCAAAGGCGCGGTGGTGGCCCAGAACTCGGTGTTCGAGTTGATCCAGTACGCGCCCCAGACCGCGAAGGTACGCACGGTTCCGCTGCTGATCGTGCCGCCGGTGATCAACAAGTTTTACGTCCTCGACCTGGCGCCCGGGCGCAGCATGATCGACTACCTCGTGGCGCAGGGTCAGCAGGTGTTTCTCATTTCCTGGCGCAATCCCCTTGCCCGTCACCGTGATTGGGACTTCGACACCTACGGCGCGGCCATCGTGGAGGCAATGGACGCAGTGGACAAGATCGCTGGTACCGACACCGTCCAGCTGCTGGGCATCTGCTCGGGCGGGACCCTGGCGGCGATGACGGCAGCGCATCTGACCGAGATCGGTGAGGCCGATCGAATTGCCGGCTTCGCCTTGGCCGTCACCGTGCTGGATCAGAGCCGGGCCGGGTTCGCGCTGGCGATGATGAGCGACCGGGCAGCGCAGGCGGCGATCCGCGTTTCGGCCAGGAAGGGCTACCTCGATGGACGCGCCCTGGCGGAGATGTTCGCCTGGCTGCGGCCCACCGATCTGGTATGGCGGTACTGGGTGAACAACTACGTTCAGGGCCGCCCGCCCGCCGCGTTCGACGTCTTGTTCTGGAACGCTGACGCCACCCGGATGGCTGCGGCGCTGCACCGCGACTTTGTGCTAATGGGGCTGAACAATTCGCTGGCCACCCCCGGTGCCGTGAGCATGCTAGGCAGCCCGGTCGACCTGTCAAAGGTGACTATGGACGCTTACGTCGTCGGCGGAGTCTCAGATCACATCTGTCCCTGGCAGGCGACCTATCGCAGCGCGCGACTGCTGGGCAGCAAGGACAACCGCTATGTGCTGTCCACCAGCGGTCATATCCAGGCGCTAGTCAACCCGCCGGGCAACCCGAAGGCGTCGTATCGGGCCGGTCCTGCGGACGCCGAGGACCCAGCGCAGTGGCTGGAATCCGCGCAGAAGTTATCCGACTCCTGGTGGGTGGATTTCATCGGCTGGCTTGCCGAGCGTAGCGGCCCAGAGGTCGACGCTCCGAAAACCCTTGGCGGGGACGGCTTCCCGCCACTCGGGCCGGCGCCCGGCAGCTACGTGATGGAAAAATAGTCGATGTTGCCCATCTGTATCCCGGAGCCAGCAATAACACCGGCGGCCCCAATCGGTGAGCAACACTATGTCGCCACCCGCGCGCAGCGCATCCGGGTGAACATTCGGCACGGATCCGGAGTGCCGTTGGTGCTATGTAACGGCATCGGTGCCAGCCTGGAGGTGCTCGATCCGCTGGTAGAACGGCTGGATCCGGATTCGACAGTAATCCGATTCGACGTTCCGGGAACCGGGGGATCCCCCACATCGGTTGTGCCTTATGGGTTTCCCTATCTTGCCTGGGTGCTGGGCGGGGTGCTCTCCAAGCTGGGAATCGGCGTGGTGGATGTGCTCGGGATCTCGTGGGGTGGGGCGCTTGCTCAGCAGTTCGCCTTGCAGAATCCGCGCCGATGCCGCCGCCTGGTGCTAGTCGCGACGGGTACGGGTGCGTTGATGGTGCCCGCTCATCCACGGATTCTGGCGAAACTGCTTACTCCACGCAGGTTCTCGGATGCAGACTACGGCGCGTCCATCGCCGCTGAGCTATATGGTGGCACTGTCCGCGCGCACGGTGACGACGTGGCGCGACTGTTCGCCCAGCAGTTGCACGCGGGATCGAAGATCGGCTACCTGCACCAACTACTCGCGATGTCGATGTGGACCAGCCTGTTCGCGCTGCCCGCGGTTCGGCGGGATACCTTGATCGTGGCGGGCACGGATGATCCGATCATCCCGGTGGTCAACGCGCACATCATGCATGCGTTGCTGCCACACTCGCGGCTCTACCTGCATGCGGGCGGACACATCGATCTCGTGCACAACGCGGCGGAACTCGCGCCCGTCGTGAGCACGTTCTTGCGCGAACCCGGGGAACGTCCATGAGCGACAACAACATCGACATTTCCGATTTCTAGTGCGCCAAGCTCGGCGAGCGGCTTCCGGTTTGGCTGCAATCACAACCGAGAGGAAATGAGGAGCGGTGCCGTACAAATACACTTTCGAGGACATCCGGCACCGCCCGGTCGCGGTGATCGGAGCGGGAACGCTCGGTCGCCGCATCGCGTTGATGTTCGCTTCCCGCGGCGGGACCGCGCGGATCTACGGTCGCCGCGCCGAACAGCTCGCCGCCGCGACGCAATACGTGATCGAGGCCCTACCGGAGGTGGTGAAGGACGGGGGGTCCGGCGAGCTGGGCGTCGCGACGGCCACGACGTCCCTTGCCGAGGCGTTGGACGGCGCCTGGCTGGTGGTCGAGTCGGCCCCCGAAAAGCTTGAGATCAAGATTCCGCTGTGGGGCCAGATCGACGCGGCGGCGGCCGCGGATACCATCTTCGGGACCAACTCGTCGTCGTACCCGTCGCGTTTGATGGCCGAAAACGTGCGCGATAAAACGCGGCTGTGCAACATGCACTTCTACATGCCGCCGGAGGTCAACGCGGTCGAGCTGATGTCCGACGGCCAGACCGACCGCGGCCTGCTTGACACCCTGCTGACCGTCCTGCCCGAGTTCGGCCTCTATCCCTTCGAGGTGCGCCGGGAGTCGACCGGCTTCATCTTCAATCGCATCTGGGCAGCCATCAAGCGTGAGTCGCTGGCAGTGGTGGCCGAGGGCGTTGCCCGTCCGGAAGATGTCGATGGGATGTTCAAAGTCAATGCGCGCGTGCTGGCCGAGCCGTTCGGGTTGATGGATCTGGTCGGCCTAGACGTTGCGCTCGACATCGAGAATCACTATTGCGAAGAGTTCCCGTACCTGCCGAAGACATCGCGGGACTTGTTGCAGGGCTACGTCGATGCGGGCAAGCTCGGCGTCAAGACTGGCGAGGGCTTCTACACCTATCCGAAGGCCTCAACCACACAGGGCCAGCCCCAAACCGATCGCAATCATCGCCCACCTGATGCCACCCGGTGTTGACGGACGTCAGCGGTTCGGCGTTATCGGCCAAGACGAATGTCTGAATCAAGGGGTTCCATAACATCCGGTACCCCGCCGTTTCCGCCTGACTCGACGGCGTCGGCCCAGGGCAGGGGAATGGCGCCCGACCGGCCTCCATCCGAACCGCCGAGAGCGGACTTGCGGCGGCCATCGACCAATTGCATCGAGCGCGGCGCCCGTACCGGAGCAGTCGGCGAGTGAAAGGATGGCGCCGTGGCCGAGCGCGTCAGGTTCCCCAGCACCAGCGGACCCGCCCTGGCGGGTCTCGTCGATCTCCCAGAGCGTGAGATCCGCGGATGGGGTGTCTTCGCCCATGGCTTCACACTCGGCAAGAACAGCGCGGCTGCCAGCCGGATCTGCAAACGGCTCGCCAGCGAGGGCATCGGCATGCTCCGCTTCGACAACCTCGGCCTGGGCGAATCCGAGGGTGACTGGGGCGACGGGTCGTTCTCGCACAAGGTCGCCGACACAGTCCGCGCGGTGCAGTTCATGAACGGATCGGGCCGCGAGGTACGCCTCCTCGTGGGGCATTCGTTTGGAGGCTCGGCCGTCATCGCCGCCGCGCACGAGTGCCACACGGTGGCGGCGGTGGCCAGTATCGGCGCGCCGTACCAACCGGCCCACGTCGAGCACAACTACGACGCCCTGGTCCAGCGGATCGAGGCGGACGGCGAGGCACCGTTCCTGATCGGCGGCAAGGCACTCACGCTCAAGCGACACTTCATCGAAGACGTCCGCGCCGCCGATCTGCGAGAACGGATCCGCACCCTGCACCGGGCGCTGATCGTCATGCATTCGCCAACCGACAACACTGTTGGCATCGCCAATGCGAGCGAGATCTTCCGCGCCGCGCGACACCCCCGCAGCTTCGTCTCGCTGGAAGGCGCCGACCATTTGCTCACCGAGAAGAACCAGGCGGCGCGGGCGGCCCGGATCATCAGCGCCTGGGCCGACCCCTATCTGTGAGTCGCGGCAGTCCAAGGTTGCGGCCGGCAACTTCTCGGAGCATTACGCCGGCCTGTAATTTCCCTGTGACTCAACCGTTTCGGCGTTGTGCGCCAACACTGCCGGGCGCGACTCGAGGACCTCGGCAAGCCGGGAACGCTCGCCGTTGAAGTCGGGGATCACGTGTTCGACGCCGGTGACCGTGGCACAGTGCGATCCCCTCGCTCGCAACAGGTTAACGACGGCGTCCATGTCGGGCAGCGCGTCGGCGTCGAACCCGCCGCTGTCGGGGTTCCAGTGCAGTTCCTCGGAAATCGCCGGCATCCGACGCAACGGGGGTGGTCGGCGCGTTGTAGTGTCGCGGCCAAGGCCGAGCCGATCAGGCCGGACGAACCCGCTATCGCGACGGTGGCCTTAGGACCAGCCTGAGCCACCTTGTCACAGCCCCAGGTCGGCCTCGAACGCCCCCTCTTCGAGCCGGTGCTTGATGGTGGTGAGGA
>DATMMZ010000331.1:0-4590 GCA_035569455.1 Mycobacterium sp. | reverse complement strand
AAGCGGAACAAGCACAGTTACTGCCGTGGACCGCGACACCCAAAAATCGCTATGCCCGAGTGACCGCGTCCGAAATCACCGGCCGCCACTTCGTGTTCGGTCCCGAGCCGGACCTCGACTGCTTCATTGCGTGACGCCTTGTGCCAGAGGCCAAAAGTCCCTCGCCACCGAGGGCTTCGGGCTCTGCCGCAGCCGCAGCGGCCGCGGGATCCTTGACGGATGACAGCAGTCGAGGCCAACTTCCCGGACACCGAAACCCTCCGGATGGTCCTCACGCTGGCCAACCGGGCACCCTCCATCCACAACACGCAACCGTGGCGATGGAGGGTGGGGACCGCGAGTCTGGATCTGTACTCCGAACCAGAGATGCAGCTGCGCAGCACCGACCCCGACGGGCGTGACTTGATTGTCAGCTGCGGTGCCGCGTTGCATCACTGTGCCGCCGCGTTAGCCGCGATGGGTTGGCGAGCCAAGGTCAATCGCTTTCCCGATCCCGACGACCCCCGCCATTTGGCCACCATCGAGGTCCAGCCGCATACGCCTGATCATGCCGACATCGCGCTGGCGGCGGCGATACCGCGGCGGCGAACTGACCGGCGAGCCTACAGTTCCTGGCCGGTGGCCGGAGGTGACATCGCCCTGATGGCTGCGCGCGCAGCTCGAAGCGGAGTGATGCTGCGTCAGGTCGATGCCCTGGACAGGATGAAGGCGATTGCGGCCCAAGCCGTCACGGACCGCGCCACCAATGACGACTACCTACGCGAGCTCACGACATGGACTGGCCGCTATGGTTCGGTGGCCGGGGTTCCGGCCCGCAATGCACCGCCACCCGACCCCACTGCCCCGCTCCCCGGTCGCCTCTTCGCCGGGCCGGGCCTGGCTCAGCCGTCCGGCGTCTCACCCGCCTACGACAATGCCGCAATCCTGGCGCTGGGTACCCAGAAGGATGACCGGTTGGCCCGGCTGCGCGCCGGCGAAGCCACCAGCGTTGTCCTGTTGACCGCCACGGCGATGGGCTTGGCTTGCTGCCCGATCAGCGAACCCCTGGAGATCCGTGAAACACGAGAAGCGGTACGCGCCGACGTGTTTGGGGCCAGCGGTCACCCCCAGATGCTGCTGCGGGTGGGCTGGGCCCCGATCAATGCCGATCCGTTGCCATCGACGCCACGGCGCACGCTCTCCCACGTCGTCGAGTGGCCAGGGTTGCTAGAGCAGTCATTCATCGCGCGGTGACCGCGCGCGCTTTAGTTCCGTTGCGAATACCGCAGCTTGAGTTCGGCGTTCCATGCCGAGTTTCGCCAGCAGCCGAGACACATAGTTCTTCACGGTCTTTTCCGCCAGGAACATCCGGTCGGCGATCTGCTTGTTGGTCAGGCCCTCGCTGAGCAGGCCCAGCAGCGTCCGTTCCTGGTCGGTGAGGCCCGACAACGGGTCCGGCTTATCGGTGGTGCCACGCAGCTTCGCCATCAGCGCCGCGGCGGCCCGATTGTCGAGCAGAGATCGCCCGGCACCCACATCCTTGACGGCACGCGCCAGTTCCATTCCCTTGATGTCTTTGACGACATATCCACTGGCGCCGGCCAGGATCGCATCCAGCATCGCCTCGTCTGAGGTGTAGGACGTCAGGATCAGGCAGCGCAGATCAGGCATGCGGGACAACAGATCACGGCACAGTTCAATGCCGTTGCCGTCGGGCAACCGGACGTCGAGCACCGCGACATCGGGCTTCGCCGCGGGGATCCTGGCCATCGCTTCGGCAGCCGAGCCCGCCTCACCGACAACGTCGACTTCGGGGTCCGCGCCGAGCAAGTCGATCAGTCCGCGCCGCACCACCTCGTGATCGTCCACCAAGAAGACCTTTACCAAGGCAGAACTCCTGAGATACTTTCCGTGATCCCGCGCACTCCTACAGGTTGCTGCAACGTATCGCGAGCACAGCGCATCCGGCGTTGTACGCGCCGCACAAGTCGTAGCAATTGTGCGAATCGGTGACGAACAACTGATCCGAGTTCTCGTTGGCGGCCAGATGCCGGTCGACACTCCCGCGAACGATCGCCGACTCGACCTGCACATCGGGATACAACCGCGTCCATCGGGCCATCCGGCGAGTCAATTGCGCTTGTGCCAAACGACTTCCGCCACCGACGTCATCCGCCGCTGCTGCCCGGGACACCGAGATTGCCTGCAGCGGGACTCCCCGCAGTCTCGCCTCCTCGAACGCGTGTCGCAGCACTACACCATTGTCCGCTTCCACGACAACGCTGCCGACCCGGGGGGGCGCCGGCCGGCCCACCGAACGCGGGATGACAGCCACCGGGCATAGGGCCGACTCGGCCAAGGCGGCTGCGACGGAGCCCTCACCGTGGCAGGCATGGTTGAGCCCGATGGACCCGACGCAAACCATCGCCGCCGACCGTGATTCCTCCATCAGCTTGGTAAGTGGTTTTCCCCAGAGGATCTCGGTTTCGATCTTGACCGATTTGCCGGTGCCCTCGGCAGCCCGCCGGGCGTCCTGCAACGCGGTGTGGGCGGCGGCGAGTCGGCCTTCGGGAACTCGCGCGCCCGAAGAGTCCAGCGGGTCGATGACGTACACAAGACGCAGTGGGATGTCGCGGCTGATCGCTTCGTCGACCGCCCACTGGGCCGCGTGGGTCGCCGACCTTGATCCGTCGACACCGACGACAACTGCCGGGGCTGGATAGAGTTCGCGCATCGCGGCCTCCTTTGCTGAGCGGCGGGCGGGTGGTCATCGCCTTAGCCAACTCGAACGTTATTGGCGCGAACCCAGGTCCATCAGAGGCATTGGTCCCTAGCCGGGTGCCATTGGTCCCTTCCTCCGCCAATCACCAGGCCTGGCCGGCCGGGGGCTCGGGCGGCGCGAACTTCCAATTGTCGGGATTCTTCGGCGAATACACCACCGGGTGCAACTCCCCCACGCCGGGCCATTGGTCGACGTTGACTGCCATCCGCTGATACACGGCGTGCTCACTGACGGTGGGACCGTTAATGAAACCGGCGATGGTGACGTACTGCTCACCGCTGGCGTCCGGTCGCGGGCTGACCCCCGTTACCAGCAACGTGCCGCTGGCCAGCTGACCGCGCGGGCCCCGCGGGATGAACCGCTGGGCAAGAAATACCCCCAGAATCGCCACCAGCAGGAGCAGCACACCAAATTCCCACATGCCGCCATGGTAGGACTGCTGCATGAGTCGGGACGATCTGATGCTGGCGCTGAGGCTGGCCGACGGCGCTGACACGCTGACTCGTACCCGGTTCGGCGCGCTCGACCTGAGAGTCGACACCAAACCGGATCTGACACCGGTGACCGACGCCGATCGAGCGGTCGAAGCCGAGGTGCGTCAGGTGCTCGGACACGAGCGGCCGGATGACAGCATCCTTGGCGAAGAATTCGGCGGCACAACCACTTTCAGTGGAAGGCAGTGGATCATCGACCCGATCGACGGCACCAAGAACTTCGTGCGCGGGGTTCCGGTGTGGGCCAGTTTGATCGCGCTGCTCGAAGACGGAGTCCCGTCGGTCGGTGTGGTGAGCTCGCCGGCGCTGCAGCGCCGATGGTGGGCGGCGCGGGGCCAGGGCGCGTTCGCGGCGGTCGACGGCGCCCTGCCGCGCCGGCTGTCGGTTTCCTCTGTGGCGGAGTTGGGTTCGGCGAGCCTGTCGTTCTCCAGCTTGTCGGGGTGGGCGCAACGCGGCTTGCGCGCACGCTTCATTGCGCTGACCGATGCCGTGTGGCGGGTCCGCGCCTACGGCGACTTTCTGTCGTATTGCCTGGTCGCCGAGGGGGCCGTCGATATTGCCGCCGAACCGGAGGTGTCGGTGTGGGACCTGGCGGCGCTGGACATCCTGGTGCGTGAGGCCGGTGGGCAGCTCACCAGCCTGGACGGCACCGCCGGCCCGCACGGCGGCAACGCGGTGGCGAGCAACGGCATGCTCCAGCAACAGGTGCTGGCGAGGCTTAAGGGCGGGTAGCCTGGCGCTCGAGCATGCTATGACCGCCCTCGTCTCACAAAACGACCCGTTCACTGTCGCGACCAAACACTGGCATCGCCTCGACGACGGGCGGGCCCAGTGCGATGTATGTCCGCGCGCCTGCAAACTTCACGAGGGCCAGCGCGGACTGTGCTTCGTCCGCGGCCGGTTCGACGACCAGGTGAAGCTCACCAGCTATGGGCGCTCGAGCGGATTCTGCGTCGATCCCGTCGAGAAAAAGCCGCTCAACCACTTCCTCCCCGGGTCGGCCGTGCTGTCGTTCGGCACCGCGGGGTGCAACCTCGCATGCAAGTTTTGTCAGAACTGGGATATCTCCAAATCCCGGGAGATCGACACGCTGACCAGCCAGGCCACGCCTGCGGACATCGCGCGCACCGCTGACGAATTGGGTTGCCGCAGTGTGGCATTCACTTACAACGACCCGACCATCTTCTGGGAGTTCGCCGCTGATGTCGCCGACGCCTGCCACGACCGGGGCATCAAAGCGATCGCGGTGACGGCCGGGTACATGTGCCCTGAGCCCCGCGCCGAGTTCTACCGGCACGTCGATGCCGCCAACGTCGACCTGAAGGCGTTCACCGA
>DATMMZ010000330.1:0-18340 GCA_035569455.1 Mycobacterium sp. | reverse complement strand
CGATGTGCTACTGACGTCGGCCACTGCTGGGCAATCGGCTGGCGAGCTGGGGGCACGCCCCCACAAGTGGGAGGTACCCCCACCCGCTTGCGGGGGACGCGCCAGCGTGACGATGGACGCCGCGGCCCGCATCGTCGCCGCGTCTAAATGGGTGTGATGTAGGCGATCAGCCATTGTTTGCCGATCTTTTTGTAGTCCACCCGCAATCGGCTGCCATCGTAGAGCGGCTGCCGTGACTTGTCGGTCACGGTGCGGTTCATGTAGATCATCACCGACGCCGCAGTCCGTCTGGCGGACATGACCCCCACGCCGACGACGTTGGCCTGCACGACCACCTCGCGCTTCTTGGCCTCCGGGATGATCTGCGCATTGGCGCTCTTCTGGAACTCCTGGCGATAGTCAGGCGTCAGCAACGGGTAAGCGGCGGCGAGGCTGCGTTCGACGGTCTGGTAGTCGTAGGCGAACACCTTAGGGATGTCATCGGCGGCCTGATGGGGCAACAGCGCCCGCGCCGCCGCCTCACCGCTGGTCTGCACCCGGTCCCAATAGATCCAGCCGGCCGCCGCACCCAACCCGACGTAAACTGCGACACAAAGGTAGACCGCGACGGCGACCAGCCACCGCCGCCACCGCATCAGTTACCCCCGTCAGGATATTTCAGGTCGTAGCCGGTCATCCGTCCCCGGTCGTCCTCGTGCACGATGACCCGGAGGCGATACGGCATGGATGGCTTGTTGACCCCATCGACATCGGCGACCGTGACCCGCACCGACACCAGCACCGAGGCGTTGTCTTCCACCTCGTCGATTTTCTCCAGGGCAGCACCGTTGACGACCGCTTCTGATGTCGCGTTGGTGGCGCGGAACAGGCCCTTGAGGTTGTCGACATTGTTGTTGGCGCTGAGCATGCCGCGCAGCGGGCCGCTGGTGCCGTTGACGAACCGGTTCACGCTCTCGTCGATGTTGTCCGGTTTGTAGCTGAACATGTTGATCACAGTCTGGGTGGCGGTATCGACGAAGCGCTGGTTGCGCGCTTGTTTTTCTTCGGCCTCGCGTTGCTGGAAGATCAGTGCAACTAGGCAGCCGGCCAGCGCGCCAATCGCCAACAAGGCAGCGGCAATCGAGACACATCCGACCAGGACCCGGTGCGGCTGCCGTCGTGGCGGCGGCTTGACGGACACCAGCTTCTTGGCTGGGCGCTTCGGGTGCGCGTCGGCCTTAACCGTGGCGGCGACGCCGGCGGCAACCGTTGCGTCAACGCCCGATTCCGTTTTTGCGGGGCCCGCCGCGCGGGATGCCCGCCGGCGAACGCGCTGCGTTGCCGACTGCTGTGTCGTCACTACATCGGTCACTATGCGGGCCTTGGATCAAGCATGAGGTCCACCCAATTCTCGGCGCTGGATGCGCCGCTGATACCGGGCGCGAAGATACCAGTGCCACCCGCGGGGTCCTTAAACGCGCCGGTGTTTTGGTCATAGGTCGTGTAAGCCGAGCCGCTGGCCTGTGGTTGCGGGCCAGGTGCCGGCGCGGGCGCAGCTTCCGGAGCCGGTCCGGGCGCCGGGCCGACGCCCTCCGGCGGTGGCGGCGGGGGCAGCCATTTCGGATACGGGACCTGGGGCGGGACCGGCGGGATTCCCGGCGGCTGCCATGAGGTGAACGGCGGTGGTGGCCCGTTGTCGTTGGGCGGCGGCGGATCGTAGGCCGGCTGACGGTTCGGTAACGGCCCGGGCCCGGGCACCACACCAGGTGGGGGCGGCCCGACGATGGGAACACCCGGATCGGGCTCGGCGCCCGGCGGAATATACGGGAACTTGTTGGGTGGCAACACGTTTAGCCCGTTCGTCACCGGTGTGTCATACGGGACCGGCGGGCCGCGCCAGGGGCTGCGGCCAACCGGCACATAGCCTTTCGGGTCACGGCACAGCTGAATCGTCGGTGCCCGTTTGCCGGGGAACTCCTGGCACGGATAGTTGCGTGCGCCGCGCACGGTGCTGGGGTCGTTTTGGGCGACCTTGCAGTACAAGTCCTTCGGGAGTTCCCGCAGCGTCTCGTCGGCCGGCGTGCGCATCAACGGCGGGGGCAGGAAGCCGACAGCGCACGGCGGCGGGTCGTTCAGGTCCAGCTTGAAGTCCAGCTTGGCGCCCTCGTCTTGAGGGGCGCCACCCGCCGCCGTGTTGATCGCGGCGAACAGGGCCGGCAAGACCACGAGCAGCATCTCGATCGACTTGTGATAGATGACGCCCACCCGGCCCAGGTTGCCCAGGCTGGCCGCCAGCGCCGGGAAGGAGGGACGGATACCGGAGAACGCGGTGTTGGCCTCGTCGATGGCGTCCGGGGCGGTGGCCAGTATCGAGCGCAGCTGCGGGTCGGCCCGACGCACCTCAGAGGTGAACCGCGCCAGCCCGTCGGCGAGTGACTTGATGTCACCGCCGGCGCGAATCTGCGCCTGCAAGAACGGGCCCGCCTGATCGATCAACTGCGAAGCCTGCGGATAGTCGGCGTTGGCCTCGTCCACCAGCAACCGGGCGGACTCGAGCAGCCGGGCCAGCTCCGGACCCGAGCCGTTGGCCGCGGTGAACGTCTCATGCAGCAGCTCCCGCAGCTTGGTGTCACCGAGGCTGTTGATCAAAGTCTCGGCTCGTTTCAGCAAGTCGGCGACGTCTTGGCCAATGCGGGTGTTCGCCCGGTCGATCCGGGATCCGTTGCGCAACTTGGTCGCTGACGGGTTAGCCGGCGGCACCAGGTCGATGTACTGCTCGCCGACGGCCGACACACTCTTGACGGTGGCGGTGACGTTCGACGGGATGGGCGTGCCGCTGTTCAGCCGCATTTGGGCGTCGACACCGTTGGGGTTCAGCCCCACCGACTCCACCCGGCCGACCGCGACACCGCGGTACGTGACGTTGGCGTTCTTGTACAGCCCGCCGCCAGCGACGAAATCGGCGGACACGCTGTAGGTCCCAAGGCCGAAGGTCGCCGGCAGCCGCAGATAGAAGATGATCATCAGCGTCAGCGTGATGACGGTAACCAGCGCGAATATGGAGAGCTGGATCTTGGTGAGTCTGTCGATCATCTGCGCCGCCCTACTGCCCCGAGGCCGTACCGGGCGGAATCGTGAACGGGTCGGCCGCTTGTCCGGACAGGTTGGCCAATTCGCCGGTCAAGAAATCGGGCGGGTTGAGGATCTCGGACATGTGAGCCATGTTCGGGTCGAAATACGCCGTGGTGAAGAACGTCTCGCCGATCCTGCGCAAGGTGAGGTCGAACGTGGTGAACACGTTGAGGTAGTCACCGCGGACGGCCTGTTTGATGCCGAAGTTGGGGAACGGGAACGTCAGCAACAGCTGCAGCGAGGTGACGAAATCCTTCCGGTTGTCGTTGAGGGCCTTTGCGACCGAGTACAGGCCTTTGAGGTCCTCGGCGAAGTCCACCTTGGTTTTGGACAGTATGTGCGAGGTCACCGTCGCCAGCTTCTTGAGCGCGGCGAACGCCTCGACGATGTGGTCGCGATTCTTGTTGAGCACGCGAAGCGCCTCGGGCAAGGTGTCCAGTGCCCGGCCCAAGTTGTCCTTGTCGCGCGCCAGGGCGTCGGAGAATCGGTTCAGCCCTTCGACGGCGTCGATGATGTCGTTGACCTGCCGGTTGAGGCCCGCCGTCAACTCGGCCAGCCTGGGGACCAGGTCGACGAACTGGCTTTGCCGGCCCGCCACCGCCTGGTACGTCTCGTCGGTGATCTCTTCCAGCGCACCGACATTGCCTTTGTTGACGACCACACCGAGCGCCGAGAACACCTCTTCGGTGGTGGGAAAGCGGCCCGTGTGGGACTCCGGGATGCTCGACCCGTCGACCAGCATGCCGGTCGGCGGCTGGCCCACCGGACGGGCCAGGTCGATGTGCAGCGAACCCAGCAGCGACGTCTGCGATACCTTCGCGGTCGCGTTCGTCGGCAGCACCACGTTCTTATCCAGCGCTAATTTCACTGCGGCATAAAAGGATCCGTCGGGTCGCTGCTTGGCCTCGATGCCGGCGACACTGCCGACGGTGACATCGTCGACCATGACCGGCGAGTTCTGCGGCAGCGTCGCGACGTCGGGCAGCTCGACGGTAATGTCGTAGGCACCATGGCCGTGACCGGCGGTGCCGGGCATCGGTAGGGAGTTCAGCCCGCCGAACTGGCAACCGGCCAGCAGTACGCTGCCTGCGGCCAATACGCCGCCGCGCAACCTGATTCGCTTCATCGGCCGGGCCCCCGTTCGGCCGGCAGCGGGCCCGGCGCGGGATCACGGGGCACCGGTTCCGTCTGCGGTGCCGGCGCTGCGGGCCCTGGGCCAGGTGCTGCTCCCGGAGCGGGCGGCACGAGCAGGGCCTGCAGATCCGCCGGGTTCGCCGCGGGCGCCGACGGTTTCGCGGGAATCCAGGTCAGCTGCGGAACGGGCGTCTCGGCCTTGGCTTCGGTGGCCGGGGTGTCGTAGATCATCTGACCCTTGTACGCGGTGATCGTGTTGAGCGGATGGAACATGATCGGCGGGTAGTTCACGGCAAGCCGGCGCAGCACCGGCCCTAGGCGCTCACGACAGATCTCGGCGCGCCTGTAGTAGTCGGGCGCTTTTGGCCCCCCGGCGGTCTCGAAGGAACCACCACAGATGAACTGCACGGGATTGGCGAATTCGGGGATCGACAACAAGCCGTTCAGCGTGCCCTGCGCGGGATCATAGATGTTGTAGAAGTTGGCGATGCCGGGCCCTGCCACGTGCAGCACCTGCTCGATGTTGTCGCTCTGGTCGCTCAGCGTCTGGCTGAAGTCGTTGAGCTTGTTGACCGTATCGATCAGCGTCGAGTTGTTCTCGTGCAGGAACCCCCTGACGTCGGACAGCGCCTTGTTGAGGGTGCCCAGCGTGTTGTCCAGGTTTCGCGAGCTGTCGGCGAGCACCTGCGACACCGAAGCCACGTTCCCGGCGAACTGGACGATCTGTTCGTTACTCGACGACAGCGCATTCACAAGTACCTGCAGATTCTTGACCGTGCCGAAGATGTCGCTGCGCGAATCCCCCAGGCGCCCAGCGGCTTGGGAAAGCTCACGCAACGCGTTGTGAAACGACTCGCCCGTGCCGTCGAGCGTGTCGGCGGCCTGGTTGATCGCCGCACCCAGCGGCCCTTGCATTTGTCCCGCCGCCGGACTCAGCTGGACGGCCAGCTGGGTCAGTGCCTCCTTCACCTCGTCCCATTCCACCGGGACGGCGGTACGGCTCAGATCGATGCTCCCGCCGTCGGGCAGCAGCGCCCCGCCGCTGTACACCGGGGTGAGCTGGATGAACCGCGCTGCCACCAGGTTCGGCGAAATCATCACGGCCCGGGCGTCTTTGGGCACCTTGATGTCTTCGAGCACCGACATGGTGATCTTGACGTCGGAAGGACGAGGTTCGATCGCGTCGATCGTGCCGACCGGCACTCCGAGGACGCGGACTTGATCTCCGGGATAGATCCCGACAGCCGACGTGAAATAGGCGACGATGTGTCGGCCGCTGGGGCGCGAGGACAGCACATATGCGCCCCCCACCAGCACCGCGACCAGCGCGATGATGGTGATGGTGCGCAGCCCGCGGCTGCCGAAACGTTGTGTCATCACGGCGATTTCGGTCTGATGATCCAGCGCTCTTGGATAAAGCCACGAAGGTAGTCGGCGAGGCTGGCCGGCAGCTTGCCCGGCTGGTAGAAGAAGTCGAACATCGTCGCAAGCAACGGCGCCGGTATCACGCCGTAGACGTTGACGTTGAATCCGGGTCCGGAGCCAACCACCTCGCCCAACTCGGTCGCGTAGGTGGGCAGCCGTTTGAGGGCCTCGGTGATGTAGTCGCGGCGCTCGTTGAGGTTGTCCAGCACCAGGTTGAGCTTGCTCAGGGCCGGGCCGAACTCCTTGCGGTTGTCGGCGACGAAGCCGGAAATCTGCTGTGAGAGACCCGTTATCCCGGAGATCAGCTGACCCAGCGCGGCGCGCCGCTCGTCGAGCGCGGCGAACAACTCGTCACCGTCGTCGACCAGCTTGTTGACCTGCCCGGCGCGGTCGGCCAACACCGATGTCACCGATTTCGCGTGCGCCAGCAGGGCTTGCAGCGCCTCGTCACGGCGATTTAGCGTGCGCGACAACGACGTCACCCCGTCCAGGGCACCGCGCAGGTCTGGGGTGGCGTCGCGCAGCGTGTCGGTGAGTACGTTCAAGGCCTGCTCGAATTGGGGCTTGTTCAGGTTGCTCGCGTTTTGGCCCAGATCCTCGAGCGCACCGGCGAGCGTGTAGGGCGTGGTCGTGCGGCTCAGCGGGATGGTGGTCGCCTTGCCACCGCCGGCCGGGCTCACCGAAATGGAACGCTCGCCGAGAATGGTGTCGGTGCGGATCGCGGCTAGCGACTGGTCGCCGACGGCGACGTGGCGGTCCACGCTGAAGGTGATCTTGGCGCTGTCTCCGGCCAGACCCACGGCCGACACCTTGCCGACCTTGATGCCCGACACGTAGACGGCATTGCCGGGTGTGATGCCGGCGGCGTCGGAGAAGTAAGCGTCGTACGTCTTCCCCTGCGGCCAGAACGGCAACCCGGCGTAGCCGAATGCGATCAACACCACACAGATCACCAGCACCAGGCCGAAGACGCCGGTGCGGAGCGGGTCGCGATCCGGTTTGCTACTTGGCAAAAGCGCACCTCCCCTGGCTGGGATCCACCTGACCGCCGATCGGCAACAAGATGTCGCTGCCGGCCGGCCCGTTGATCTTGATTGTCACCGAGCAGAAATAGATGTTGAAGAACGATCCGTAGGCACCGAGCGCGGCCAGTCGCAGGTAGTCCTCGCCTAGTTGCTCGACGTCGTTGTTCACCTCAGCCTTGCGGTTGTCCAGCTCGGTGGCCAGCGGGCGGACGTTTTCCAGGATGCCCTGCAGCGGACGGCGTGAATTCTGTAGCAGTTGCGTCAGATCGGTGGTCGTCGACGCGAGCGGCGGGATGGCGCCCGCGATCGCGTCCCGGTTTTTGGCCAGCCCGCTGATCAATTGCTGCAGTTGGTCAACGCTGGCCGAGAATTTCGCGCTGCGTTGGTCGATGGTCGACAACACCGCGTTGAGGTTGTTGATCACGTCACCGATGAGCTGGTCGCGTTTGCCCAGCGCCGACGAAAAAGCGCTGGTGTCGGCCAGCACGTTCGACAACGCTCCACCCTGGCCCTGCAGCAACTCGATGATGGCGCTGCTGATCGTGTTCACCTTGTCGGCGTCCAGCCCCTTGAGCACCGGCCGCAGTCCGCCCAGCAGCGCATCGAGATCCAGCGCCGGCTGGGTGTGCTGCGAGTTGATCGTCCCGCCCGGCGGCAGCTTCCGCAGCTCCCCCGGCCCGGACGTGATCTCCAAAAACCGATCACCGACCAGGTTTTCGTATCGGATCACCGCGCGGGTGGACGAATAGAGCGTGTAGTGCGTGTCGACTCCGAATTTCACGTCGACGCTGTTGTCGGGGTTGAGCAAGAGGCCCGACACCGCACCGACCGGTACTCCGGCGATGCGGACCTTCTGGCCGGCCTTGAGCCGCGACGCGTCGGTAAAGGTTGCGTGGTAAGTGTTTTCGGGGCCGAACCGGAAATCACCGAAGACTACCACCAGAGCGGCGGCCACCAGCAGCATGGCCGCCGCGAAGACGCTGACTTTGATCACCATCGACCGGTGCGACGGCAAGTTCCCGCTCGCCATCAGAAGTCGTCCCGTTCCGCGAAAGCGCCGTGGAACAAGAACTGCAGCGTGGACGGCGCATCAAACTGCAGTTCGGTGAACGGCTGGTAGGGGATGTTGGCGTTGTCGGTGACCAGGAACGGCGAGCGGAAGAACGACCCGCCGTTCTGCTTGGACGGAATGTCTGGTAATCCGCGGCAGTTCGGACCACCAGACGCGTTGACCAGTGGCAGGCTCTCCGGGTAGGTGTACGAGGGTGCGCCCAGCACGAAGTTCGACGACGTGAACAGGCCCGCCTTGCGGACACCGAGCAGCGGGGCGAATTCCTTGATGCCTCGCCCAATTCCCTTGAACAGGCAGCCGAATTCGGGCGAGTAGTCGTGGGCCACCTTGATCGGGGCCCGCAGCCGGTTGATGGCGTCGATGAAGTTCTGCTCACCCGGCTCCAACGTGTCGTAGGCGTTGTTGGCGAGGCCGATGGTGGCCAACAGCGTGGAGTTCAGGCTGTTCTGCTGATCGACCACCGTCTTGTTGATCGTCGGCAGGTTGTCGAACACGGAATTCAGGTCGGGCGCGGCGTCGGCGTAGGTGTCGGTGACGATCCCGGCCTTGCGGAAATCCTCCTGCAGGGCGGGTAGCTTCGGATTCGCTTGCTGCGTCAGGGTATTCAGCCCCGACAGCAGCGCGCCGAAGTCATCGCCATGACCGCGCAGCCCCTCGGCCAGCGCACTCAGCGTCCCGTTCAATTCGACCGGGTCGATCTTGTGCAGCAGATCGATGAGCGACTGGAACAAGGTGTTGACTTCCAGTTGGACCGCCGAGGCCTCCACCAGCGCGCCCGGACGCAGCGACTTGCCCGAAGGCGTTTGCGGCGGAACGAATTCCACCGACTTGGCGCCGAAGATGGTGTTGCCCGCGATATGGACCGTCGCATTGGCAGGGATGAAGTGCATCTCGTCGCTGTTGATCGCCAACGTCAACCGAGCCTGGTCGCCGGCATAGTTGATGTCATCGACCTTGCCGACCTGGACGCCGCGGTACTTGACCTTGGCGCCCTTCTCCATCACCAGCCCGGCGCGCGGCGCGGCGACCGTGACAACGTCCGTCGACGTGAAAGCCGCTGTGTACGAAAGGTAAGTCACCACGGTGAACGCGACTATCAGTCCGGCCAGCAGCGCCGCCGCCAGCCGGACGGTTGTGCTTCGCGATCCCGTGCCTGCCATGGTTCTTTTGGAGGTCTCCTTAACCAGAGAGGTTGAAGTTACCGGACGCGCCGTAAACGGCCAGCGAGATGAACAAAGTAATGACAACCACGACGATCAGCGAGGTCCGCACGGCCTGACCGACCGCGATGCCGACGCCGACCGGCCCACCGTGGGCGTTGTAGCCGTAATAGGTATGCACCAGCATCACCGCGATCGACATCACGATCGCCTGCAGGAACGACCACAATAGGTCGGACGGAATGAGGAAGGTATTGAAGTAGTGGTCGTACAGGCCCGCGGACTGCCCGTTGACGAACACCGTGGTGAAGCGGGCGGCGAAGAATGCGGCCAGCACCGACAGCGAGTACAGCGGAACGATCGCGACCAAGCCGGCGATCAGCCGGGTTGAGACGAGGTAGGACACCGAGTGCACCGCCATGCATTCGACGGCGTCGATTTCCTCGGCGACCCGCATGGCCCCCAGCTGGGCGGTGGCGCCGGCACCGATGGTGGCCGCCAGCGCGATACCCGCAATCACCGGAGCCACAACCCGGACGTTCAGGAACGCCGACAGGAACCCGGTCAGCGCCTCGATGCCGATGTTGCCCAACGACGAGTAGCCCTGCACGGCGATGACACCACCGGAGGCCAGGGTCAGGAACGCCGCGACCCCGACCGTGCCGCCGATCATGACGAGCGCCCCCGCCCCCAGCGTCATCTCGGCGATGAGCCGGATCGTCTCCTTGCGGTATCGGGTGAGCGCGTTCGGGATGTAGCGCACGGTTTGGCCGTAGAACAACGCCTGCTCGCCGAAGTCGTCAACTGGTCCCTGTAGCCGCTTAAGCAAGTTACGAACCCGGTAAGTGATGTCGTAACTCATGGCGTGCTCACTTCGCCGAGAGTCGTACGCCGATGGCGGTCATGACCACGTTGATGACGAAGAGGCAGATGAACGCGTAGACGACGGTTTCGTTGACGGCATTGCCGACGCCCTTGGGCCCGCCCTTGACGGTCAGGCCGCGATAGCAGCCGACCAGGCCGGCCATCACCCCGAACAACAGCGCTTTGACTTCGGCGAGAATCAGTTCGCGCAGTCCAGTCAGGACGGTCAGCCCGTTGATGAACGCGCCTGGGTTGACGCCCTGCAGAAAGACGGAGAACACGTAGCCGCCGGACAAGCCGATGGCGCACACCAGGCCGTTGAGCAACATCGCGACCAACGTGGACGCCAACACCCGGGGTACGACGAGGCGCTGGATCGGGTCGATGCCGAGCACCCGCATCGCGTCGATCTCCTCGCGGATGGTGCGGGCGCCCAGGTCAGCACAGATCGCGGTGGCGCCTGCACCGGCCACGACCAGCACGGTCACGACTGGGCCCAGCTGGGTGATGGTGCCGAACGCCGTTCCGGCGCCAGACAGGTCGGCCGCCCCGATTTCGCGCAACAGGATGTTGAGGGTGAACGCCACCAGGACTGTGAACGGGATGGAGACCAGAAGCGTCGGGACCAAAGAGACGCGCGCGATCATCCACGTCTGCTCCAGGAACTCACCGAACTGGAAGGGCCTGCGGAAACTGGCACGAAGGGTTTCCACCGACATCTCGAAAAACCCGCCGACGGCCCGGGCCGGAACCGCAAGCTGTTGAATCAACTTCGTCCCCCCGTCTGCCTCGCGGCGAAGTCTTTTGCCCCCTGGACGCCGCCCGGATTTACCAGCTGCTCGGTGTGAGCCGGATCCAATTAACCCAGAACGACTTCCCCCTGTCAATGAACAACATCTGTTGACCGCGTGCGTTAATTTCCCTGGTTAACACCCATGTGGCGGAATCATTCTGACACACGTTCTAGCTATTTAGCGGCCTTTGGTAACTGTTCGCAAATCCCCCCGACGACGCTACTGACCCATGAGATTGATTGCGGAAAAGTTCAGTTCCGGATCGCGGCCAGCAAAGTAATCCCGCAATGTGGAACTGAGTTGCGCGGGCTCCCAAGCCGACCCGTCGGCGGTGAACCTGCGCTCCACGCTCGGCGCCGACACCAACGTCACCCGGGGACCGTAAACGATGAACACCTGGCCGTTGACTTCCGCCGCGGCCGGCGACGTCAAGAACTGGACCAGCGTCACCACGTGCTCCGGTGACAACGGATCGATCTGCCCTACTTCTATATCTGAGATATCCGGGGCAGGTCCGAACACCTCGGCCGTCATGGCGGTTCGGGCCCGCGGACAGATCACGTTCGCGCACACCCCGTAGCGGCCCAGCGCCCGCGCGGCTGTCAGGGTCAGCGCGGTGATGCCCGCCTTCGCGGCGCCATAGTTCGCCTGCCCCGCCGGACCCACCAGGCCCGCCTCCGACGAGGTGTTGACGAGCCGGCCGAAGATCTTGCCGTCGCTGGCCTCTTTGGCTTTGTTGCGCCAGTACGTCGCGGCATTGCGGGTCAGGAGGAAATGCCCGCGCAGGTGTACCGCGATGACGAGGTCCCATTCCTCGTCGGTCATGTTGAACAGCATCCGGTCGCGGGTGATCCCGGCGTTGTTCACCACGATGTCCAGTCCGCCCAGGCCGTCGGCGCAAGCGACGAGCTCGTCGGCCGTCGCGCGTTGGCTGATGTCGCCGGCGACGGCAATGACTTTGGATCCGGCCGTGCTGATCTCGTCGATCACGTCGGAGGCGTCCAGGGCGGCGGCGATGTCGTTGACGACGACGGTGGCGCCCAGCCGGGCGAGGCCGATCGCCTCGGCCCGGCCCAGCCCCGCGGCGGCACCGGTCACCACCGCGACCTTTCCGGATAGATCGGTCGCGTTCGTGCTGCTAGTCAATTTATGAATACCTCTAGTTTCGGCTTACTCGCCACGCAACAACGCGGCTCGCGGGCATTCGACGATCGCCTGTTCGGCCAGATCCTCTTGCTCGGCAGGGATCGGATCGGTCTTCACGATGGCATAGTCCTCGTCGTCGAGGTCGAAGATATCCGGCGCAATCCCCAAGCACACCGCATTACCTTCGCAGCGGTCACGGTCGACTATCACCCGCACGGCACCCTCCTTGAGCCTGGCCTCACGCCCCGTCAGTAATCCAGCTCCACCATAAGGCCCCGGTACATCTGACGAAACGGTCGCTGGATTCCCAGACTAGAACGTGTTACAACCGGGAAGACGAACGGGTAGCCGTTGGGCTTGTCACGCTTAACCAAAGGACAGCTGGAATGCGCATCAGTTACACCCCTGAACAGGAGGAGCTCCGCCGCGAACTGCGGTCGTACTTCTCCACGCTTATGACCCCGGAGCGTCGCGAGGCGCTGAGCTCGGTCCAGGGAGAATTCGGGATCGGCAACGTGTATCGGGAGACGGTCGCCCAGATGGGCAAGGACGGGTGGCTCACCCTGAACTGGCCCAAGGAGTACGGCGGCCAGGACCGATCGCCGATGGACTCGCTGATTTTCACCGATGAAGCGGCCATCGCCGGCGCGCCGGTGCCGTTCCTGACGATCAACAGCGTGGCGCCGACGATCATGGCGTTCGGGACGGACGAGCAAAAGAAATTCTTCCTGCCGAAGATCGCCGCCGGGGACCTGCATTTCTCGATCGGCTATTCCGAGCCGGGCGCGGGCACCGACCTGGCCAACCTGCGTACCAGCGCGGTGCGCGACGGCGACGACTATGTGGTCAACGGCCAGAAGATGTGGACCAGCCTGATCCAGTACGCGGACTACGTGTGGCTGGCGGTGCGCACCAACACCGAGGCCAAGAAACACCGCGGCATCTCGGTGCTGATCGTGCCGACCACCGCCGAGGGTTTCTCCTGGACTCCGGTGCACACGATGGCCGGTCCGGACACCAGCGCCACCTATTACTCCGACGTGCGGGTGCCGGTGAGCAACCGGGTCGGCGAGGAGAACGGTGGCTGGAAGCTGGTGACCAACCAGCTCAACCACGAGCGGGTCGCGCTGGTGTCGCCGGCGCCGATCTTCATGTGCCTGCGAGAGGTTCGCGAATGGGCGCAGACCACCAAGGACGCCAGCGGAGCCCGGCTGATCGACTCCGAATGGGTGCAACTCAATCTGGCTCGGGTGCACGCCAAGGCCGAGGTGCTCAAGCTGATCAACTGGGAGCTGGCTTCCAGGCAAGGGGGGTCGGACGGTGACTCCTTGGGGCCGGCGGACGCGTCGGCGGCCAAGGTGTTCGGGACCGAGCTGGCCACCGAGGCGTACCGCCTGCTGATGGAGGTGCTGGGCACCGGCGCAACGCTGCGTCAGGATTCGCCTGGCGCGTTGCTGCGCGGGCGGGTCGAGCGGATGCACCGCGCCTGCCTGATCCTGACGTTCGGAGGCGGCACCAACGAAGTCCAGCGCGACATCATCGGCATGGTCGCGCTGGGACTGCCTCGAGCTAACCGCTGAACTTAGTTGTAAGGAAAAACATTCATGGATTTCACGAAAACCGAAGCGGCGAGCGACCTCGGCGGTCTGGTCGACACCATCGTGGACTCGGTGTGTACTCCGGCGCATCAACGTGAGCTGGACGGGCTCGATGAAAGGTTCGACCGCGTGCTGTGGCGCAAGCTGATCGACGCCGACATCCTGTCCAGTGCATCGGCTACCTCGCTGGGCGGCGACGGGTTCGGGGTGCTCGAGCAGATGGCGATTTTGGTTGCGCTGGGCCACCAAATGGCCGCCGTGCCGTACCTGGATTCGGTGGTGCTGGCCGCCGGGGCGCTGGCCCGGTTCGGCCCCGAGGAACTGCAGCAGGGCTGGGGCGTGCCCGCGGTCAGCGGCGAGAAGATCCTCACCGTCGCCCTCGATCCAGAGATGGGTGAAGGGCCGGTGCAGGCCAACCGAGCCGGTGACGGGTACCGCCTGACCGGCACTCGCACGCAGGTCGGCTACGGCCCGGTAGCCGACGCCTTCCTGGTTCCCGCCGAAACCGATTCCGACACAGCTATTTTCCTGGTCGCTGCTGATGACCCGGGGGTTTCCGTGACCGCGCTGCAGACCACCGGATTGGGCAGCATCGGGCGCCTGACGCTGGATGGCGTTGCGGTGGACGGCTCTCGGCGCGTTGGCGGAAGTGAAGTCGCCGCCTGGCTCGGCACGCTTGCGACCCTGGGCCGCAGCGCGTTTCAGCTCGGGGTGCTCGAGCGCGGATTGCAGATGACGGCCGAATATGCCCGCACCCGTGAGCAATTCGACCGCCCGATCGGCAGCTTCCAGGCGGTGGGACAGCGACTGGCCGATGGCTATATCGACGTCAAGGGGTTGCGGCTGACGCTCACCCAGGCCGCCTGGCGCGTCTCGGAGGATGTCCCGGCTGACATCGACGTGGCCAGTGCTGCGTTCTGGGCCGCCGACGCCGGGCACCGGGTGGCGCACACCATCGTGCACGTGCACGGCGGCGTCGGCGTCGACACCGATCACCCGGTGCACCGTTACTTCCTGGCCGCCAAGGAAACCGAGTTCGCACTGGGCGGTGCTACCGGGCAACTGCGCCGGATCGGCCGTGAATTGGCGGAAACCCCTGCTTAGCGGGCCGACTGACCTCACGGTCACCGAACTGCTGGTGCCGCTGGCCGAGATCGACGACCGCGGCGTCTATTTCGAGGACTCGTTCACCAGCTGGCGTGATCACCTCCGGCAGGGTGCCGCCGTTGCGGCGACGCTGCGGGATCGCCTCGACCCGACGCGGCAGCCGCACGTCGGCGTATTGCTGGAAAACACGTCGTTCTTCTCGGCCATGTTGGTGGCGGCGGGGATGTCCGGGATCGTGCCGGTAGGCCTCAACCCGGTGCGCCGCGGCGCCGCGTTGGCCCGCGACATCAGCAAGGCCGACTGCCAGCTCGTGCTGGCTGATTCGAAATCGGCTGCGACACTGGATGATATCGAGCATCTGAACGTCGATTCCGCCGAGTTTGCCGCTGAGGTGGCCTTGCACAGCGAGGCCGAGGTGCGTTTCCAATCAGCGGCGCCTGCCGACCTGTTCATGCTGATCTTCACGTCGGGCACTAGCGGTGAACCCAAGGCGGTGAAGTGCAGCCACGGCAAGGTGGCCATCGCCGGGGCGATGATGACGCAGCGCTTCGACCTTGGCCGCGACGACGTCTGCTACGTGTCGATGCCGTTGTTTCATTCCAACGCGGTGCTGGTCGGCTGGGCGGTGGCGGCGGCGTGCCAGGGCTCAATGGCGTTGCGGCGCAAGTTCTCTGCGTCGAACTTTTTGGTGGATGTGCGTCGCTACGGCGCCACCTACGCCAACTACGTGGGCAAGCCCCTGTCGTATGTGCTTGCCACACCCGAACAGGCCGACGATGCGGAAAACCCGCTGCGGGCGGTGTACGGCAACGAGGGCGTCCCCGACGATATCGAACGCTTCGCCCGCAGGTTCGGGTGTGTCGTCCAGGACGGGTTTGGTTCGACCGAAGGCGGAGTGGCGATCGCCCGTACCCCCGATACCCCGGCGGGTTCGTTGGGTCCGCTGCCCGAAGGGATCCAGATCGTCGACCCCGACACCGGCAAGCCATGCCCGGTCGGAGTGGTCGGCGAGGTGGTCAACACGGCCGGCCGGGGCCGTTTCGAGGGCTACTACAACGACCCGGAGGCCGAGGCCCAGCGCATGGCCGGCGGCGTCTACCACAGTGGCGATCTCGCTTATCGTGATGAGGCCGGATATGCGTACTTCGCTGGACGACTTGGCGATTGGATGCGGGTGGACGGCGAAAATCTCGGGGCGGCCCCGATCGAACGGGTGTTGCTGCGCTACCCGGATGCGACCGAGGTGGCGGTGTATCCGGTGCCCGACCCGGTCGTCGGCGACCAGGTGATGGCCGCGTTGGTGATGGCGCGGGGTGCGGAGTTCGATGCCGAGAAATTCCGTGCCTTCCTGGCCGAGCAGCCCGACTTGGGACCCAAGCAGTGGCCGTCGTACGTCCGGGTCGGCGTGAAGCTGCCTCGCACGGTGACCTTCAAGGTGCTCAAGCGGGAGTTGTCGGCCGAGGGTATCGACTGCGCCGATCCGGTGTGGACGATACCCGGTGGCCGCTGAGCTACCCAAACAGTGACGGCACCACCGCGTCGATCAGGTGCGGTCCGGGTTCGGCGAAGGCCGCGCGCAGCGCGTCGACGAATTCCTCGGCGGTGGTGACGCGACGGGCAGGAACTCCCATGCCCTCGGCGATCTTGACGAAATTCATTGTGGGACGGGATAAATCCAGGAGATCCAGTGCCTTCGGGCCGGGGGCGGACCCGGCCCCGACGCGTTGCAACTCTACCCGCAGGATGTCGTATGCACTGTTGTCGTAGAGGACGGTGGTCACGTTGAGGTTTTCCCGGGCCTGGGTCCACAGCCCCGAAATCGTGTACATCGCCGATCCGTCGGATTCCAGGCACAGCACCGGCCGATCGGGGGCGGCCACCGCGGCGCCCACCGCCGTCGGGATGCCGTAGCCGATCGCCCCGCCGGTCAGCGTCAGCCAATCGTGGGCCGGTGCCCCGGCGGTGGCCTTCTCTAACAGCAGACCGGATGTGTTCGACTCGTCGACGACGATGGCCCCTTCGGGCATCAGCGCGCCGATCACGTCAGCCGCCGACGCGGAGGTCAGGGGACCCGAGGGCACCTGCGGGCGCGAAGCGGCCGCCACCACGGCGGTGGTCCCGGGCGCCAGCTCGTCGGCCAACTCTGCCAGCGCACCCGCCGCGCCGTCGTACTCGGCGAGCACGTGCACCTCACAGCCGGCGGGCACCAGGTCACTGGGCATGCCCGGGTAGGCGAAGAAGGACACCGGCGACTTGGCGCCGGCCAGCACCAGATGCTTGGCGCCGTCGAGCTGGGCAGCGACGGCCTCGGCGAAGTAGGCGAGCCGGTCCACGGCGGGGATGCCGGCGCCGCGCTCCAACCGCGCCGGGAACGTCTCACACAACCAGCGGGCACCGGTTGCCTCGGCAATCCGCGCGGCCGCGGCCAGGCCGGGTGCGCGGGTGGCGTCGCCGCCGATCAGCATCACCGTGGGTTCTTTCGAGCGCAGCACCCCTAGCACGTCGGCCGCCGATCCCCCGTGGCCACGCTCGGCCGGTGGCCGCGGCGGGGCGGACTGGGCGCCGTCGGACCAGGATGCATCCGCGGGCAGGATAAGCGTCGAGATCTGCGAACCCGAACGGCTCGCCGCGATGGCCTCGGCCGTGTCGGGCCCGACGGCGGCGCTGTCGACGCTGCGGCGCACCCATCCCGACACGGTGCCGGCGAGCGCGTCGATGTCGGATTCCAGTGGGGCATCGTACTTCTTGTGATAGGTGGCATGGTCGCCGACGACAACCACCATCGGCACTCTCGCGCGGCGCGCGTTGTGCAGGTTGGCCAGGCCGTTACCCAGTCCGGGGCCCAGGTGCAGCAGCACCGCCGCCGGACGGTCCGCGACGCGGGCATAGCCGTCGGCGGCGCCGGTCGCCACACCCTCGAAGAGGGCCAGGACACCGCGCATGCGCGGCACGGTGTCCAGCGCGGCGACGAAATGCATCTCCGATGTGCCGGGGTTGGCGAAGCACACGTCGACGCCGCCGTCGACCAGGGTGTTGATCAGGGCCTGGGCACCGTTCACGTATCTGCCTTTCGTTCGAGCTTGAACACCCGCTCGGCGTTGCCGCGCAGAAAGTCGTGGCGAGCCTCGTCGGCCAGCCCGAGTTCGTCAAACCCCGCCAGAGCGTGGGCGTGGGTCATCATAGGGTAGTTGGTGCCGAACAACACTTTGCGTTGTCCGGTACCGGTTTTCATGAAGCTGATGAGCTCCTGCGGCAGCCGCTTGATGGTGTAGGCCGAGGTGTCGATGTAGACGTTCTCGTGCTTGCGTGCGACGGCTACCATCTCCTCGGTCCACGGATAGCCGACGTGACCGCACACGATCACCAGCTCCGGGAAGTCCAGGGCCACCTGGTCGATGTAGGGAATCGGGCGTCCGGTCTCCGACGGCCGCAGTGGCCCGGTGTGCCCGACCTGGGTACAGAACGGCACCGCGGACTCGACGCACTCGGCGAACAGCGGATAGTAGCGGCGGTCGGTGGGCGGGGCGTTCCAGAGCCAGGGCACCACCCGCAGTCCCACGAACCCGTCTTTCACCCGACGCCTCAGCTCGCGGACCGCCTGCATCGGGCGATCCAGGTCAACCGTCGCCAGGCCGGCAAACCGGTTGGGGTACAACCGAATCCATTCCGCGACCTCGTCATTGGAGACGAGGTCCTGGCCGCTGGGGCCGCGCCACGCGCTGAGCAGGCCGAGGTCGACGCGGGCGGCGTCCATCGACGCGACGGTCGCCTCGATCGGGATGTCAGCCTCCGGTATGGACCCACCGGTCCAGCGCCGCAGCGAGGCCAACATATCGCTGCGCAGGAACCGTTGCGTCGGATGTTGCATCCACACGTCGATCGTCATCGCGCTTCGACAGTAGCC
>DATMMZ010000329.1:0-6261 GCA_035569455.1 Mycobacterium sp. | reverse complement strand
CGCCCGGCCGGGTCAGCGACTGCACGACGATCTTGTTGGCGGTCGATGTTCCGTTGGTGACGAAGTAGGTGTGGTCGGAGTTCCACGTGTGCGCGGCCTTGTCCATCGCTTTCTTGATGTTGCCGTGCGGGTCCAGCAGCGAGTCCAGGCCCCCTGACGTGGTGGACGTCTCGGCCATGAAGATGTTGCGGCCGTAGAACTCCCCCATGTCCTGCAGTGACTTGGAGTTGAAGATGCTGGCGCCGCGCGCGATGGGCAGCGCATGGAACTGGCCGACGGGCGCCCCCGCGTACGCACGCAGGGCGTCGAAAAATGGTGTGGAAAACCGGTTCCGCAATCCCGCGATCACCGTGCTGTGCAGATCGGTGACGTCGTTGAGCCGGTAGAACGTCCGGTCGTAGACCTCGGGCTCGTCGTCGGTGCCCGCCGCGATCGACTCGTCGGTGAGCAGATAGAGGTCGATGCTTGGCCGCAGCTCTTTGATCCACTCGCCGCATTCCACCCAGTCCTGGGTGCCGTCGGGGCTGACGGCCCCGGCCTCGGTGTCGTTGGGCCCCAGCAAGGTGTTCATCAGGGGCACCCGGTCGCGGGATCGCAGCGGCAGGTCGTGCCGGATGATCGCGGCCTGGATCTCGCCGTTGAGGGCAACGGCGGTGATGGCGTCCTCGACGCTGGGGGCCAACAGGATCTCGAACTGGATGTCGTCGGAAGGGTTTCGCAGCGCCCGCAAATTTTCGGCCAGGCAGTCGAGCGCGTTGGGCGGCGAATCGTCGGCGAGCAACACGGTGTAGAACTGCTGCTGTTTGGCCTGGGCTACCAGCTCCTGATCGGCCAACGGCGCGGAGGTATCGAAAAGCGCTGTGCGGTCGCCGTATTCGCTGAGCAGCCGCACGGCCAGCGACACCTCTTCGCTGAGCCGCACCGTGGAAAGGCTCTCCAGGTGCGCGCGGAAGCTCGCCAGATTCTCCGCACCGGGATACAGCCAGTACCGCTCGTAGGCGCCGATGCGGCCCATCAGTCGCTTGACCCGGGCCAGGTCGTGAGTCTTGTCCAGCCCGGCCAGATCAACCTCGGCGAGGCGACGGCACGCGTCGTCGAGCAGGTTCCACGTGTCGATGCGCGTGTACGACGGGTTAGCTACGGCCGCCAGCGCGGAGACCCGAAGTCGTCGCGGGTGGGCACCGTTTCGGTTCATCTCGTCACCTTAGTCCGCATCGGCGCGCACAATCGCTGGCGATGACCCCATAGGTTGCGAAGCCATCGTGGCGAGTGCCGGCAGGCCGCCACCGTCGCTGGAGGTTGATACCGGATTTCCATCATGGGACAGCAGCTATTGTGTCCCGCCCGCGCTCAGCGCGCGATCATTTCGCTCAGTCGATCAGCCATCCAGCTCGTCGTCACTGCCTTCGCTGTCCAGCACCCGCCGATTGCCCCGAAGACCGAGCGGGTTCTCCACCCACCGCAGCACCGGAAGCTCCCGGCGGCGCGCGGGCAGGTCGGTGACGTCGGTAAGCGACCTCACCACGCCCTGCGTCAGGCCCATGATCGCGGCCATCACCGGTAGCAGCGGCTGCAGCGGCTTGGCCGCCGTTCGAACGGTGCTGATCCGGTTGGCCACCACCAGGCGTTCGATGCAGTGATACAGCCAAGCGCCGACCCCCAGCGCGAATATCGACATCGCCGAGGCGACGATGGCCAGCCCGTAGGCAGCGCACACGACAGCGCCAATCACCACAGTCCCAGCCAGGAAAGCGGCGATGGAGACGCGTAGCTCCAGGCGGCTCATGAATCGGGTCCGTGATCCTGCGGTATGCCGGCGCCCACCGACCCTTGGATCGCCTGAGCGGCCGCGCGTATCTGCGGCGTCACCAGCATCACCTGACCCAGTACTCCGTTGACGAAGCCTGGCGAGTCGTCGGTGGACAGCCCCTTGGCCAGCTCTACGGCCTCGTCCACGGCCACCGGCTCCGGCACATCGTCGGCGTATAGCAGCTCCCACACCGCGACCCGCAAAATGGCGCGATCCACCGCAGGCAGCCGATCGAGCGTCCAGCCCTGCAGATGCGAGGTGATCAGGTCGTCGATATGTGCGGCGTGGGCACCGACCCCACGCGCCACCGCGACCGTGTACGGGTGCAGCGGCGCCACATCGGGCTTCGCTTCCGCCAACGCGGTACGGACGTCTACCACCTCGAGCGGGCTCAGACTGCGAGCCTCGGCTTCGAACAACAGGTCGACGGCGCGTTTGCGCGCCTGATGACGCCCTTTAACAGCCCTGGCGGGCTTATCGTCAGGCATAGTCAGGCGTTCACACGTCCCAAGTAGCTGCCGTCGCGCGAATCCACCTTCAACTTGTCCCCGGTGTTGATGAACAACGGCACTTGGATCTGCGCACCGGTCTCCAGTGTGGCCGGCTTGGTGCCCGCACTGGACCGGTCGCCCTGCAGACCCGGCTCGGTGTGGGTGACCTCCAGCTCGACGCTCACCGGCAGTTCAAGGTACAGCGGCGCTCCGTTGTGGAACGCCACCTGCACCGGCATGCCCTCCAGCAGAAACCGCGCGGCGTCGGCGACCAGGGACTCCGGCAGCGGGTGCTGCTCGTAATCCTGGCTGTCCATGAACACGAAGTCCGAGCCGTCGCGGTACAGGTAGGTGGTGTCACGGCGGTCGACCGTGGCGGTGTCCACCTTGACGCCGGCGTTGTACGTCTTATCGACGACCTTGCCCGAAAGCACGTTCTTCAGCTTGGTGCGCACGAACGCGGGGCCCTTGCCGGGTTTGACGTGCTGGAACTCGGTGATGGTCCACAGCTGTCCGTCGATTACCAGGACAAGCCCGTTCTTGAAGTCGGCAGTGGTCGCCACGGTCGGTGAATCTCCTCGAGGATGGCCGGTTCTTTGGGGATCGGTTTCGGGACCTTAGCGGGTCTACCTGCGGTTTAACGAGCGTCCCCAAGATATCCCTAACCCACAGCACTCTACCCGTTGCTCTTGCCCGATCTCCGAGAGCTGGTGCGAGGAGCACGGGCATCCGATGGAGCTTACCCGTGGCCAAGTTCAGCAATGCACCTCCGAGCTGATCCGGCGTAAGTCGGTCCGTCTATCCGCCCCTGGCGATTTCTCGCTCAGAAGCTAAATGAGAATGACCAGTTCTCTGGGGAACCGGGTCAACAATTCCGGGGTATGCCCGGCGCTCTCCGATGTCCCATCGGCCACTACCAAGGTGTCCTCGATGCGGACACCGCCGCGGCCGGGCAAGTAGACGCCGGGCTCCACCGTCACCACTGAGCCCGCAAGCAGTGTCCCGGCGGACGTGGCTCCAATTCCCGGCGCTTCGTGGATCTGCAGGCCCACGCCGTGTCCCAGACCGTGCCCGAACTGCTCGGCGTAGCCGGCGTCGGCGATCAACTGGCGCGCCGCGCCGTCCACGTCGCGCAGGCCGGTGCCCGGCCGCAGCGCCTCCCGGCCGGCCCGCTGCGCGTCGGCGACCAGCTGATAGATCTCCAGCTGCCAGTCAGCGGCTTTACCCAGGACGAAGGTGCGGGTCGTGTCGGAGTGATAGCCCGCGACCAGCGCGCCGAAGTCAATCTTGACGAAATCGCCCGTCGCCAGCACGGCGTCGGTTGGCCGGTGGTGCGGGATCGCCGAATTGGGCCCGGCCGCCACGATCGTTTCGAAAGACACCGCGTCAGCGCCGTGGTCGAGCATCAGGGCTTCCAGCTCGCGACCCACCTCACGTTCGGTGCGCCCGGGCCGCAGACCGCCGCGATCCACCAGGTCGGCCAATGCGGCGTCGGCCGCCTCACAGGCCAGCCGCAACAACGCCAGCTCGCCGGCGTCTTTGACCTCGCGCAGCGCCTCCACGGTTCCGGAGGCACGCACCAGCTCGGTCGCTCCGCTCGACTTCGGGCTTGACTGGGCGGACGTCCGCTCGTCCAGCTCATTCCGAAGCGCATCCAAGCCGTCCACCGTGACCACATGGCTTTCGAAGCCCAGCCTGCGCACGCCTTCGTCGGCGGCCCGACCGGCCAGGTAGCGGGCACAGGCCCGTTCGATGACGACCTCGAGCCCCGGTGCCTGCTGCGCGGCCTGGGTGCGATACCGGCCGTCGGTGGCCAGCACAGGCTCGCGATCATCGGCGAACACCAATAACGCGCCGTTAGACCCGGTGAAACCCGACAGATAACGCACGTTGATCAGGTCCGTGACCAGCATCGCGTCCAGCTCGGTGGCAGCGATTACCGTTTTGAGATTGTGTCGACGCTGGGAATGTGTCACGACACTTGACGCTACTCGCTACGCTGTTAGCCCATGAGAGACTGGATGCTGCGCGGATTGGTGTTCGCTGCCGTGATGGTTGTCCTCCGATTGGTTCAGGGAGCGGCGATCAATGCATGGCAGACCCAGTCCGCGTTGATCAGCGTGGTGCTGCTAATACTCTTCGCCATCGCCGTAGCCGCGTGGGGGGTGATCGACGGCCGGGCCGACGCCAACGCGAGTCGGGATCCGGACCGCCGCCAAGATCTGGCGATGACCTGGTTGCTCGCCGGCCTGCTCGCGGGGGTCCTCAGTGGCGCGGTGTCCTGGCTCATCTCGCTGGTATACAAGGCGATCTACACCGGCGGTCTGCTCAACGAGGTGACTACGTTCGCGGCCTTCACCGCGCTCCTTGTTTTCCTGCCCGGGATCGTCGGTGTCACTATCGGCAGGTGGCGGGTGGACCGGCAATACGAGAAAGTGCCGGAGAGACACCACGGCCTGGGTGTCAAGCAGGAACGCGGAGCCGACACCGACGTGTTCTCGGCCGTGCGCGGCGACGACTCGCCGACCGGTGAGATGCCGGTGGCCCGGACCGAGCAACGGACGGGCGTGGCAACGGCCGAACGTGAGTCACCCACCGAAACAATCCCCACCAGGCCGCGGGGGCGCTGGGCACGCACCCAAACTCCCGCCGGCAGCGAGAGTGAGGCGCCCACCGAATCGTTCAGACTGCCCGGCGGCGAGGACAAGACCGAGGTGATCCGGACGCACGACGCCGACGAAACCAGGCCGGACACACCGAAGAGGGATTAGCGGCTAGCCAGGTAGCGCAGGGCGAGCAGGTAGCCCTGGACTCCCAGCCCGACGATCACGCCAGTTGCGACCGGGCTGATGTAGGAATGGCGCCGAAACTCCTCGCGGGCATGCACATTGGAGATGTGCACCTCGATCAGGGGTGCGCTCAGTTCGGCGCAGGCATCGCGCAGCGCCACCGATGTGTGGGTAAAGCCGCCGGCGTTGAGTATCACCGGCTGCCCGGCATCGGCGGCCAGATGGATCCATTCCAGCAGTTCGGCTTCGCTATCACTCTGCCGCACAACGGCTTTGAGCCCCAGCTCGGCGGCTTCGCGCTCGATGATGGCCGCCAGCTCGTCGTGGGTGGTGCTGCCATAGACATCCGGCTCGCGCCGGCCCAGCCGGCCCAGGTTCGGGCCATTGATGACATTGACGGTGACGGTCATGCCACTAGCCCTCCATAGGCCGCCGCCAGCAGTGACGGGTCCGGTCCCGCTAACCGACCCGGCTTGGCCAGCCCGTCGAGGACCACGAACCGAAGTACCCCGGCGCGGGTTTTCTTGTCCCCGGCCATGTATTCCAGTAACTGCGGCAATGCGTCGGCTTCGTAGCTGACCGGCAGGCCAAGCGACGCCAGGATGGTGCGGTGCCTATCTGCCGTGGCGTCGTCGAGCCGCCCGGCAAGTCTGGCGAGCTCGGCCGCGAACACCAGGCCCACCGACACGGCGGCACCGTGCCGCCACTGGTAGCGCTCGCGGCGCTCGATCGCGTGCCCCAAAGTGTGTCCGTAGTTCAGGATTTCGCGCAGTTCCGCCTCCTTCTCGTCGGCGGCGACGACCTCGGCCTTGACGACGACCGCGCGCCGGATCAGCTCCCGCAGCACCTCACCTTTCGGGTCCAAGGCGGCCTGTGGGTCGGCTTCGATGAGGTCCAGGATCACCGGGTCGGCGATGAATCCGGCCTTGACCACTTCGGCCATCCCGGCCACGATTTCGTTGCGCGGCAACGTTTCCAGAGTCGCCAGGTCAACCAGGACGGCGCGCGGCTGATGAAACGCGCCGACCAGGTTCTTGCCGGCTTCGGTGTTGATACCGGTCTTGCCGCCGATGGCGGCGTCGACCATGCCGAGCAACGTGGTGGGCACGTGCACGATCGGGACGCCGCGCAGCCAGGTGGCGGCCGCGAAACCTGCGACGTCGGTGGCGGC
>DATMMZ010000328.1:0-2183 GCA_035569455.1 Mycobacterium sp. | reverse complement strand
GCACCGGATCCGTCGATCACGAGGTCGAAGCGATGCAGGGTCTCTTGCGGTTCGCCACAGTTGTCGGTGCAGAGCGTGATCCAGATTCGATCGTCACGGTTGACCACCCGAGCGACGCGCCCCCGCAGATGCTTGATCCTTTCGTCGGCGAGCAATGACTCCTGAACCCGCGCGGAGAAGACCCCGCGGTCGGTGCGGGCGATGCAGTCGCGCCGTTCGGCTTGCGTCAGGCTGCGCCAGCCCGTGGGATCGGAAAAAAGCGAGTTCTCGAAGAAACCCTCGCCGCGAGTAAACAGGGTTGCTTGCGGCGAGATCGCAGTGATCGCCGAAACCCGGTGATGGAAAAGCTCGTTGAGCATCGAAGCGGCGGTCTCTCCACCGCCGATGACCGCAACATTTTCGGCAACAATTCGGTCGTGCTGCGCGGCGCGCTGCCAAAACTGCGCGATAGACAACACTCGCGGGTCACCTGAAAGCATGGACCGCTCCGGCTGACCGGGACCGGTAACCATTACCGTGTCAGCGGACAGGCTCGACTCACGCGTGTGCAGCACCCAGCGCGATCCGTCGACCGAGATCTGAACCACTTCGCCGCGAACGACTTTCAAACCCACCACATCGCCAACCCAGCGCAAATACCCAGCCCACGTGTCGTGAGTAGGCGCAGGCCTTCCCCGGTCGATCCAGCCCACGAATTGGTCCGTGGCAACCAGATACGACTGCCAGCTAAATCGCATCATGCGCTCATCGAGGTCGGTGTCGCGGCCGGGCACCAGAGTCGATCGGTACGGGAAGCCGACGTCCTTTTCCGGGCTGGTGCCCAATCGCTGGCGACCGTCGGTCCAGCCGCCGCCCGCCCGCCAGTTAGCGGCGACGTCCGAGCGCTCGACTGCAACGACGTCGGGCACCTCGACGCCCATCTCGCGCAGCACCGCCGCCTTTGCGGCCACTGCCACCGCCTTCGCGCCGGCCCCGATGATCGCCAGCGTGGTGCTCATGGCGCACCAGCCAACAGCCGGCCGATCACGGGGATGGCCTGAGAACTCGCGGCAGCATCACCCACAACCACACCTCCCGAGATTAGCGCAGGCTGCCCTAACTTCGTGTACGCTACCCTATGTTCGACGGGCAGGACACGCTCGCCCCCGACGGAGTCGCCGAGTGCCAGTTAACTCATCCCAGCCGTCCGAAACCGCAGCACAAACTGCGAGGTTGGACGGGTTCGTTCCGTTTCCATCGGAACGGGCGGCTCGTTACCGAGCGGCCGGCTACTGGACCGGTCGCACCGTCGATTCAGTGCTGCGACATGCCGCAACCACATGGCCTCACCGTGTCGCTGTCGTGGACGCGGTCAGCCGCCACACTTACTCCGAGCTTGACAAACTCGTCGACCGAGCGGCCGGCGCGTTCGCCGCCCTGGGGATCACGCCCGGCGACCGAATGCTTTTGCAGCTGCCCAATTCGTGCCGGTTCGCCGTCGCACTGTTCGGCCTGGTGCGGGCCGGGGCCATCCCGGTGCTGTGCCTGCCCGGGCATCGGTTGACAGAACTCAGTCGCTTCGCGCACGTCAGCGGTGCGGTGGGATTGGTCATCGTCGAGATGGCAAGCGGTTTCGACTACCGCTCGATGGCCGAACAGCTGGTCGCGTTGCATCCACACCTCCGCCACGTCGTCGTCGACGGCGACCCCGGCCCATTTGTGTCGTGGTCAGGGCTGCCCGCCGGTGACGCGCCTCAGATTGTGGCCGACACAGCCTTGCCCGCGTTGCTGCTCGTGTCGGGTGGCACCACCGGTACCCCGAAGCTGATCCCTCGCACGCACGACGACTACGTTTACAACGCCACCGCGAGCGCCCAGTTGTGCCGGCTGACGAGTGATGACGTGTATCTCGTATCCCTGCCGGCAGCGCACAATTTCCCGCTGGCCTGCCCAGGCCTGCTCGGCGCGATGACGGTCGGCGCCACCACCGTGTTCGGCACCGATCCCAGCCCCGAGGCCGCCTTCGCCGCCATTGAACGCCACGGCGTCACGGTCACCGCCCTGGTCCCGGCGTTGGCCAAGCTGTGGGCACAAGCCTGCGAGTGGGAGCCGGTGACACCGAAGTCGCTGCGGCTCTTGCAGGTTGGCGGGGCCAAGCTGGAGCCCGAGGATGCTCGACAGGTACGCGCAGCGCTGACCCCGGG
>DATMMZ010000327.1:0-2864 GCA_035569455.1 Mycobacterium sp. | reverse complement strand
CGTCGGACTCGGCAGCGTTGCCGATCGGCTGCTGGGGTCAGTCCCATCCGAAGTCTCCCGCAGGGCCAAGACCGACGTGCTGATCGTCCACACCGCCGACTGAGGCATCGTTAAGAATCGTTCGGCGTCCGACCACAACCTGTATCTCAGACCAATTGCCTGCCCAAATTGTCCTGGTATCGTCTTGGCGCTTTGTTAAGCTAGCCTAGATACCGCGTCTGAACTGTATAAACGCTGGTGCGCGATACTGGGATTGAACCAGTTACCGCTTGCCAAACGGCGAGGACCCTTTCGCCTAATCCGCTATCTCCGAACCTTTCTGGTGACGTCGACACGGGCCGACTTGGCGGCCCGGCGAATGGCGCCGTCGCCTCTGAGTAAAACCGTTGACCGGCCGTCAGAATGGCGGCGGCTCATCACCGCCGCTCGGTGGGCGGGACCGAAGTCGGTCAGAGCCCCAAGTCGGCCAGCATCTCATCGGCGGTCGCCGCCCGGATCGCTACCTAGCCGTGCGGCCACACCACCGTGCGCCGCCACGTCAAGGCCTCCTTGCGCTCGCCGCAGCGCGCCGATTCGGGAACGTCCCACGCGGGCATGCTCACCGGCTGACCGGCGCGGAACGCGGCCAGTCGCTCGGGTGTGCCGTCGTACACCTGTCCGCTGGCCGCCACCATCCGGCCACCATTGCGGGCCGCCAACTCCTCACGCTCGGCGAGCCGCCCGTACAGGCCGGTGTGGGTGCGGGCCCGCGTCGCCGGGCGGGCCATCAGCGGCCCTGCCGGGAGTGCTGCTGCCAGCGCGCCTGCGCCGCCCGCTGATGCCGGGGACTCTTAATCCCTTGCCCTAGGCTAACTTTCACGCGCGCGGTGAAGTCGACGGCCTGCTTCTCGCACAGCCGGATCTCGGCGGACAGCTTGACCAGCGCCGTCGGGCGCGGCTCAGGCTTGCGCACCAGCTCGGCGCGGTACAGCGCCGACATCTCCTCGGCCCGGTCGGCGGAGGCCACCGCCTGGTCGATGACGTGGCACTCGGCCTCATCGAATTCGAGATCACGGCCTAGCTCTTGGCTGGCGTGGCGCAGCGCCGCGTCCAAGTCAGCGCGCAGCTTCTGCCCGGCAGTCATGGCCGTCAGTCGTCGACCAAATACCCGATCGCCGAAGCGAACAACTTGATTGCCGCCCTTGGGTCTGGGTTGGATATCGTTGCTCCGCCAGACACGACAACGCTGTACCCCCCGCGCACGTAAAGCCTGGCCGGTGAGCCGAATTGATGATCTCGACCGGCAACTGGCGCAGCACTGAATTGGGCCACACTTGATACAAAGTGCACCGGCAGATAAACGACTCCCCCGGGGAGATACTGGCCAGCGGCCTGAATGAAGTTCACCACGCCGCCGTCCAGTACGGCCAGCTCTCCAGAGATGTGCTCGACGACGAGAAGCTTCCCGGCAGGCACTTTAGCCAGAATCACCTCGATGGTTGGCGAGAGGCTGCCGTTGTTGTCGTTGAGGCCGGTGTCGCTCCACGGTTCTATTGCCATCAGGTGAGTATCGCAGCCGCCCCGCCGCGGTCCAGACCGCTGCTCGGACGTTGCGGGTGCAGGCCGTCGTGGCAGCGGCGCTATGCTTCGCGGCTGGCTGGGGCGGGCCGCCGCGGGTACCTCCCCAGGGGTGTTGGGTGCCCGCCAGCCCGGCGACGTCATGGGTTGCACCGCCGGGACTGGCGAGCGGTGGTGACGGCGTCTATCGCCAGGAACGCGAACCCGCTTGACCTGGAGGTTGATTCGGGTCGCGCCGCCGTCGACCACGGCCTTCTAACTCCCGCCACCCGCAATTGTGAACACGCCGCGCTCTTCCGGCAGGCTTGGCGGGAGCGGCTCGGGCACCGCGACGGCAGGGATTACCTTCGCGTTCCGTTCTAGGGACAGACGGACGGCAGTCAGGGGCCAGCGAAGCAAGAGAGACGTCGCCGATCTCGGCAGGCTGGCCCTCCGGTGGCCTTGATCCTGGATCGAACGGGTATTAGACCCCGCGGATTAACTACATGACTTGCCCGTTCGAGCCGGCGCGGTCGACTCACGTGGCACAAACGGAGTAGCCGCGACACGTCGCGTCATGGCATCGCCTCGGCCCACGCGATATGTCCTTCGAAATCAAGCGTTCTTGCCATGGCGCGGTAGCGATCCCGGTATTCGCGATAGCGGGCCTCGTCACCCTGAGCCCGCGCCAGTAGAGCTTGTAGTCGCAGCAGCAAGATGTCGCGCGCAGCTAGACCGTCGTCCGTTGGCGCGGCCGCTAACCGCTCGATCGCGGCCTCGGCTTCGACCACGTCACCGTCGGCCCCGCGATCAAGCAGTGTCTCCACCAGAACACCCGTCGCAGGAACACCCCACATCAGCAGATGTCCCTCGCCGAACAGATGGTCGGTGGCGGCACGCATGAGCGGTACGGCCCCATCGCGATCTCCACACCGAGCCCTCTCACGCGCCAAATACGCGTTGACGAGCGGTAAATCGTCCAGGTGTCGTCCCCGGCGCGGGAACGCTTCGCTTAGCTCTGCCAGCAGCTTCTGTCCCTGGTCACGCTCCGCAGCCGTTGGGCGGTGCACCAACGCAAAGCCCAGCGCCATCTGGGCGTTCGACAACGCGAGGTCATCACCGGATCGTTCGGCAATCCGTAGGGAATCCTCGATCTCGCGGATCGCGCGATCGTCGGGCCCTAGCACGCCGTACGGTATCCCTACGAAGTAGACGTAGGTGACGACCGTGGCGTAGGACGCGGGGTCGGCGCTGCGGGCCAGGGCCACGCCGTGCCCCAGGTCGTCGCGCCATCCGGGACGACCCAGGCAATAACGAGCCATTGCCCG
>DATMMZ010000326.1:0-2606 GCA_035569455.1 Mycobacterium sp. | reverse complement strand
GGTTGGTGAGGTCGCCTGTAGCGCTGATGGGGTGTCGTGCCAGTCGAGCACTGATCCATTAGGTCGCCGCCGGGTGCCCTTCGGCTCATGCAATTAGGTGATGGATCGAGGAGGGATGGATGATTTTCGTCGGGGATGACTGGGCCGAAGACCATCACGACCTGTATGTGATGGATGAGGCCGGTGAGCGACTGGCGGCGCGGCGGCTGCCGGAGGGGCTGACCGGTATCCGGCAGCTCCACGAGTTGATCGCCGAGCATGCTGATGAGCCCGGCCAGGTGGTGGTCGGCATCGAGACCGACCGTGGCCTGTGGGTGGCCGCGCTGAGTGCGGCCGGCTATCAGGTGTATGGGGTCAATCCGTTGGCGGTGGCCCGCTACCGCGACCGCCACCACGTCTCGGGGGCCAAATCCGATACCAGCGACGCCAAACTGCTGGCCGATCTGGTGCGCACCGACCGGCACAACCATCGTCCGATCGCCGGGGATAGCGCTGACGTCGAGGCGATCAAAATCCTCGCACGCACCCACCAAAGCCTGATCTGGGCGCGTAACCGGCAGACCAACGCGCTGCGCAGCGCGTTGCGGGAGTACTACCCGGCCGCGCTGGAGGCCTTTGAGGACCTCGCTCACGGCGACGCCTTGGGTGTGTTGGATCGCGCCCCCACTCCCCAGCAGGCCGCCCGGCTGAGCTTGCCGGTGCTCCAGTCCGCGCTCAAACGCGGTGGACGCCAACGCAATATCGCCGCCCGCGCCCGACAGATCCAAGCCGCGCTACGCTCCCAGCAGCTGACCGCGCCGGCCCAGGTTACCGCGGCGTTCGCCGTCACCACCCGCACCACCGTGGGCATCATCGCTGAGCTGAACCGCCAAATCAGCGAGCTCGAGACCAATTTGGCCGCCCATTTTGAAACACACCCGGACGCCGCCATTTACCGCTCCCTGCCAGGATTAGGTGTCATACTCGGCGCCCGGGTGCTCGGTGAGTTCGGGGACGACCCCGACCGTTTCACCGACGCCAAGTGTCGCAAAAACTACGCCGGAACATCACCCCTGACGGTGGCATCAGGACGTAAACGCGCCGTGCTGGCCCGCCATGTGCGCAACCGCCGTCTCTACGACGCCATCGACCAATGGGCCTTCTGCGCAATCTCGACCAGCCCTGGCGCCCGACTCTTCTACGACCAGCATCGCACCGCCGGTGACACCCACCACCAGACTCTAAGAGCCCTGGGCAACCGACTCGTCGGCATCCTGCACGGCTGCCTACGCCACCACAGCCCCTACGACGAACACATCGCCTGGGCCCACCGTCAAACCACCAACACCGAACAAGCGGCTTGACACCTTACGGCCCTGGGATGTCTAGACGGTGGCCAAGAACTTGAGTATCGCGGCGTTGACGGCCTCCGGCCGCTCGAAGAACCCCAGATGGCCGGCGTCGGGTATCTGCAGGTAGCGGCCATTGGGCAGGGCGTCAGCGACCTCCCGTCCCAGGTGGGGCGGTGTCACCAGGTCATCGCCGAAGCCGATCACCAGCACCGGCGCGGCGATACTGCGGTAGACGGGTAGTCGGTTGTTCATGGGAGTCACATGCAGCTGGCAGCGCACTCCCGGGGTTACCTTGGTCGGCCACGTGCTGAACATGGCGATCCAGTCCTCGACGGCCTTCTCGTCATTAATGGTCTTGCGCGAAAAGCCTTCCAGCAAGCGAATTTTCGCCTCATAAGCAGGTGGCAGCTCGACGCCGGACTCATAGAACTTGGCCTCGGATTCGTGAAAGAATTGGCGGGCGCGGTCCATGCGGCCGCGGGTGGCCATCAGCACGGCGGCGCTGACCAGGTCAGGCCGGGCCACCATGAGTTCCTGAGCGATGTAGGAGCCCATCGACACCCCGACGATGCGCGCCGGGGCTGCGCCCAGGGATTCGATCAGCGCCGCGGTGTCGGCGACCATGGTTTGCGTCGTGAACCCTTCGGCGTTCTCGGTGGCACCGATCCCGCGATTGTCGAAGGTGATGACGCGGTATCCCGCCGCCAGAAACGCCGGGACCTGATGCGGCAGCCAGGTGCGCCCGGCACCGCCGTGGCCGGCGATGAAAACAACAGGTTCGCCGGTCCCGCGGTCGTCGTAAGCCAGATTGGTCACCCGCACGACGTTACAAGCAGCGGATAGCAGGCCCTGACCCGGTCGATCCACCACTGCCGCCGCTCCGGTGGCGCACCCAATGCTTGCAGCCGCGCCGGGTCGGGCGCTACCGGCACGACCACCAGGTTGCCGTCGACGGGCACGAAGGCCTCGGCGACGTCTTCGACGAACAGCCCGCCGGTGCCCAGCCCGCACGCGTGGCGGAGTTGCGGTAGCGCCGCAGCGGCGATCAGCCCCGCCGCAATCCCCACCGCCGAATCGAGCGCGCTGGAGACGACGACCGGAATATCGATCTGCGCGGCAATGTCGAGCAGGGTCGAAACCCCGCCCAACGGAGCAACTTTCAGCACCGCTAAGTCGGCTGCGCGGGCGCGGACCACGGCCAATGGGTCGTCGGCCTTGCGGATGCTTTCGTCGGCAGCGATGGGCACGTCGACCCGCCGGCGCAGTTCGGCGAGT
>DATMMZ010000325.1:0-6228 GCA_035569455.1 Mycobacterium sp. | reverse complement strand
GGCGACATATCCGGAACGGGTCCAGTCACTGGTGATGTACGGCACGATGGCGCGGTTCTCTCAAGAATTGCCCGACCATCCATGGGGATTTACCGCCGAAGAGAAGGCCGCTCATCTGGAAGCCATCGAAAGTCATTGGGGTGAAGGGGCGTTGGCTGAGGTGTTCTTTGGCGCGATTGCCGACATGCCAGGATTTCGCGACCTCTATGGGCGGTATCAACGGACGAGCGCCAGTCCGACGATGGCGTCGTGGCTGTGGCGGGCACTCTTGGAGATAGATGTTCGCAGCATTCTGGGTTCCATCCGCGCCCCGTCTCTCGTCCTGGGACGCCCGGGTGATCAAATGGCTCCGATCGACGGCGTCGCGGCGTTGGCCGCTGCCATTCCTGGAGCCGAGTTCAAGGCACTGGCCCCAGGGCCGCACGGGCTGATCGATGACACGCTGGGTTCGGCCATCCTCGACTTCGTGACTGGCAGACCGAGTGTTGCCGTCGACGAACGAGTGCTCAAGACGGTGCTGTTCACCGACATTGTCAGCTCCACCGAACTGCTCAGTGCTCGTGGTGATGCGCAGTGGCGACACCAGCTGGACGCACATGACAAGCTGGTCGACAGCGTTCTGATGAAGTACAGCGGCAGTCGCGTCAAGCACACGGGGGACGGAGTGTTCGCGCTGTTCGACGGCCCCACCAAGGCGGCTCGCTGCGTGCTCGAACTTGCGCCTGCGTTGGCTTCGCGCGGCATTTCCATTCGCGCCGGTATTCACGTGGGCGAATGCGAGCGGCGCGGCGATGAATGGAGCGGGATGGCTGTGCACATCGGCGCTCGCATCGGCGCATTGGCGGGTTCAGGTGAGGTGCTGGCCAGCCGCACGGTCCGCGATCTGTCCGCCGGATCGGGCCTGACCTTCGAAAGCCTTGGTCCACAACGCCTCAAGGGTTTGCCCGAAGAGATCGATGTATATCGGGTTACTACACCAACGAGCGGCCTAACTCCGTAGCGATATCAACCTAGCGGTGCCGCCCTCTGGGCCAGCCGTTCCGGCTCGCTGACGATCAGGCAGTGGCAGGCGTCCATCTCGATGAGCGTCTGCAGGCGCGATCCCGCAGGGTCAGAATCCAGGTGAGGATGCGAAGTGATTCCGCATAGAGCTTGCCGGGGTGGATGGACCCTTACGCACACGGCCCGGGCATGGTAGATCTCTCCACCATGGGCGAACGTGTCACGTTCAAAAGTTCCACGGGCCCGAATCTGACCGGGGTCATCGACGTGCCCGACAGGGCGATGCGCGGCTGGGGCGTGTTCGCGCACGGCTTCACGCTCGGTAAGGACTCGCCGGCCGCCGCGCGGATCTGCAAGCAATTGGCCGCCGACGGCATCGGCATGCTGCGGTTCGACGCGCTGGGTCTCGGTGGATCGGAGGGAGACTGGGGTGACGGGTCGTTCACCGTCAAGGTCGACGACATCGTCAAGGCATGCGAGTTCATGGCCGAGCGCGCGACCCCGGCCGACATCCTGGTCGGACACTCGTGGGGCGGCGCGGCCGTGCTCGCGGCGGCGCAGCACTCGCCAGGCGTGCGCTCGGTTGTCACCGTGGCTGCGCCGGTTGACCCGAGCCACGTCGAGAAGCATTACGACGCAGTGGTCGATTGCGTGTTGTCCGAAGGCAGTGCCGAGTGGATGGTCGGTGGGCGCACGCTGACCCTCAAGCGCGCATTCGTGGAGGATGTCCGCGCGGCTCACCTGCACGCCAAGATCAAAGGCTTGCGCCTGCCGCTGTTAATCCTGCACTCGCCCACCGACAACACGGTCAGCATCGAGAACGCGAGCGAGATCTTCCGCTTGGCCCGCCACCCGCGCAGCTTCGTCTCGCTCGAGGGCTCCGATCACCTGCTCACCGCCCGCGGCCAAGCTCATCGGGCAGGCCGAATCATCGGCGCCTGGGCCGACGCATACCTCGGCGATCCGAGTTAGGGCCTCACCGCTGGTTCGATCAGGGCACCGCTGTTGATCAGCGCATCGATCTCGTCGTTGGTCAGGCCGAGCTCTTTGAGGATTTCCTCGTTGTGCTCGCCTTGGCGCGCCGGTACCTGGGTGGTGAGGGTGCCGTCGTGGCCGCTGAAGTGCCACGGCGGCGCCGGAATGGTGATGGTGCCGCCGTGCCGGTCGGAGACCTCGCGGGTGGTTACCCAGCCTTTGGCCCAGTCGGTTTCGTTGAACTCCGTCATATCGCGCAATTGGCCGGTGGCGATCTTGGCCTCGTCGAACTGGGCGTCGAGCGCGCCCATGGAGTCGAAGGTGTAAATCCAGTTCTGCACGATCGCGTGCAGAACCTCGAGGTTCTGTTTGCGCAGTTCGGGTGTGCGGAACCGCGGATCGTCGGCGAGGTCGGGCCGCCGCATCGCATGCAAGTACAACGGGAAGCCAAGGCTGCCTACCAAACTCATCGGCGAAACGAAATCGTGGCCTTCCGGGCTGGTGAAAAACGCGCAGTCGGTGGCACCCAGGATCGGCGTTTCGGCGCCGAGGTCCACGTCGGAAAGGTCGTAGTGCACACGCTCGTTGACCGATGTCAGCACCGCGGCCATGGCGACATCGATGTATTGGCCTTCGCCGGTGAGCCGGCGGTGCTGCAAGGCAGCCAAGACGGCGATGGTGGCGTGCAGCCCGGCGTAGACGTCTCCGTGCGACAGCGAGTCCGATCGGCGCGCTGCACCTTCGACACCGAATTGCTGCAGCGTGTTGTAGGTGAAGCCAACCTCGGCTTGAACGGTGGGTGCGTAGGCCATCCGGGTTCGCCATGGGCCGTTCTGGCCGTAGCCGCTGATCGAGGCGTAGACCACGGCGGGGTTACGCGCCGCGACAGACTGATAGTCCAATCCGAACGAGGTCAGCGCGCCGGGACGGAAGTTCTCGACGATGATGTCGGCCGTGTCGCACAGCTGCAGCACCACCTGGCGAGCTTCGGGAACGTTGAGATCGATGCTCAGATTGCGCTTGCCCGCGTTCTGTTGTGCGTAATAGCCGCTGATCTCGTCCCGGCGTGGAAACGCCAAGCGGGTGATATCGCCTTGGGGCGGTTCGATTTTGATCACCTCTGCCCCCAGGTCAAGCAGGTGCTTCGTACAGTGCGGACCAGCGAGCACCCGGGTGAAATCGACAACACGGACGCCTTCGAGTGGCCCCCCTTGCTGCCCCACTTGCTTGAAAGCCATGATTACCGCCCCTCAAAGCGCGCGGCGCCGGGACCCTCGGCGGCCAGCGAGGCCAGCCCGATTTTCAAGTCGTCGGATTTCCAGATGTCCTTCTGCAATTCGTGCATCGCGTCGTCGGTGGCCTGGACTCCGTGCGAAACCGCATAGGAGACAATCGCTTTGGTGGACGCGTGGGCAACGGTCGGCCCGTTGGCTAGTTCGTGTGCAAGGGTCCTGGTGACATCGGCGAGCTGCTCGTCGGGAACGACGCGGTTGATGACGTTCCATCGTTCCAGCGTGCGGGCGTCGTATCGGCGCGCGAGCAGTGCCATCTCCTTGGCACGCGCTGCACCGGCCCGCTCGGTGACTCGTTGAATTCCTCCCATCAGGGGGTTCAGCCCAATTGACGCTTCGACGCTGCCGATCTTGGCCGACTCGCTTGCCACGATCAGGTCACAGGCCAGCGCCAGTTCCAGACCGCCGCCGAGGCACACGCCGTGCACGGCGGCGACGATCGGAATCGGCAGTGAGTCGAAGGCGCGCAACAGCTCAACAATGTCGAGCTCGGGCGCATCGCCACGCGTGGCGGTATCGAAGAGCGTGACGTCGGCTCCGGCACAGAAATTGCGCAGACTGCTGCGCAGCAGCACTGCGCGGGCGCGCTGCTCAGCCGCCCATCCGATGCCGTCGATCAGTGCGTAATAGAGAGCGGTTCCCAAGAAGTTGTGTGGGGCGTGCTGCATGGTCAGCACGGCAACCTGGCCGTCCATCTGGCGCGCCACCGGCGTTGAGTTTCGGTCCGGAGCACTAACCGGTGGTATCGCCCCGGTCGGCTGATCCAAGGTCTGCTCGGTCACGAGGCAATCCTCTCGCTTAGGTTATTATGTCGTTCGACATACTTAGAATAAGCCTAACAATAGAACCCGTGCTGGCTCAACGTCAAGGACTATGTATGATGGACGACATGCCAAAGCGTAGCGATAGTAAGGACCGGATGATCGCGGCGGCCCGCCGGCTGTTCCGCGAACACGGCTATTTCGGCACCGCCCTGTCGGAGGTCGTCGCCGAGAGCTCGGCACCACGCGGTTCGCTGTATTTCCACTTCCCCGGCGGCAAGGAGGAACTGGCCACCGAGGTCGCCCTGGTTCACGCCGCCGACGCCATCGCCCACATCAACCGGGCCGCGGGCACCACAAGCACTGCCGCGGAACTGATCGCCGCGTTCATCGGCCGTTCCCGCGACGAACTCGTCGCCAGCGGCTACCGCGAAGGCTGCGCCGTCGCCCCCATCGTCATCGAATCGACCCCCGCCTCCGCGCATCTCAGCGACACCACCCGCCGCGGCTTCCAGGACATGATCGCCACGCTGGGCGCCCGTCTCGCCGAAAAGGGTGTCCCCGACGAACGCGCGTCGCGGCTGGCCCTCAACGCCGTCACCGCGATGGAAGGTGCCCTCATTCTCAGCCGCGTGCTGCGCAGCCCCGAACCGTTCGATGCGGCGATCGCTGAGCTGGGGGCCAGCGCCCAAGCAGCCGAAGCCACCGAAAGGACACCGGCCCGATGACCGTGACCGCCGCAGATGAATTGCGCGCCAACCTGATCGGAGCCTGGACGCTGCAGTCGTATGTCAGCACCACCATCGACGGGTCGGATATGGCCTACCCGCTCGGCGTCGATGCGCGTGGAATCATCATGTACACCCCGGACGGCTGTATGTCGGCACAGATCATGCGTTCAGATCGAACTCCGTCCGACCGCGACGACGCGGGCGACGGCGTTTATTTCAACTACGCCGGCCCCTACACCATCGTGGAAGACGGCCTGATCGCACACCACGTGGAAGTCAGCTTGCGCCCCGACTGGATCGGCGGAATCCAATACCGCAAGGCCCACTTACACGACGGCACACTTGAACTCGGTCCGGCCGAGCCGATCCTGCTCGACGGCGAACTCCGCAACGCCAAACTCGTCTGGCGCCGCGAAACGTTATGCGGACGTGCCTGACCTGGCCGAAGGGGTGAACCGCACAGGCATGGAGTGAATGCCGTTGATCAGTGTCGACGGCATGCGCTCGACGGGCCCGGCCAATTCCAGGTTCTTCATCCGGGACAGCACCTCGGGCACCAGGGCTGCCGCCTCCACCCGAGCCAGGTTCGCGCCGAGGCAGAAATGCATGCCGCCGCCGCCAAATGCGATGTGCGGGTTGGGCTTACGAGTCACGTCGAAGCGATCGGGGTCGGCGAAGTGGGCCTCGTCCCGGTTGGCCGACGGGTAGAACATCGCCACCCGGTCGCCTTTTTGCACGGGCACCCCGCGTAGTTCGGTGTCTTTCGTGGCAGTGCGAAGGAACGCGATGACCGGGCTGACGTAACGCAGTAGCTCCTCGACCGCCGTCGGCAGCAGCGTCGGGTCCGCCTCCAGCTTTGCCCGCTCCTCCGGATGGTCCATCAGCACGCACATGCCGCCGGCGACCAGGTTGCGGGTCGTGTCGCCGCCCGCATTGATCAGCAGCATGAAGAAGGTGTTGAAATCCAGGTCGGTGAGGCGCCTGCCGTCGACCTCGGCTTGCAGTAGCGATGTTGCGATGTCGTCGCCGGGATCCGCGCGTTTGCGGGCCATGAGTTCCGTGGAGTACGTCATCATCTCCACCGCCGCCTCCGTGGCGCGCGGGTCGCCGAGCCCACCAGTGTTCATGATCTCCGTCAGCTCGTACAGCCGGCAGCCGTCCTCCAGTGGAATGCCGAGCAGTTCGGCGATGACGTAGGACGGCAGCGCCCCGGCGACGTCGGTGACGAAGTTGCACTCGCCCCGTTCGATGACGCTGTCGACCACGTCGCGCGCCATGTCCGTGAGGCGCTCATTGAGCTTCGCGACCTGCCGCGGCGTGAAGCCCTTACTGACCAATGTGCGCAGCGCGGTGTGCCGCGGCGGGTCCATCATCAGCATCATCACGCCCCGCACGTCGACGAAGTCGTCGGGACCGGGCGCGTCGAAGTTCACCCCCGTCGCCTCCGACGACCACGTGGCGCTGTCG
>DATMMZ010000324.1:0-6849 GCA_035569455.1 Mycobacterium sp. | reverse complement strand
AGTCTCGATGCCCCACCGGGTTAGCTCGCGCGCGTAGGCCACCGCGAGCGCGTCCATCGCGGCTTTGGCCGCGAAATACGGCGCCAGGTAAGGCGGTGTGCCCCCGGCTGAGCTGCTGCTGGATATCCACACCAGAAGGCCGTGCTGCTGGCGTCGCATGCGCGGCAGCACGGCCCGGTTGACTCGCTGGGTGCTCACCACGTTGATGTCGTAGAGTTCGGCCAGCTGTTCGGGCGTAAACGCCTCGGCCGGCCCGAACACCATGTGCCCCGCGTTATGCACCACCGCATCGATGCGGCCGTTGGCGTTGAAAACCTTTTCAATCGCGGCCTCCACCGAAGACTGCGACTGGACGCCCATCTCTACGGTCCGTAGGTCAACGCCGTTGTCCTTCGCAAAGTAGTCGACCGCTTCTACCTGAGATGCGTTGCGGCCCTCGGTGTCGCGCATTGAGGCGTAGACGGTGTGACCCGCTAGGGCGAGCGCTTCGGCGCTCAGCCGACCGAATCCGCTCGACGCACCGGTGACCACAATGACGTCGTGACCCATTAGGAAAGCTCCCGTCTCGCGGCTATCCCAACGGCCCGACGCTATCCCTGCGCGACGCCGGCCATCCAGCTGGCGAAGAGCTATTTGGTGTTGTTGAACTTGGTGATGGCGTCGTCAAGCCGCTGCAACGCTGAACCGTATGCGGCAAAATCACCCTTCTTCTGCGCATCGCGCGCCGCGCCGATAGCCGCCTGGATCTCTTGCAGCGCAGCGGCCTTGGTCGGGGACAAGGTGACCGCCCCATCGGGAGCCGGCGGCACTACCGCCACCGGCGCCGGTGAAGTCCCCGGTCCACCAGCCGGTGTTGGCGGGCTCGCAGGCGGGTTCGGGTTCGGCACTGCACCGATATCGGTGGGTTCGATGCCGGTTGCGGCGGCAGCCGCACCGGGCCCGAATAACCCGGTGAGGGCGTCGCCCACGGTGGGGCCGTAACCGATTTTGTCGTTGTACATCATGGCTACCCGGATCAGGCGCGGGTACGACGACGCTGCGTCGCTCGCGCCCGGTGAAGCATAGACGGGTTCCACGTACAGCAGCCCGCCTTGTGCTACCGGCAGCGTCAGCAAGTTGCCCCACTTGATCCGGTTTTGGTTGTCACGCCCGATCACACCGAGGTCTTGTGATACCGCAGTGTCGGTGGTGATCGCGTTATTGGCCAGTTTGGGCCCGTTGACCTGTCCAGGGATGGTCAACACGGTGATCTTGCCGTACGTCGCGGGATCGGAGCTGGCGCTGATGTAGGCGGCCAGGTAGTCGCGCTTGAACCTGTTCATCGCACTGGTCAGCTGGTATGACGCTGAATTATCGCCCTTGGCAAGGTTTTTCGCGACGATGTAGTAGGGCGGCTGATAGCTGCTGGCTGTCGGATTCGGATCCAGCGGCACGTCCCAGAAGTCCGAGGTGTTGAAGAATGTCACGGGGTCGTTGACGTGGTATTTGGCCAGCAGCATCCGCTGCACCTTGAAGAGGTCTTCGGGATAACGCAGATGCTCGGCGAGTTCGGGTGTGATGTCGGTCTTGGGCTTGACCGTGCCGGGGAAGACCTGCATCCAGGCTTTGAGCACCGGATCCTGTTCGTCCTGCTGGTAAAGCGTGACGGTGCCGTCGTATGCGTCCACCGTGGCCTTCACCGAGTTACGGATGTAGGAGACCTGCTTGTCGGGGGCCAGCCGGTTGAAAGCCACCTCGGTGGAATCCGCCGTCGCTGACGACAGCGAGGTGAGTTCGGAGTACGGGTAGTTGTCCAGGGTGGTGTAGCCGTCGAGGATCCACACCAGTCGCTTGTTGACGATCGCGGGGTACACGGCGCTGTCGGTCGTCAGCCACGGCGCCACCGCCTCTACCCGCTGCGCGGGATCGCGGTTGAACAGGATCTTGCTGTTCGAGCCGATCACGGTGGAGAACAAGAAGTTTCGCTCGGCGAACTTCGCGGCGAACACGCTGCGGGATAGCCAGTTACCGATCGCGACTCCGCCGCTTCCGGTGTAGGTGTATCTCTTGGTTTCGGTGTTGGTCTCGTAGTCGTATTCCCGGTCATCGCCGTTCTTCCCGACGATCGCATAGTCGGCCGCAGTGTTGGAGATCACCGGACCGAAGTAGACCCGCGGCTGATCCAGCGGTGCCGGCCCGTCGGACACCACGCTGCCGTTGGCCCCGACGACGTTGACCAGGAACTGGGGGTAGCCGCCATTCTGATTCGGGTCGTTGGCGATACCGCGCACGGTGTTGGCCGGTGATGCGATGAAGCCGTTGCCGTGCGTATAAACGGTGTGCCGGTTGATCCAGTCGCGTTGGTTGTCGATCAACCGGTCCGGGTTGAGTTCGCGGGCGGCGACGACGTAGTCGCGCAAGGCGCCGTTGCGGTCGAGATAGCGGTCGATGGAGAGCTGGTCGGGGAAGTAGTAGAAGTTCTTGCCCTGCTGGAACTGGGTGAACGCCGGGCTGATGATCGTCGGGTCGAGCAGCCGGATGTTGGAGGTGGTGGCGCGATCGGTGGCTACCTGCTGGGCGTTTGCCGCCGCGTCGCCATTGTAATTGCGGTAGCTCACCACGTCTTCGGTCAGACCATAGGCTTGCCGCGTCGCGAGGATACTTCGCCCGATGTACTCGCTTTCCTTCCGAGCCGCGTCGGGCTTGACGCTGATCTGTTCGACGATCAACGGCCAGCCGGCGCCTATGATCAACGATGACAGCAACAACAGAACCAGCCCGATGGCGGGAATCCGCAAGTCCCGCAGGGTGATCGCGGAGAACACGGCCGCCGCGCAAATCAGCGCGATCGCCATCAGGATCAGCTTGGCCGGCAGTACGGCGTTGATATCGGTGTACCCGGCACCGGTGAACGGCTTGCCGCCACGCGTATGCGACAGCAGCTCATACCGATCCAGCCAATAGGCAAGGGCCTTGAGCAGCACCAGTAAGCCGACCAGGGTGACCAACTGGATACGCGCCGCGCGGCTCACCGCACCGGCACGTCCGGACAACCGGATGCCGCCGAAGATATAGTGCGCCACCAGGTTCGCCACGAACGCCAGAAACACCGCGACGAACATGTAGCTCAGCACCAGCCGGTAGAACGGCAACTCGAACGCGTAGAAGCCGAGGTCCTTGCCGAACTGTGGGTCCTTGATCCCGAAGTCACCGCCGTGCAAGAACAGCTGGATCCGAACCCAGTAGCTCTGCGCGACGGTGCCGGCCAGCAGACCGATCGCGGCGGGGATTCCAATGCCCATTAGCCGCAGCCGCGACATCACGAGGGCGCGATACCGCGCTACCGGGTCGTTGTCGCTGCTCGGTACGAAGACGGGTCGGGTGCGGTAGGCCACCGCGAGCCCGGCCAACACGATGCCGCCGACCAGCACTCCGGCCACCAGGAACACCACGAGGCGGGTAAACAGCACGGTCGTGAACACGGAGCGGTAGCCGAGCTCACCAAACCACAACCAGTCGACGTAAGCGTCGATCAATCGCGGACCGGCTAGCAACAACGCGATCACACCCAGTGCGATCAGGATCAGAATCCGGCTACGCCGAGTCAATTTCGGCATCCTCGCGGTGGGCCGCATCCCCACTAGCTACGCTCCCTGCTCAAATGTGTAGACGGTCACAACTCTACGCACCGCGGCACGCTTCGATTGCGGGCTCGAGTCGCATTCCGCATTGTCGCCGGACTAGCAGCTCGGCAGCTGGCCCCCCGACGTCATCGCGTGGAGCGCGTCCACCGCTTGACTGAGGGTCTCGACCTTGACCAATCGCAAGCCGGTCTGCTGGTCGGAGCTCGCCTCGTAGCAGTTCTTGGCCGGTACCAAAAACACCGTGGCGCCGGCAGCGCGGGCAGCGACCATCTTGTGCGTGATGCCGCCGATGGGGCCCACCTTGCCGTCGACGCCGATCGTGCCCGTGCCGGCGACGAACGTCGACCCCACCAAGTCACCGGTGGTGAGCTTGTCGACGACCGCCAGACTGAACATGAGTCCCGCCGAGGGGCCGCCCACATTGGCGAGGTTGAAGTCCACCGCGAACGGCGCCCACGGCGCGTCGAGCACCGCAACACCCAGGTAGCCGTAGTCGCGATCTTTATTGGTGCCCAGTGTGATCTGTACGGTGCCGGCTGGCTCGTTTTTGCGCCGATAGTCGATGGTGACCACCTGGCCGGGCTTGGTTTTCTTCAGGTACGACGTGAACTGCTCGACATTGGCCACCGGGGTGCCGTCGACCGCGTCCAGCGCATCACCGGCCTTCAGCTTGCCCGCCGACGGACCGGGATCGCTGACCGTCGCGGCGGTCACCGCGGCCGGGTATTTCAAATATCCCAACGCGGCATACTCGGCGCTGTCCTCGGAGTTCTTGAAATCAGCGTTGTTGGCCTTGTCAACGTCGTCCCGCGACTTCCCCGGCGGGTAGACGAGGTCGCGGGGTACCAGCTGTTGTTGGCCCGAAAGCCACAGTGTCAGGGCCTGGCCCAAGGTCAGATCGTCGCTCTGGGACACCGTCGTCATGTTGAGGTGACCTGATGTCGGGTGAGTTTGGGTGCCCTGAATCGCAACTACCTGCTTGCCGTCGACCTCACCGAGCGTATCGAAGGTGGGGCCAGGGCCCAGCGACACAAACGGCACCGTCACCACCGCGAGCAACACGCCGAATACCACTATCGGCGCCAGCGCGACCATCAAGGTCAGAATCCGCCTGTTCACGCCGCTTACACTAGACGGACCCGGCTAGGGCTGGTTCAGCTACGAGCGTGACCGGAGTTCGCGCGTTCTGTTCGGCCTGTGAGTACCGTTGACGTTATGGCTGACCCGCCTTTCGGCTTCTCCTCCGGAGACGACTCCCCAAAAGATGAGTCGGGGCGCGACAAGCACGGAAAGAATGATCCCGATTCCGGGTCAAGCGCGTCGGACCCGCTAGCCGCGTTCGGCATCAGTGGGGACTTCGGCATGGGCGACCTGGGACAGATCTTCACCCAGCTGGGCCAGATGTTCAGCAGCGCGGGCACCGCGATGGCCGCGGGCACACAGTCAGGCCCAATCAACTACGACCTGGCGGGCCGAGTCGCGTCGAATTCGATCGGGTTTGTCGCGCCGATCCCGGCGACGACGCACGCGGCGATCGCCGATGCGGTGCACCTGGCCGAGACCTGGCTGGACGGGGCCACCGCACTGCCGGCTGGCACCAGCAAGGCGGAAGGCTGGAGCCCCAACGACTGGGTCAACAACACCATGGAGACCTGGAAACGGCTGTGCGATCCGATGGCCGAACAGATCTCGACTGTGTGGGCGTCGTCGCTGCCCGAGGAGGCCAAGAGCATGGCCGGCCCGGTGCTGTCGATGATGTCGCAGATGGGCGGCATGGCGTTCGGCTCGCAGCTCGGCCAGGCGCTGGGCCGGTTGTCCCGCGAGGTGGTGACCTCGACCGATATCGGTCTGCCGCTGGGGCCCAAGGGGGTGGCCGCGATACTGCCGGATGCCCTTGAGTCCTTCGCCGCCGGACTCGAGCTGCCGCGCAGCGAGATCCTGACGTTTCTGGCCGCCCGTGAGGCCGCGCACCACCGGCTGTTCAGCCACGTGCCGTGGCTGGCCAGTCAATTGCTGGGCGCCGTAGAGGCCTACGCCAAGGGCATAAAGATCGACATGACCGGTATCGAGGAGCTGGCACGCGACTTCAACCCAGCCACGCTGTCGGATCCCTCGGCCATCGAAAACCTGCTGGGTCAGGGAGTTTTCGAACCCAAGGCGACACCGGCGCAGACGCAGGCCCTGGAACGGCTCGAGACGTTGCTCGCGCTGGTCGAGGGCTGGGTGCAGGTGGTGGTGACCGCGGCCCTGGGCGAGCGAATTCCGGGCGCGGCAGCGCTCGGCGAGACACTGCGCCGACGCCGGGCCAGCGGCGGCCCGGCGGAACAGACGTTCGCCACACTGGTCGGACTGGAGCTGCGGCCCCGCAAGATGCGGGAGGCCGCCGCGCTGTGGGAGCGCCTGACGCAGGCCGCCGGTGCCGACGCGCGCGACGCCATCTGGCAACACCCGGATCTGTTGCCCAGCGCGGACGATCTCGACGACCCGGCCGGCTTCATCGACCGGATCATTGGCGGCGACACCAGCGGTATCGATGAGGCAATCGCCGAACTCGAGCGAGACAGCGACCGCGACGACCCCGGCCCCGGCGGTTCTGTGGATAGCTGATCGGGCCGCCGGCGCCCGGCGTGGCACAGTCTCAAGGCATGCCGCGGGCCGTGCCCTCCCTGTACGCGCTGGACCCGGCGATGCCGGTGCTGCTGCGACCAGACGGTGCTGTGCAGGTGGGCTGGGATCCGCGCCGTGCCGTGTTGGTGCGTCCACCGTCCGGCCTGACCGCCGCGCAGTTGGCCGCGCTGCTGCGGTCCATGCGCTCACCGATACCGATAACCGAGTTGCAGCGGCAGGCCGCCGGCCGCGGCCCGGTGGACGATGACGACCTGGCAAACCTCGTCGCGCAGCTGGTTGGCGCAGGGGTCGCGACCCGCGGTTGCCGGCAGTCCCGCGGCCGGGCCGCGTCGATCCGGGTGCACGGCCGCGGACCGTTGTCGGACCTGCTCGTAGAGGCGCTGCGCTGCTCGGGCGCCCGGATCGCGCATAGCAGCCAGTCGCATGCTGCGGTCACTTCCGCCGCCGTCGACCTTGTGGTGTTGTCGGACTCCCTCGTCGCGGACCCTCGCATGGTGCGCGACCTGCACAGCCGGGGCGTCCCGCATCTTCCCGTCCGGGTGCGTGACGGCACCGGGCTGGTGGGGCCGCTCGTCATCCCAGGGGTGACCAGCTGTCT
>DATMMZ010000323.1:0-15831 GCA_035569455.1 Mycobacterium sp. | reverse complement strand
ATGCCGCAGTTCCTGCGCAAAGCACGCGAACTGGCGCTGGCGGAGGGCGCCGGCATGGGCGGGTGCGGGCACGCCGGCGACGGCAACGTGCATCTCGCGGTCTTCTGCAAGGATCCGGACACGCGGAAGAAGTTACTCACTAACATCTTCGCGTCCGCAATGGAGATGGGCGGCGCGATCTCCGGTGAGCATGGTCTCGGCCGCTCCAAGGCGAGCTACTTCCTGGAGTTGGAAGACCCGACCAAGATCGCACTGCTGCGCCGGATCAAGGAGAGCTTCGACCCGACGGGCATCCTCAACCCGGGCGTTCTGTTCGCCGACACGTGACATAGTCGTCGGGGCCGTGTACTATCGAACGTATGTTCGATCTGCTGGCGTTGTTCCAGGTGGATACGCATGCCGGCGAGGCCGGGCTGATCGAGCAGATCGCCGCGTTGGAGCGGGTGAAGTCCGCCGCAGCAGCGGGTCAGGCACGCGCGGCGGCGGCATTGGATGAGCTGCGACGAGCGGATGAGGCTGCGGCCGGTGTTCCCGGCCGGCACCGTGGACGCGGCGTAGCCAGCGAAGTCGCGCTGGCACGGCGGGATTCGCCGGCGCGTGGTGGGCGGCATCTGGGTTTCGCCAAGGCGCTGGTGTACGAGATGCCCCACACGATGGCCGCACTAGAGCGCGGTGTGTTGTCGGAGTGGCGCGCAACGCTGATTGTGCGCGAATCCGCGTGCCTGGATGTGGAGGACCGGCGGCTCTTGGATGCCGAGTTGTGCGCCGACACTTCGACGCTCGACGGCAAGGGAGATGCGCGAATCGCTGCAGCTGCCAAAGAGATCGCGTATCGGCTCAACGCGCAGGCTGTCGTAGACCGTGTGGCCAAGGCTGAGGCGGACCGAACGGTCACGATCCGGCCCGCCCCCGACACCATGACCTATGTGACCGCGCTGCTGCCGGTGGCTCAGGGCGTCGGAGTCTATGCGGCGCTGAAGCGTGCCGCCGACACAACTTTCGACGACCGCTCGCGCGGCCAGGTGATGGCGGACACCCTCGTGGAACGCGTCACCGGACGACCTGCCGAGCAACCGGAGCCGATTGCGGTCAACCTGGTGCTCTCGGACGAGACACTGCTGGGCGGCGACAACAGCCCGGCGGTTATCGCCGGTTATGGCCCGATCCCTGCCTCGGTGGCACGCGGGCTCGTCCACGCCGCAGTCACCGATGAGCGCTCGAAAGCCACCCTGCGGCGGCTGTATCGCAACGCTCGCGCGGGGAGTTTGGTTGCGATGGAGTCACGCTCACGCTGTTTCCCGACCGGATTGGCTCGGTTCATCGGACTGCGAGATCAGACCTGCCGCACGCCGTACTGTGACGCCCCGATCCGGCACCTCGACCATTCCCAGCCGCACAACCGCGGCGGACCCACCAGCGCACCGAACGGGCTCGGCCTTTGCGAACGATGCAACTACGCCAAGGAGTCTCCTGGCTGGCATGTGATCGCCGGTGACGAAAACGGCACGCACACAGCGCAGTTCATCACGCCCACCGGCGCGCGATACGAGTCCACTGCCCCACCGCTGCCCGGACCGACTCCGATAACAGTCACCGAAATCGACATGAGAATCGGTATCGCGATGCCCGATCTGCATGCGGCTTAATAGCGTCTAGTCCGGCTTCAACCCCGGCTCAACTGTGCTGTTCGGCGGCGTTTTGCAGGAAGGGCGTCTGGTCGGGGCAGTAAGTACTTATCGCGGCTCCGAGGAACTGCCACGCCTGTGCCGTGGTCGAGTGTTGCGGCAGGTTGTTGAGGATGAACTTGGCCGATGCGTAGGCATCGGGGTCCAGGCGTCTGCCCAGTCGATCACACGTGATCTTGCCCAGCCACGCGTTGTAGTCGCGGGGTCCATAGATGCCGTAGGTGTGGAGCTGATTGGCGAAATCGGTGTCAACGTCGGCATGCGCCGGCGCGGCCAGAGCGATTGCCGCGGCCGCGACCGTCGTCGCTAGCCTCACTAACTTCATTGGCGGATTGTATCCCGCCACGGCGCGAAGTCCACACACCTTGTGCAATTCTTCTGAATTCACTTGTGCCGCAGTCTCTCTGAGCGCCCGTCACTCCGACGCCGGCTACCGCGCCAACCGGTGGTCGGCGCGACCGCTGACGCTACGCTGGCCCGCGTTGACCGTCACAGCCGAAACCGACAGCACGGGCTTCATCGAACTCTCAGTTTCAGGCTATGCTGCGCTCGATTCAGTTAAATGGACTAATCTGTCAGTCATCTGTCGCGACGGGGAGAAGCGAGAGGAAGAGGGTGCACATGGCACGAACACGCAATGACACCCGGGACCTTGCCAGCAACGAGGGAGCCACCGCCCCCGTCGCCGTCGGGACCACGCCTGCGCCCGCGCCTGCACCTACGCCCCCGTCCGCGCCTGCGCCTGCACCCCGCAAACGCGCTCCGCGTAGAAAACGGGGTGTGTTCGGGGCGCTCAAGCGGGTGTGGATTCTCCTGGTCGTCCTGGTCGCCGTGGCGATTGCAGTGTTCTGCGTCAACCGGCTGCACGGAGTGTTCGGCAAGACGGAGCTCACCAGACCGGGCGCCGGCATCGCCAGCGACCCCAAGCCGTTCAACCCCAAGGTCGTCACCTACGAGATTTTCGGGCCGCCGGGAACGGTGGCGACCATCAACTACCTCAATCTCGATGCGCAGCCGCAGGAGGCGAAGGACGTCGCATTGCCGTGGTCGATCACCCTGACCACTACCGCTCCCGCGGCCAGCGCCAACATCGTGGCCCAGGGCGACAGTGACACCATTAGCTGCCGCATTACCGTCAACGGCGAGGTCAAGGATCAGAACACGTCCGATGGAGTGAACGCCGAGACGTTCTGCCTGGTGAAGTCAGCATGACCAACACCCACATCGGCGCGCACCCGATGATTCCCCGGTTCATCCGGCTGTTCTCGGTGCCGATCCTGCTGGGCTGGTTGGCGCTGACGGTCCTCGTCAACGTCGCCGTGCCGCAGATCGAAAAGGTCGGCGAGTCGCACTCGGTGTCGTTGGCGCCAACGGATGCGCCGTCGATGCAGGCGATGCAACGCGTGGGCAGGGACTTCAAGGAATTCAACTCCAACAGCTCGGTGATGGTCGTCCTGGAAGGCGATCAGCCACTCGGCGCCGACGCCCACCATTTCTATGACGGTCTGATCGCCAAGCTGCAGGCGGATAAAAAGCACGTCGAGCACATTCAGGACTTCTGGGGTGATCCGCTGACCGCGGCGGGGTCGCAGAGCGCCGACGGCAAGGCCGCCTATGTTCAGCTTTACCTGGCCGGCAACCAAGGTGAGAGCCTGGCGAACGAGTCCGTTCAGGCGGTCCGGGACATCGTGACGAGTGCTACGCCGCCGCAAGGCTTAAAGACGTATGTCACGGGTCCGGCAGCCCTCACGAGTGATCAACACCACGCCGGCGACAAGAGCATCAAGCTGATCACCGGGATCACCATCTGCGTGATCTTCCTGATGCTGATGTTCGTCTACCGCTCCATCGTCACAGTGGGCCTCGTGCTGGCCATGATGTTCCTCGAGTTGTCGGCGGCCCGGGGAATCGTCTCAGCGCTCGGCTATTACGACCTCATCGGGCTTTCGACGTTCGCGGTCAACCTGCTCACCACGCTCGCGATTGCCGCGGGAACGGACTACGCGATATTCCTGGTCGGTCGTTATCACGAGGCGCGTCAGGCGGGCGAGGATCGCGAAACCGCCTTCTACACCATGTATCACGGCACCGCTCACGTCATCCTCGGCTCCGGCCTGACGATCGCCGGCGCGACCTTCTGTCTGCATTTCACGCGCCTGCCGTACTTCCAAAGCCTCGGTATTCCGTTGGCGATCGGCATGCTTGTCGCGGTGTTCGCCGCCTTGACCATGGCGCCAGCGCTGCTCACGGTGGCCAGCCATTACGGCTTGTTCGACCCCAAGCGAAAGATGAGGACCCGGTTCTGGCGCCGGGTAGGTACTGCCGTCGTGCGTTGGCCAGGGCCAATTTTGGTGGCGACAATTGCGCTGTCCCTCGTCGGCCTGCTTGCCCTGCCGGGGTACAAGCCGAGCTATAACGACCGCGAGTTCCTCCCTGCCGACATCCCTGCCAACGTCGGGTACCAGGCTGCCGACCGGCACTTTCCACAAGCGCGGATGAATCCTGAACTGCTGCTGGTGGAAACCGACCACGACGTGCGTAACCCGGCCGACATGCTCGTCATCGACCGAATTGCCAAGAATATTTTCCACATTCCCGGCATCGGCCGAGTGCAGGCCATCACCAGGCCGCTGGGCACTCCGATCGAGCACACGTCGATCCCGTTCCTGATCAGCATGCAGGGCACCACCCAGACGATGAACCAGACCTATTTGCAGGATCGCATGAAAGACATGCTGAGCCAGGCCAACACGATTCAGTCAATGATCGAGAACCTGCAGCGCATGTACGCGTTGATGCAGGAACTCGACCGCATTACGCACTCCATGGTCGCGAGCACCGACCAAACCGTGAAGGACACCAACGAATTACGGGACCACATCGCCGATTTCGACGATTTCTTCCGGCCCATTCGCAACTATCTCTACTGGGAGCCGCACTGCTTCGACATTCCGCTCTGCTGGTCGGTGCGGTCGGTCTTCGACACCCTCGACGGCATTGACACCCTCAGCGACGACTTGAAGGCCCTCACAGTGGACCTCCACAGGCTTGACGAGCTGATGCCGCAACTCCTCACGTCGATCCCGCCGATGATCGAGAACATGAAGAGCATGAAAACCATGATGCTCACCATGTATCAGACGCAGGACGGTATGCAGAACCAGATGAACGCGATGCAGAAGAACCAGACCGCCATGGGTCAAGCGTTCGATGCGTCCAAGAACGATGATTCGTTCTACTTGCCGCCCGAGGTGTTCGACAACGCCGATTTCAAGCGGGGCCTGAAGATGTTCGTGTCACCGGATGGCAAAGCTGTGCGGTTCATCATCTCCCACGAAGGAGATCCCGCGACGCTCGAAGGTATCTCGCATATCGACAAGATCAAGAATGCGGCGTTTGAAGCCATCAAGGGCACACCGCTAGAGGGCTCGAAGATATTCCTCGGCGGCACTGCGGCGACCTATAAGGACATGCAGCACGGTTCTAACTTCGACCTTCTGATCGCCGGAATCGCCTCGCTTTGTTTGATTTTCATCATCATGCTGATCCTCACGCGAAGTGTGATCGCAGCGGCTGTGATCGTGGGGACAGTGCTACTTTCGCTTGGCACGTCGTTCGGGCTTTCCGTGCTCATCTGGCAGTACATCCTCGGCATGCAGCTGCACTGGATGATCATCGCGATGTCGGTCATCATCCTGCTGGCCGTGGGATCGGACTACAACCTGCTGCTGGTATCCCGGTTCAAGGAAGAAATCCATGCGGGGTTGAAGACCGGAATCATTCGCTCCATGGCCGGCACGGGCCAGGTCGTGACGTCTGCCGGCCTGGTGTTCGCGTTCACCATGATGTCGATGGTGGTCAGTGACCTACGCGTGGTCGGTCAGGTGGGCACAACGATCGGTTTGGGCCTGCTCTTCGACACCCTCGTCATACGCTCGTTCATGACGCCGTCAATCGCCGCGCTTCTCGGCCGCTGGTTCTGGTGGCCGCAGAGCGTGCGCACCCGCCCCCCGCCAGCCCGGCACACCGCTGTTCCGGCTGACACAACTCCGATCCCGGTCGGGAGTCAAGGAGGATCACAACAGTGACCGCAATCCACAAGGGCGTTGTCGCAAAGGAGACCGACAACTGCGCCAACTACCCGCCGGACGACATGTCCGTGTGGGACGGGTAACTTGCGGCAATATGAAGCACGCCAAGCTGCGGGACCTCGACGTCGCGCGCATCGGGCTGGGCGCGATGGGCATGTCGGCGGCGTACAGCGGCGCCGGCCGCGACGACGCCGAGTCCATCCGCACCATCCACCGCGCACTCGACCTGGACGTCACCCTGATTGACACCGCCGAAATCTACGGGCCCTACACCAATGAGGAACTCGTCGGCCGAGCCCTGAAGGGGCGCCGCGAGAAGGTCGTGCTCGCAACGAAATTCGGGATGATCTCCCATACCGGTGGTGGCCCGGGCACCCTCGACAGCAGCCCGGCGAACGTCCGCACCGCCGTCGAAGGATCGCTGCGACGTCTCGACACCGACTATATCGACCTCTACTACCAGCATCGCGTCGACCGCAATACGCCGATCGAGGACACCGTCGGCGCCGTTGCCGAACTGGTGGCCGAAGGCAAGGTCCGCCACATCGGGCTCTCGGAGGCCGGCGTCGACACGATCCGACGGGCTCAGGCCGTGCATCCGATCACCGCGCTGCAGTCCGAGTACTCGCTGTGGACGCGCGATCCGGAGGCGGCGGTGTTGCCGCTGCTGCGGGAACTGGGCATCGGGTTTGTGCCCTACTCCCCTCTGGGGCGCGGATTTCTCACCGGGAAGGTCAGGTCGCTAGATGATCTCGATGCCACCGACTTCCGCAGGCAGAATCCACGATTCAGCGGCGACAACTTCCAGCACAACCTCCGCATCGCCGACGAAGTTGGAGAACTGGCCGCCACGGTGGGAGCCACGCCGGCGCAAGTGGCGCTGGCCTGGCTTTTGGCCAAAGGGAACGACATCGCACCTATCCCCGGAACGAAGCGCGTCGAGCGCCTCGAGGAGAACGTCGCCGCCGACGCCGTCGAGCTCAACGCCGAGCAGATGGCGAAACTCGACAACCTCGCCCCCGCCGCCGGCGAGCACCACAACGAAGCACAGATGCAGATAATCGACCGATGAAACGGCGCCCCTAGCCGACGAACGTCAGGGTCACGTTGAACAGGTACACGGCGGTGTCAGTGGGCAGGATCTCGACGGGCGGGCTGTCCTGCGACGCAGAACCGGTCGCGATGATATGAGCCGGATATGTTGGGGCGCATGGAAGGTCGTTGCACCGCAGCCAGACGCCGGGGGCCTTGAAGGGGCCCGGAGCTTCGTCAGCTCGGTATCGGCCCGGCGGGATGAAGGCGGTCAGCCCAGCCCGGGTCTGGGTGCCGACGCCATAAACCCCGCTGCTGCCATAGCTCGGCGGATAGATCGGTGGATCAGCGTGGGCCGGCACCACGGCCCCGGCGGCTGCCAGCAGCGCGCAAGCGGCGGGCAGCGGGAACTTGAGCATGATGCGAAGGTAGCGGCCGTGCAGCGTCCGCGTGGCTGATTTTGCAAGTGGCCAGGCCCGATCAGGGCGTTGTCGGTGCCTGCGGGTCAGAAGACGATTTCCGGGCGGTACATGTCGATCCACACCGACAGATCGAGGATCCGCTCTACCCGTGCCCTTTCGACCGGCTGAAGCGTCGTCGGATCCAGCCTAGTCAGATGTTCCAGCGCTGACCGGTCGACCAACCCGAAGAGCACATCGTCGCCTGTGCCCAGTAGATCTTTGGCCTCTGCTTGGATCGCGGCACCGTACTGCGGATCCGATGTGGACGGGTAGGGACTCTTCACGCGATTCACCACCGACTCGGGCAGCACGTCGCGGGCCGCGCCGCGCAGCAGGCTCTTCTCCCTGCCGTCATAGGTTTTCAGCGACCACGGTGTGTTGTACACGTACTCGACGAGGCGGTGGTCGCAGAACGGAACGCGGACCTCGAGGCCGACGGCCATGCTCATACGGTCCTTGCGGTCCAACAGGATTCGCACAAATCTGGTCAGGTGGAGGTAGCTCATGACCCGCATCCGGTGGGTGAAGTCGTCCTCCTCGCCGAGCCTCGCGACCTCGCTCACGGCCTCGGTGTAGCGGTCGTGCATGTAGGTATCAAGGTCGACGGCAGAGCGCAATGCCGGCGTCAGCACTTCGCCGCTGGTGTCGACAATGCCGTCGCCGATGGCGATCCACGGGAATGCATCCGTCTTCTGCACGACCGGATCGTGGAACTGCCGGTACCCACCGAAGATCTCGTCGGCGGACTCGCCCGACAGCGCCACCGTCGACTGCTGCCGGATCACCTTGAACAGCAGATACAAAGACGCGTCCATATCACCGATTCCCATCGGTAGGTCGCGGGCCCCGATCACCTTGCGCCGGATATCGAGGTCGGCCAGCTGGTGGTGATCGAGCACGATGTCGGTGTGGTCCGAGCCGACGTGCTTGGCGACATCGTGCACGTAGGGCGTGTCCATGGTCGGACGTAGCTCGTTGGGCTTGAAGTTCTCGGCTTGATCGACGAAGTCGACGGCGAAAGTGCGCACGGGAACGCTCAGTTCGCGCGCGGACAGCGCAGTGATCGCACTGGAGTCCAGGCCGCCGGACAACAGCACACACTCGGGAACGTCGGCGACCAGCTGACGACGGACGATGTCGTCAAGGAGCTCGCGCACCTTTGCGACGGTCGTGTCGCGGTCGTCGGTGTGCAGCTTCGTTTCAAGTCGCCAGTACCTGCGCGTGCGGACACCGCGGTCGTCGACGGTGACAATGGTCCCCGGCTCGACCTCCTGCATGCCCTTCCACACGGCATGCTTGGGCGTCTTGACGGGGACGAGCATCTCGCGCAGCCCATCGACATCGACTACTCGCTTGGCCAGCGGGTTCACCAAAATCGCCTTCGGCTCAGACCCGAACAGCACACCGTCGGGTGTCGGGTAGAAGTAGAACGGCTTGATGCCCATCCGGTCGCGGATCATCACCAGCTTGCGTTCACGCGCGTCCCAGATGGCGAAGGCGTACATGCCGTTGAGCCGGTCTGCCAGCGCTTCACCCCACTGCAGGTAGCCGCGCAGCACGACCTCGGTGTCGCTGGAGGTCCCGAACTTCTCGCCCTTGGCGATCAGCTCATCGCGCAGCTCCTTGAAGTTGTAGGCCTCACCGCTGTAGACCATGACGACGTCGCCATGCGGCGTGTGCACGGACATCGGCTGGGTCCCACCTGGGATATCGATCACGGCCAGACGACGATGGCCCAGTGCAGCGTTGTGATCAGACCAGACCCCCGAGGCGTCCGGCCCCCGGCAAGCCATGGTCTGTGTCATCGCGTCGATCAACGCGCGCTCTTGAGTCATGTCTCGGGAGAAATCCACCCAGCCGGTGATGCCGCACATGTATTACCCCTGTATTTCAACGATGTAACTCCATTGATATCCTATATAAATCTGGGTCGCATCGTGAAGGTCGTCACACAGGGACTACGCAGCTAACAACACGACAAGCAGCGTCGCAGCTGCTGCGGAAAGCATTTCCCGGTGAATCATTGGGGTGAATCGGGGTCGAGGAGGGGCGATGAGTGGACCAGACGAACGGTCACGGGCTGGTAGCTCCTTCGGGCACTATCAGCTGAGGCGGCTGATCGCCCGCGCCGGAATGGCCGAGCTCTACGAAGCCGAAGACACCAGCCAAAACCGGACCGTCGCCCTGAAGCTTTTCCCAGCCGCTTCTGGTGACCCGGAGCTTCGCACCCGGGTACAACAGCAGGCGCAATCGGTCGCGCAGCTGACCGAACCGCACGTGGCCCAGATCCATGGCTGCGGCGAGATCGACGGCGTGCTCTACATCGACATGCAACTGATCGACGGCACTGACCTCGCCACCATCCTCAAGCGCTACGGTCCGCTGAACCCAGCGCGGGCGGTGGCGATTATTCGTCAGGTCGCCTCGGCGCTGGACACCGCGCACGCGAGCGACCTTTTGCACCGCGACGTCAAGCCGGAAGACATTTTGATCACCGGCGACGACTTCGCCTATCTGGTCGACTTCGGCGTCGCCGGCGCCGCCATCGAGGAAAGAATCACCGACGCCCGAACCCCGGTTGGCCCCTACGCCTATATGGCGCCGGAACGGTTCACCAGCGACACGTTCGACTACCACGCCGACATCTACTCGCTGGCCTGCGTGCTGTACGAATGCCTCACCGGCGCAACTCCGTTGACGCAGCCCATCCCCTGCCCTAGCACACAACGTCCAGGGATCCCGGAGGCCTTCGACGAAGTGATCTCGCACGGCATGGCCAAAAAGCCCGAGGATCGTTACTCCAGCGCCGGGGATCTTGCCCAGGCCGCCGAGAATGCTCTCGCCCCAAGCGATTACGGCGCGGCAGGGGCCGTCGATGACACCGTGGGGGCGGCGCCTCGCGAACACGCGACCGGGGACATGCTGACGCCCACCGTTGAAGTCCCGGCGCCGGACACACCGCCGCCGGGCGCGGCGCCTCGTGAATACGCGACCGGGGAAATGCTGACGCCCACCGTTGAACTCCCGGCGCCGGACACACCGCTCCCGCCCACTACCGCGCTGGCCTCGGCGGCGACGCCCGCGGCCACAGCAGAACCGGTACCGACGCACCAAGCTCAGCCGGGCAGGGCGATGCTTTCCCCGCAACGCCTCGATGCGGCCGCCGCGATCAACGCACCCGACGAACTGTCACCCCAACAGCAGCTCGCGATCGTCCTCGAGCTTCGGCACGCGTTGCGCCGACAGACAGACGACAAGGGACGCCACGACATCCGACGACTTCTGCATGCGCTGCGCCGCCGACCAGAGGCCACCTACGCAGCCGTGGTCGAGATCGACGACATCCTTGCCGCCGACACCGGCCCATACGGCGCGCCACCCGACACCCGTGGACCTACGCCGACGGAGGCGCCGACAACGACCTACCGCCGCGCACCGACCGAAGCACCTACCGCGACCGTCCGAATGCCTGGGCCGTGGCCCCGCGGCGCGCCCCCGACAACTAGCCCCGCACGGCCGCCACAGCAGCCAACGCGCCCACCGTCCTGGCCGCCGCCCCAGTCATCCGGGCCACTACCGGCACAGACGGGCGGGCCATCCATGGCGCCGGCACCACCGGGAGTTGGCGCTGGGCCGCCGATGTACCAGCCACAGTCTGCGAGAGGCAGCGCACGAATGTGGGTGGCGATCGCCGCGATGGCGCTCATCATGGTCTGCATCGCAGTCGTCGTTATCGTGGCCTTATCGTGATCGCCATATTGCGCGGTCTCATTTCTCGCTGACCGCCCAACCGGTCGTGATGTTGGTAGGGACAGCCTTACCATCGGGTGGTGGCACCGAAGGCCAACGCGCTAGCGACGGGAGGCGAAGTGTCTACTTATCGCGTATGGGAGGTGACCGGTGAGCGGCAGTTCCGGCAGGTCGAGCGGCAGCGCAGGGAACCACTGCCGGGTGAGGCCCGGCTACGGGTGCTGGCCTGCGGCGTCTGCCACAGCGACACCGTCGCCGTCGAAGGTTTGCGGCCCGATCCGTCGAAACCTGTTGTGCCGGGCCACGAAATCGTCGGTGTCGTCGAGGCTGTCGGGCCGGGAGTGACCGCCTGGCAGGCGGGCGACCGGGTCGGTGTCGGGTTCCTCAACGGCCACTGCTTCGAGTGTGAGCCGTGCCGTCGCGGCGAGTTCGTCAACTGCGTCAATCAGGAGCAGACCGGCACCACCGTTGATGGCGGATACGGCGAGGTGGCCTATGCCCGCGCCAGTGGTCTCGTCCGCGTTTCCGACAACGTGGAGCCGCTCGATGTTGCGCCGTTGCTGTGCGCCGGTATCACCGTGTACAGCGCACTGCTGCGCGCCGGCGCCCGCCCCGGTGCCCTGGTCGCCATCCAAGGTATCGGTGGACTGGGCCACCTCGGCATCCAATACGCCGCCACACTCGGGTACCAAGTCGCGGCCATCGCTCGGGGCAGCGAGAAAGCTGCCCTCGCCGTCCAGCTCGGCGCGGATCATTACATCGACAGCGTTGCAACCGATCCCGCCGCCGCGCTGCGCGAACTCGGCGGCGCGGCGGCCATCATCGCGACCGCCGCCAGCGGTGCCTCGATGTCGCCACTGGTTGCGGGGTTAGCCCCGAACGGCCGCATGGTCGTCGTCGGCGTCACGCCAGACCCCATCGAGACTCAGACCACCGACCTAGTTTTGGCCACCCGCTCGGTCGCCGGCTCACTCACCGGCAGCGCTATTGAGAACGAGGACAATCTGCTGTTGGCGCACCGACGCGGCATCCGCTCCATGAACGAGGTCATGCCGCTCTCGGAGGCGCCAAAGGCCTACGAGCGCATGCTTTCCGGGCGGGCTCGCTTTCGCGTTGTGCTCGACACCCGCGCTGGGTAAGGCTGGTCATCAATCGGTGGGTAGGCGTCGCTGACCTTGAACCACCGTCCGCGGGTTAAGCCTGCTTGAGCGCTTCGATCTCGATCGTGACGGTCACCTTGTCGCCGACCACAGCACCGCCAGTCTCTAATGGCATGTCGATGTCGATCCCGAAGTCTTTGCGGTTCAACACGACGGAGGCTTCGAAGCCGGCCACTTCACCGTTGCCAGCGCCGGGATTGACACCGAAGAACTCCAGGTCAAGGCTGACCGGCTTGGTCACGCCTTTTAGGGTCAAGTCCCCGTCAAGGACATACCGATCGCCGTTGTCCCGAACCCTGTGCGAAGTGAACGTGGCGGTCGGGTGCTCGTCGACGTCGAAGAAGTCCGCCGACTTGATGTGCGCGTCGCGTTGCTCGTTATTGGTGCTGACGGAGTCGACCGCGATTTCGGCGGTCACCGACGGGCCGCCGTCGTCGGCGACGGTTATCGCGCCGCTGAACTTGTCGAAGGTGCCACGCACCTTGCTGACCATCAGGTGGCGGACCGAGAACCCGATGGATGAGTGAACCGGATCGATGGTCCACGTCCCGGCACTGAGTCCCGTGGTTGAAGCTGCTGTGGTCATGGGTCTTTTCTCCTTCATTCTGGGTGATCACGGGCGGCTAGCCCGCTCCCGGGGTATAACCGGACTGTGGTCCGGATTCATTCCGCACGCCGCCGACGCGTGTCAGCACGATCGCGTGCCTGTGCGAAGGGTGCTGTAAATCGAGGCGGCCGGGGAACCGGTTTTCGTCGGCTTACATCCGCCGCGCCAACTCAGTGCACGGATTCCGCCGTGGATTGCGACTGGGCGAGATTCAATTCGGCAGCAGGGCCGATGCACCGAGGGCCAATTCACAACCGGCCTCTTTGAGGGTGGCTACGGAGGTCGTTGCACCGCAGCTGAAATGCAGCTTGTTACTCTGAGGCAAACCAGGCCTGCTCTTGGCCGGGCTCCGGCAGGACGCGGCCACCTTCCACCGCGAACCGCGCTGGGCTGCTTTGAATCACCACAAGCACCCGGTCGACGGCGACGTTGGCGATCCGAGACACGGCGGCGGCGATTTCGGTAGCGAGACGCGTGGTTTCGGCTTCCGGGTGACCGGCCCGCACCCAGCCGCTGACCAGCACCGGATTCGCAGGCACGCCGTCCGTGTAGATCCCGTCGGCGGGCAGCTCGTGGAAAACGACGTTGACATAGGTGCTGGGCACGTGATTGATCGATGCATGAATGCGGCCGATCTCGCCGGCCAGCGCAGCCTTGACCTGGGTATTGAGCGTCGACGCCGTCGTCGTGAGGGTGTAGATCGGCAAGGTCATCCTCCTTGGGACCGGTGGTTTCAACGGCGCCGGAACCAACCGTTCTTTGCCGACACAGCGCGGCGCGCTTTGGAGCGCAGCTCAGCCGAGGTGGGCCGGTTGGGGTTTGGTCGGCACCACGATGACGGTGGGCCCGTCGGCACCCAGTGCGGTGCTGAATTCCTCGGCGAGCTTTTCGGTGCTGTCCACGTTGATCGCGCGGCAGCCGAAACCTGCGGCGATGGAGGCGATGTCGAGGCCGGGCAGGTCCATACCAGGCACCCCGGGTGTTTTCTCCAGCACCGCAAACGACTTGAGGATCGAGTATTCGCCATTGCGCATCACCACGAACACGACCGGCAGGCGATGCTGAGCGGCGGTCCAGATGGCCTGCACCGAGTATTGGAACGATCCGTCGCCGATGGTGGCGACCACAGTGCGGTTGACCCCGCGGGCGCGGTCCCCCAGCGCGATGCCCACCGCCGCGGGCACGCCCCAGCCGATGCCGCCGCTGGCGGTGGCGAAAAACGACGCCGGGCGGGTAGTGGGCAGCCAGCGCAGTTGTTGGGCCATCGTCGATGTCGACTCGGTCACCAGCGGCGAATCGGCAGGTTTGACCGTGCTCAGGGTGGACCACACCGCATCCGTCGTCAGCGGTGGGGAGGCCGAGTCGACGATCTCGCGGCTACGGGCCTGCGCCGCCGGAGCCGGGCGGTCACTATGATCATCGACCATGTCCACCAGCTGCTCTAGGGCGATCAGGGCATCTCCGATGACGCTGTCGCCCACCGGTGCCGCGCCCGCCAACGCCGGATCGGCGGTGATTTGCAGCAGTTGTGTGCCCGCGGGCAGGTACTCGCCGGGAACATACGGGTAGTAGCGGAACACCTGTGCACCGATCACGACCACCAGGTCGTGTCCCCGCAGCACCTCGCTGACACCGGCGATGGTCATCGGCAGCGGTCCCGCAAACCGCGGGTGATCTTCGGGAAACGACGCCCTGTCGGGAAGCGGGCTGGAATACACCGGCGCGCCGACCTTTTCTGCGAAGGCCACGCCGGCGTCCCAGGCGCCGCTGCGATCAACTTCGGGGCCGAACACCAGCAGCGGCCGCTGCGCGCGGTTGATGCGATCGGCGAAACCGCGCAGCCGCTCGGTGTCCGGGGCGACCCGGTGGCTCACCGTTCGCACCACCGCAGGGCCCAACGCCGGCTTCTCCCAATCGTCAAGCGGGATGGACAAAAACACCGGGCCGGCCGGTGGCTGCAGCGCCACCGTGTAGGCGCGCATGAACGCCGCCGGCACATCCTCGGCGCGCGCCGGCTGATACGCCCACTTGACCCACGGCAACGGCAGCAGGTTCTCATCCTTGTTGGTCAAATACGGTTCGCACAACACCATTTCGCGGGTTTGCTGACCTGCCGTGACAATCAGCGGGACATTGCCCTTGTACGCCGCGACCAAGCTTCCCATCGCATTACCCGTGCCGGCACCGGTGTGGACGTTGACCAATGCGGGCTTTCCGGTGGATTGCGCGAAACCGTCGGCCATGGCCAGTACCGAGGCTTCCTGTAGCCCAAGGACATAGGTGAAGTCGTCGGGGAAATTCTTCAAAAACGTCTGCTCGGTGGAACCGGGATTGCCGAACACCGTCGTCAACCCGAGTTTGCGGAGCAGGTCGTAGGTCACCTCGTGGACGGTCTGCTGATCTGCCATCGGTCTGCCTGCCCTTCCTGTGGCCAGCCGCGCCAGCAGGAAGCCGGGCGCGCTCTGCTATCGATCAGCATCGCGACAAGCCCCCCTGCGGTCGATGTCACGCGCGACAGCGTTGAGCAGCCGCCGCTGTACCAGCGAACAACGCCCACTAAATTCCCAGCCTTCTTCCAGGCGGTCGGGGCGATGTTCTCCACAATGGCGATGGCGGCGGTGGCACGTATTGCGCTGGCCGCAGGACACTTCGCGCAGGGCGCTCCATTAACGGCAGCCTTGTCCTGGTTGCCCGCCCTCTCCTGGCTGGGAGCGGGGCTGATGGTGCTTCCGGCCGTTGGACGGCCGGCGCGGACGCCGTTCCCGTAATCGAGCATCAGGCCCGGTCTGCTTTGGTAAGCGTCGGGTGGCGGGATGATCGCCGACGCGCGCTCACGCATGTCGCCGATCGCGCTTCTTAACTCAGTTGTGACCGGCGTGATAACCCTCGAAGGGGCCATACGCCGTACGGGGTGTGACCCCCGTAGCGTGAAGCGTGGTGTAGATCTGTACGTTGCCGGCACTTTGGCATTGGGTTGATCCGCCCATATCGGAGCAAAGCTGGTCAGCCGGGGTCGCCGCGGCACTCGGTGCGGCGGCGATCGCC
>DATMMZ010000322.1:0-9333 GCA_035569455.1 Mycobacterium sp. | reverse complement strand
GGTGACGTCGACGCGCTGGCTGCTGGCGACGACGAACAACGCGTTCAGCGCGGCATCCTTGCCCTTCTTGGGCGCCGTACTCAGCACGACCCCGCCGTCGGGTGGCAGGGCGCGCACCACAGAGCACGGCACGGTTACCGTTACGTCGACCGGTGTCAGCGAAATCAGCGGTGCGGTAACGCTGTTCAATTGGCCGTTTTGCGGCCAGTTCAGCGTCGCGGTGGTCTGCACGACGGGCAGCAGCGGTGTGGCGACAGACAATACGAAGCCGAGGAGCCCGGCGATCGTCGCGACCCAGCGCGTCACCCGCACATCGTCACGGCCGTCGCGTGCGGTGGCCGCGTGGCGTTCGTGGTTGATCACGCTTGCGTCCCGGTTCATGGGAGGGCCCTAATCGGTCCTTGCCGGCTCCAGCCGCGCACTGTGATCACACCTTCTTCTATAACGGCATCCGGTGCACGATCGGCAGGCACCAACGGGTAGTACTCCTCGACCGATCCCCAGTCGCGATACCAGTCGCCGCGCAGATACGTAGAGATCGTCGAGGTACGCAGCAGCACCTGAGTGAACAGGAACGGACCGCCGGTCTCGCTGGCCTGCCACCCGTTGGACGACGCCGCCGTCTGTTTGTGATCGGGCAGGATGCGGTATTGCGGAAGTTCGGCAACGCCAAGGTGTTCGGAGAACGGCCGCTGGCAGGGGAAGTTTGCGGCGGTCGCGATGTCCATCAGCACGGGTGTGTGCGATCCAATCAATTGCTGCAGGGTCTGCAGTACCGGGACCCGCGGCGGCGTGAACGCGAACCACTGCTCGGAACTCAGGTTCGGGTCGTAAGCGACGATACGTGCCACGTTGGCCTCCGGGGGCGCCCAGGTTAGCGGGAACCGCAGATTGCGCCACGCCGGCGGCGGCCCGATGTCGATCGGCTGCACCTCCCCGAGCGGCTGGGTAGTGCCGTCGGGGCGAGCGACGCCCCACTCCAATTTCAGCGACTGCCCGTAGGTGAAGGTGCCATCCTCTTTGTACGACCAGATAGCACCGGCGGCGGAGACCACCACCAGCGGCCGGTCCGGGCTGCGCGGCGGCAACTGGTACCACGCCGAGGTCGCCGTGGCGGCCCGCGAATTCTCGCCGTAGCTGCCCATCACTGGTGTGCGGGCCGGGTCGAGGCCGAACGGTAGTGCCGCGTGCGACCCGTTCACCCCGACCGGGCCTTTCCCGCCGGCCGTGCCCGCGGAGTCACTCATAGTGGCGTTGGGCTTGTTGGGTGACGCGTCGGAATTCACCACCCCCGGTTTGGTCACCACCGGGTACGATCTCAGGTCGTCGCCCACCCCTTCGGGTTTGAAGCCGACAGGGTTGATTCCGCCGAGCGGGCCCGCGGGGCCGAATTGCTGCCCTGGAACCGGCTGCAGCAGACCCGCATTGGGGTCTGGTTCCGCCAGCACGTCATCGCCCATCGCGCAGCTGGTGGACGACAGCCCCGATGTGATTGCCGCCAGGTTGGCCTTGGCGGTGGTGTAGAGCGGGTAGCGGAAGACGGCGGCTTTGGCCAGCGAGCCGACCTCGCCCAGGACCATGATCGTCGCGACCACCAGCAGCGGCGTGGAGGCCAGGACGCGGTTGCGCCGGTTGTCCTTGACTTCGGTGTGCCCGGCGTAGTCCATGCGGAAGTGATACCAGGCGGCCAGCAGTCCGGTCAGGATCGACATCGTCAGAAACATCGACGTCACCGGATGGCTCGCGATGACCGGCGGGATGTCGTACCACGGGACGCCGTAGCTGTTGACCTCGAACCAGCCGTTGATGCCCGAGGTTGCCCAGGCCAGCACGAACAGCAGCGCGGTGATGTACAGCGTCAGGTTGCGGCGGCTGTGCAGGCCGATCCGGGCGACGGTGAACGCGGTGACCGCACCGAGGGCGCCGGTCAGTCCGGCGAACGCACCGAACTGTACGGCCCACTTCGTGGGGGTGAACGTCAACAGCAGTAGCCCGACTGCGGTGGTGCCGATCAGCCGCCAGGCCGGGCCGCTGGCCAACCCCGGCACCCGCCCGCGTCGCAGCAGTATCACCAGCATTCCGAACAGGCACAGCAGCAGCACCAGCACCGCGAATCGCCGCGTCATCGACCCGTCTGGGTTGGACTCCACCGTAAGGAAGTAGTAGCGCAGCCAATCCTGGTACCACGCGATCGTCGGCCCGACCTTGTATTTGATGCGTGCCGACTCGGCCACCGCGGCCAGCGTTTCACTGCGAAACACCACCACCAGGATCAGCGACAAAGACGCCGCCAGCACCAGCAGAGGCGCCAGCAGGCCGTCGGTCACTCGGCGTCGCCGCATCGTTTGGGCGATGGCCCTGGCCCCGGTCAGCAGCGCCGCGATGGCGATCAACCCCTGCGGTGCCAGGGCCGCGGTGAGCATCGCGACCACGATCGCGACCGCGGCCGGAGCCAATCGCCGCAGGGCGATCGCGCGCTCCACCAGCATCCAAGTGATCATCACGCCGAGGGCGATCAGCGGCTCAGGCCGCAGGCCGTTGTTGAACGGCAGCCAGGCGGCCAGGAATACCGCGCCCGCGGTGAACACCGCCACACCGTTGGTTGCCAGGCCGCCCCTTCCCGGTCCCAACCGTCGCAGCACGCAGTGGCTGATGATCAGCCAGCACACGATCCCGGCCACCGTGGCCGGTAGCCGCATCCAGACGCCCGCGGTGCTCACCGATGCCAATTTGGCCAGCACTGCGAAATACCAGTCGAACGGCGCCTCGGTCGTCCCGAAGTAGCGGTAGTAGTTGGCCACGTAGCCCGCTTTCGGCGCCACCCGGGCGATGGTCAGGTTGTAGCCGTCGTCCGACGAAGTGGCGCCGATGACATGCCATACCAGCAGCGTTGCCAGCACTGCCGCGTCAGCCAGGTAGGTGGCCACGCCGACGCGCCACCACGTGACCCGGTGCTCGCGCGGGCGGTACCGAGCGAGCCAGGCAATCGGAGACCGCCAGTTGACGAGCGTGCCGCCCCGGCTGTGACGATCCAGGGTCGCCAGCGCAAGGATGGCGACCAAGACTGCCAGCGCACCCAGGACCATCGCGATCTTCTTCATGGCGGAGGGCGCCGTGATGAACCGGGTGTCGATGTCGATGCGGGCCGACAGCCCGGGTTGTGCGGGGACCTTCAGATCGGTGAAAATCCCCCCGACCTGGGGCTTCTTCTCTGAAGGTAGGTTCCCGGAAGCGCCGGGAATGCCGACGAAATCCGCACTTGCGCCGCCGGCGTCGGCTCGGATGCGCAGCACGCTACAGGCGCCGGCGGCGACGGCCGAGCGCTGTGCCACCGCCGCCACCGAATCTCGGAACGCGACCACGATCACGTCTTTGTTGGCACGCACGAAGAGCCCACCTTTGCCGGCATCCACGCCACCGGTTGGCAGGGTCGAGAGCACCAATCCTCCGTCGGGAGGCAAGGTGGCCATCGCGGAGCAGGGGATGGAGATGTCCAGCGCGCGTGGCGCTCCGGACACCAGTGGGGCGGTGATCTGGGTGACGTGCCCATCCGCGGTGGTACCTTGCGGCCAGAGGATGGTCGCCGTGGTCTGCTTAACCGGAAGCACGGGGACCATGGCGCACAGCAGCAGGCCCGCGATCCCCGCAACGACGGCGATCAACCGCGGTATCCGCTGCGATCGCTCATTACCGTCGTGGGGCACGAGGCTCGATCGTAAGCGACGCGGGTTTGTCCGGTGAGGACGCAGGGCCGTGCTGGGGGCACGCCTCCAGAGGGAGGTACCCCCACCCGCTTGCGGGGGACGGGCCTGAGGTGAGCCGGACATTCGGATTTGGACCCTGTGGATGGCGGCTGGTCGACCCCGACCCGGCTGGGTAAATTCTGACCACCGGCGGTCAGCGCCTGGGTTTCGAATAGCTAACGCAGCGCTTGGCGGTGTTCGATCAATAGTGGAATCAAAAGAATATTTGACACTTGGCTAAAAGGGTTGGAATCAAAGGGTTGCCGACGGCGCAACGCCCCACCCTGACGGCCAGGTTCCCACCCGGCTGGACGCCAACTTAATTTCGTCTCAATTTTCGGTTTAGGACCGACGCCACAAGGGAAAAACCTAAAACGCCGCAAAGCACATTGGGGCACATTGGGGACCTAAGGAGGGGACCTGCCATGACCGCACCTATTACGAGCAGGTTCGAGGGAGACGTCATCAAGCCTCACGATCGGACACGTCCCATCATCCCGACCGACGAAATCGCCGTTGAGCGGCTGGTGAGCCTGCTCAAGGAGTTCGTCGCCGCGGGCGCGCTGCCCGCGCTGTAGCCGGCACGCGGTTCACCTTCGAATACCCGGCCCTGCAGCTGCGGCTGATCCGCAGCGGGGGAAGCCGGTCTTCGGCGATTTCAAGTTTGCCCCAAATCCGCGCGCAGGCTCGCCGTTGCCATGGGGATCCTTCAGTTGCGGTCGCAGTGCCGTCACAATAGGGGCTGATAGCTGGAGGTACCCGGGAGGCTGGCGGCGCGATGAGGAACTCGGGTCTCGGGTTTGGTGTTCTGGGACCGTTGCTGGTGACCGCGCACGGCATCCGGGTGCCGTTGGGCGCAGCGAAACAGCGGGCGGTGTTGGCCATGCTGGTGATCAACCGCAACCGGCCGGTGTCCGTCGACTCATTGATTGACGCGGTATGGGGTGAGGACCCGGTGCCGGCGGCGCGCACCAGCATTCAGTCCCATATATCCACCCTGCGCCGACTGCTCAATAGTGCTGGGGCCGACCGGTACACGGTGCTGGCGAGCGCGCCGCCGGGGTATCAACTCAGCGTCGCCGACGCCGACTGCGATGTGGGACGCTTCACCGCCGAAAAGACTGCGGGTGCCCGGGCCGCGGCCGCGGGACGATTCGAGGACGCCGGCAACCACCTGCACGCCGCGCTGGGCGAATGGCGTGGACCGGTCCTCGATGACTTGCGCGACTTCGCCTTCGTCGATGCCTACGCCGCCATGCTGTTGGAAGAGAAGGTGGCGTCCCACACCGCCCGGGCGGAGGCCGAGATCGCGTGCGGACGCGCCGGGGCCGTGATCGGTGAGCTCGAGGCGCTGACCGCCGAACACCCATACCGTGAACCGCTCTGGGCGCAGCTGATCACCGCCTACTACGTCACCGAGCGCCAATCCGACGCCCTTGGTGCTTATCGGCGCCTGAAAACAACCCTGGCCGACGGGCTTGGCATCGACCCCGGTCCCACGGTGAGTGCCCTGCATGAGCGCATCCTGCGCCAGGAGCCCTTGATCGCTAAACGTTCCACCCTGACCACGCACAAGCAGAACATTTACGACCCCGAGTCGGATGCCGCGGCGGCCGGCGAGTCCACCGGCGAGCCCACCATCGCCCGGCTGCGCGATAGACGCGGTCGCCAGTACGTGCTCAGCGGCGCGTCCACCCGGATCGGGCGCCATTCTGACAACGACATCGTTCTCGACGACGACACCGACGTGAGCCGGTACCACGCCGTAATCATCGACACCGGAACCGGTTTCGTGATCTACGATTCGAAGTCGACGAATGGTGTCGAGGTACAACAGCAGCGGATCCGGGGCAGCGCCACCCTCGCCGACGGCGACCGCATCCGCATCGGCAGCCACGAGTTCACCGTCGAGATCCGCCCCAGCTGAGCGGATCGATCACTTGGCCGGGCGATCACCCAGCCGTGCGGCCAGGGTGGCGTGACCCGGACCGGCGAGGTCAGCGAGCGCTGCGGGGCGGCCTGACATGGCCATGAGCAGCGCTTCGCCGGTGCCGGTTACCTCGGGCCCGTGGCCGTGGGCCCAGTCGATGTCGTTGGCGCGCAGCCGCAGTCCCCTGATCCGACGTCCCGCTCCGAGCCTGGGGTTGCCCGGCACCAGGCCGAGAACACGGCCGAGGCGATCGGCGGGGATGGTGCGAGGTTGGCCGAGCGCGCGCCGGATGTCTTGGTGATGGATCGTGCCGTCGACGAGTGCGATCATGCCACCGAAACCCGCGGTCAACCCATGGGGTGTCAGATGATCGCGCAGGAATTCGATCAGCTGCCGCGGGCTCAGCGGCGCGAACTCATCGACGCCGACCTCGTTGGCGCGCACTATCCGGCCCTTCACGAATCGCCTGATCAACCCCATCGCGCCGAGTTCCTCATAGCTGATCATGTGCGCAACAACGTCTTTGACGCTCCACCCCACACACAGGCTGGGAGTGTCCCACTGCTGGGGCGTCAGGGTAGCCAGGAAGGCTGCGAGGTCGGCTCGCTCAGCGCGGGCCATCTCCATCAGGGTGGCTTCGCCGTTTGCTGTCACGGCCGCGTCCCCACGCTGAAGAGACGACCGTAGCGGTCCAGATACAGCGGCCACCCCGCATCGCCGTCGACACCGTCCGCGACCGATTGCCAACCGGGGCCGTGCCGGTCCAGATGGCGATGTTCGAGTTCGACGCGGGTGCGCTCGCCGGGCTCCGCGGTGAAGCGCACCTCGACCTCGCTGGTCTTGGACAGGTCGATTTCCCTCTGCCAGGTCGGACCGATATCCCAGGAAAACACCACGCGGCTGGGAGGCTCGTAGACCAATACGCGCGCCCATCGGCACATGCTGCCGTCGACGCCGCGGTCGTAGATATGCCCGCCCACTTGGCGCTCGAATACTGTCTCGGCGATTGGGACGGCGAGCAAGTTGTGCTCGCGCGGCTTGAAGTTGCCGAATTGCTCGGTGAAGACGGCGAACGCACGCTCGACAGGAGCGTTGACGACGACGGAGTGCCGGATATTCGGAGTTCGGGGCTGTGTCATGAAACTTCTCCTTCCAATCCTTGCCGTTCCTTGGATTCGTCGATGGCTTGCGCGTAGCTGGCCAGGGCTTGAGTCCAGAACCGGTCGAGCTCGGCGCGTAACGCCTCGAGACCAGTCGGATCTAGCTGGTAGACGCGACGCGTTCCCGCAGCGTGGTCGCGCACCAGCCCGGCTGACTTGAGCACTTTGAGGTGCTGCGAAACTGCCGGCCTGCTGACAGGTAGGTGGCGCGCCAATTCACCGACTGCCAGCGGGCCGTGTCCGAGGCGTTCCACAATCGCCCGTCGCGTCCCGTCGGCCAGGGCCAGCCAGGCATCACCATCTTGGTAAGTGGCCACGAACCGTTAGCGTAGACTTACCGATGGCCATGATCAACGTCGCGCCGACCCCCGCGCTGACAGCAACCTATGTCATCACGGGAAACATGCTATGACGTCCTATTTATCCCTGAAAATCGCTGTCAAGCGAACAAGAATTTCGCAAGAATTTCACCAAGATCAGGCAAGCGGTGTACGGCAACCTGGAGGTGTCGGTCGCAGCGGCCGGCACCAGGCGGGGTTCTCCGGCAGCGAGGCAGGGGAATTTTCCAGCCTGGGAGACATCCGGCGAATCATCCGGCAGATGCAGACAAGGAATCACAACTATGACCGCCAAAACCGCCCAATCAGAAACTCAGGTGAGCACGAAGAAGGTGTCCAAGCCGCGCATGATGGCAGGTGTCCTCTTGGGCGCCCTCGGTCTGTCACTCGCGGCGTCGCTGATGCCGGCAGTCGCATCCGCTGATCCATACGACCCGTACAGCGGACCTCTGCACCCGGTGCGCCATTACGCCGGCGACATCCTGCACCCGGAATGGGCCCTCACACACCCCTTGCGTGCTCTCGTCCCCTGAGCCGGGTAATACCTTCTGCCCCGTTTCCGGATTGATACCGACATCAACCGGAGCGGGGCAGAAGTGTGACTCCAGAGCGGCTTACGGCGATAGCCCCGACAGCAGTGAAAGGAACGACCGTGAACACCGCGTCATACCTCAAGCGAATTGCTGCCGGGGCGCTGCTGTCGGGCGTCGTCGCGGTGGCCGGATTTGGTGTGGCCGCGGGTGCCGCGCAGGCCAACACACGGGGCCCATATCAATGGTGCCCAGGGCAGCCGCTGCCGGAGAGCGATGTCGTGTGGGACATGAATGTCTGCCACACCTGGTACTGGGTCGACTACGGTTTCCAGGCTAATCGTGGTCATTTTGTATACGAGGGAGACAACCCACCACCGAATCTTGGGTGCATCCCCGGCCTCTGCTTGCCCGGACTCTAAGCCGACCTAATGTCTGAGTGGCGCCGGGTTCCACAGGCCGCTGCGCGTCACCGTCGCTAGTTGGAGACGGGCGGCTTGTGCGTCAGGGTAGTAGGGCGTCAACCGTTGCAACGCACCCCAGTCCCGGGACCAGTCGTCTTTCAGGTAGCTCGCCACCGTGGTCGCCTTCACCAGCAACTCGGTGACGCCCAGTGGGCCGCCTCCGTTGTTGTCCATCACCGGAGAGTTGGCCTCGGCGCCGAATCGATCCGGCAGGATTCGCCACTTCGGCGTTTCGTCGACACCGTTTTGGTGGCCGAACGGTCGCTGGCACGGGAACGCCAGACCCACCAGCCAGTCCAGGAGCACCGGGTCCTGCGAGCCCACCACATCCTGCAGCGTGCGTAGCTGCGGAATCCGTGGCGGCGTGACCGCGATCCAGTGCTGGGGCGCCAGATCCTCGTCGGTCGCGACGAGGCGAACCTGGGTGGCGGCGCTCGGAATCGCCGACATGGGCAGCCGCAAGTTACGCCAGGCCGGCGGAGCCCCGACATCGGCGAACTGGAATGACCCGCCGGGATGTCCGCTGGCCGCGCCGTCATCGGTAGCCCACTGCAACTGCACCTCGCGGGGGTCGAAACGGCCGGCCGCCGATACCACCAGCAGCGGCCTCGCCTTGTCCCGCGCCGGCAGTCGGTACCAGCCCGACCGCAGACTGGCGGGTACCTGCACACCGGAGCGCCAGCTGCCCAGCACGGGTGTGCGGGCGGGATCCAGGTTGTAGGGCAGCTGGGCAACCGAGCCGTTGACTCCGGGTGCGGCGTTGGTGCCGCCCTCAGTGCCGGCTTCTGCGCCGGTGATCAGCCCGTCGTCGTTGACGAAGCTGCGGTCGCCCGGACGCTCCATCACCGGGTCGGCGCGAACATCAGCGGGGATACCGTTGGGCGTGAAGGCTTCGGACAGGCCGGCCCCCAGGGCGGCGGCCCCCGAACCGCTTACGGGTGGCAGCATGCCGGCGTTGGGATCCTGCTCCACCAGCACGTCTTCGGCCAGTCCGCACGTCTTGCCGGCCAACGCCTCCAGGTTTGACCGTCCCACCGACCACGCCGGGTATTGGGCGGTCATCGCGAGGGTCAGTGAAGCCACCTCGAAAATTACCAGTACCCACGCCGCAATTGCCAACGGGGACTGGATGATTCCGGCCAGTCGCGCGCCATACCGTGTCTTCGGT
>DATMMZ010000321.1:0-5573 GCA_035569455.1 Mycobacterium sp. | reverse complement strand
CAGGACCCGGAGTTCATCGAGCGGTTCCGTGCGGAGGCGCGGACCACCGCCATGCTCAACCACCCCGGGATCGCCAGCGTCCATGACTACGGTGAAAGCCAGCTGGACGGCGAGGGTCGCACCGCCTACCTGGTGATGGAGCTGGTCAACGGCGAGCCGCTGAATTCGGTGCTCAAGCGCACCGGCCGACTGTCACTGCGGCATGCGCTGGACATGCTCGAGCAGACGGGCCGCGCCCTGCAAATCGCGCACGCCGCCGGCCTGGTACACCGCGACGTCAAGCCGGGCAACATCTTGATCACCCCCACCGGACAGGTGAAGATCACCGACTTCGGCATCGCCAAGGCGGTCGACGCCGCGCCGGTCACCCAGACCGGCATGGTGATGGGCACCGCCCAATACATCGCACCCGAACAGGCACTGGGTCACGACGCGACCCCATCCAGTGATGTCTACTCGCTGGGAGTTGTTGGGTACGAAGTGGTTTCGGGTAAGCGGCCGTTCACCGGTGACGGTGCCCTGACGGTGGCGATGAAGCACATCAAGGAACCCCCGCCGCCGCTGCCCGCCGACCTGCCGCCCAACGTGCGCGAACTGATCGAGATAACGCTGGTCAAGAACCCCGGCATGCGTTACCGCAGTGGGGGACCATTCGCCGACGCGGTCGCTGCGGTGCGCGCCGGCCGCCGTCCCCCCAGGCCGAGCCAGACACCGCCTCCCGGCAGGGCCTCCCCGGCCGCCATTCCGTCGAGCCCGCAGGTCAGGACCGTGGCCCCCGCCGGCGGTCGGACCGCTCCGACGCGCCGGCCCCGGCCGTCAGGGCAGCGCCCGCCGCCTCCGCGGCGTACATTCTCGTCCGGTCAGCGCGCGCTGCTCTGGGCCGCAGGGGTGCTCGGAGCGTTGGCGATCATCATCGCGGTGCTCATCGTCATCAATCACAGCGGTGAAAACCAGCCGCCGCCGCCCGCTCCCACCGTCACCGACACCGGGACCCCACCGGCCCCCAGCAAGACCCCCAACGGCTCCGCGACCGGGCAGGGCCTGCGATTCAATTGGACGGATCCCGGCGAGGCAGGTAATTCTGGACTTCGATTTGTCCCGCTCACGCCGCACCGCAGCACGTCGCCAGCCCGACACGAAACACTGCAATGACCACCCCTCAGCACCTGTCCGACCGGTATGAACTCGGTGACATCCTCGGTTTCGGGGGCATGTCCGAGGTTCACCTGGCCCGCGACGTCCGACTACACCGCGACGTCGCGGTCAAGGTGCTGCGCGCGGATCTAGCCCGCGACCCTAGCTTCTACCTGCGCTTCCGGCGCGAGGCACAAAACGCCGCGGCCCTGAATCACCCGTCCATCGTGGCGGTGTACGACACCGGCGAGGCGGAAACGCCCGCCGGTCCGCTGCCCTACATCGTCATGGAGTACGTCGACGGCGTAACCCTGCGCGACATCGTGCACACCGAGGGTCCACTGCCACCCCGGCGGGCCATCGAGATCATCGCCGACGCCTGCCAGGCGCTGAACTTCAGCCATCAGAACGGCATCATCCACCGCGACGTCAAGCCGGCGAACATCATGATCAGCACGACCAACGCGGTGAAGGTGATGGACTTCGGCATCGCACGCGCGATTGCCGACAGCAGCAGCGTCACTCAGACCTCGGCCGTGATCGGGACCGCCCAATACCTTTCCCCCGAGCAGGCCCGCGGCGATCCCGTCGACGCCCGGTCAGACGTCTATTCGTTGGGCTGTGTTCTTTACGAAATCCTCACCGGTGAACCGCCGTTCACCGGCGACTCGCCCGTCTCGGTGGCCTACCAACATGTCCGCGAAGACCCGATTCCCCCGTCGGAACGCCATGAGGGCATCTCCCCCGACCTCGACGCCGTCGTTCTCAAGGCGTTGGCCAAGAACCCGGAAAACCGCTACCAGACGGCGGCCGAGATGCGCGCCGACCTGGTCCGGGTGCACAACGGTGAGCCGCCCGAGGCACCCAAGGTGCTCACCGGGGCCGAGCGGAACTCGATGTTCACCTCCACAGCGAACGTCGGGGGTCCGCGCACCGATCCACTGCCTCGCCAGCAGTTAGATGACACCGACCGCGATCGGGGTGGTTCCGTCGGCCGCTGGGTTGTCGCGGTCGCCGTGCTGGCGGTCCTGACGGTCGTCGTCGTCATCGCGTTCAACTCGTTCGGCGGCAACACCCGTGATATTCAAGTGCCCGACGTGCGTGGGCAGGTGTCCGCGGATGCTATCGCCGCACTGCAAAACCGCGGCTTCAAGACGCGGACCCAGCAGCAGCCCGACTCGACGATCCCGCCAGACCATGTCATCAACACCGATCCCGGCGCCAACGCCTCGGTGGGTGCGGGCGACGTGATCACCATCAATGTCTCCACCGGACCCGAACAACGCGAAGTGCCCGACGTCTCCTCGATGAGCTATGCCGACGCGGTAACCAAGCTGAAAGCCGCCGGATTCACCAAATTCAAGCAGGCAAACTCCCCGTCGACCCCTGAGCTGCTGGGCAAGGTTATCGGGACCAACCCGCCGGCCAACCAGACGTCGGCGATCACCAACGTCATCACCGTGATCGTCGGCTCCGGGCCGGAGACCAAGCAGGTCCCCGACGTCGCGGGCCAGCCCATCGACGTCGCCCAAAAGAACCTCACCGTCTATGGCTTCACCAAGTTCAGTCAGTCGTCGGTGGATAGCCCCCGCCCGGCGGGTGAGGTGATCGGCACCAATCCGCCCAAGGGCCAGACGGTTCCGGTGGACTCGGTGATCGAGCTGCAGGTGTCCAGGGGCAACCAGTTCCTTATGCCCGACGTTTCCGGCATGTTCTGGACCGACGCCGAACCACGCTTACGGGCACTGGGCTGGACAGGGGTGCTGGACAAGGGTCCCGACGTCGACGCCGGCGGTTCCCAGCACAACCGGGTGGTGTATCAGAACCCGCCCGCCGGTGTCGGGGTAAACCGGGACGGGATCATCACGCTGAAGTTCGGTCAGTAGCCGCAGCTGAGCTGGCTCCCGAAGCCGGCAAGTGCGGCCGGACCGCGGCGAGGACCTCGTTCTCCAGCCGGCGGACCAGCGTGTCATCTCGTGCCCACCCGCAATAGGCGAGCCAATTGGCCAACATCCGATGCCCGCCCTCGGTCAGGATCGACTCTGGGTGGAACTGGACACCGTGGATCGGCAGGCCGGTGTGGCGCACCGCCATGATCACCCCGCTGCGGGTGCGCGCGGTGACCTGCAGGACCGCGGGCAGCGATTCGGGCAGGATTGTCAGCGAGTGGTATCGGGTCGCCGTGAACGGATCCGGAAGCCCTTGCAAGACACCAACATTCGTGTGGAATACGCTGCTGGTCTTACCGTGCAGCAACTCAGGGGCACGGTCAACGGTGGCGCCGAATGCGACACCGATGGCCTGGTGTCCCAGGCAGACCCCCAGCAGCGGGGTGTTCGCCGCGGCGCACGCGCGGACCAGGCTGATCGATGCGCCCGCGCGTTCCGGGGTGCCCGGGCCCGGGCTGAGCAGGACACCGTCGAATTCCGCGGAGATGGCGGCCCCGTCGGATAGCCGCGCGTCATCATTGCGCCACACCTCGGCCTGGACTCCAAGCTGTCCCAGGTACTGCACCAGGTTGAACACGAAGCTGTCGTAATTGTCGACGACCAGGATCCGCATCGTGTCAGGCTACCGTCCAATCGAGGTCGGGATTGGGTTCACTGGGCCTCAGTAGCCCACTGGGCCCGCGGCTTGGGCGAAATGCATCCGGACCGGCTCCGTATAGCCGACGATCTGCACATCAGGCTTGACCTCCTCGCGGTAGCCCAGACCGAACCGGACCACGTACTGCTTGTAGAGCGTCACCAGGGGAGCGGACGCCAGGGCCGCCTGCATGGCTGCGGCATTGCCGATCGCGGTAATCGTGTAGGGCGGGCTGTAGGTACGCCCGTTGAGCAATAACGTGTTCCCGACGCAGCGCGGCACCGAAGTCGCGATGATGCGCTGGTCCTGCATTTGGATCGCCTCCGTGCCGGCACTCCACAATGCGTTGAGGACGGCCTGGATGTCTTGCTGGTGCACCACCAGGTCGTCGGGGGATGCGTCACGGGGGAAGCGGCCGTTGGCGTCGCGTTGCGCGTCCTGCAGGGTCACCACCAGGCCCAGCCCGTGGACCGGATCCATACTCGCCTCACCGGCCAGCTCGGCGGACCGCCTCAGCATCGCCGCCAGTGCGGCATCGGAAGACCGGCCGTGCACCGAGTCAAGCCTCTTAGTCAGCGCGTCGCGTCGGGTGCTCAATCGGCTCACCGACGACTGCGCCTCACGGACCAGGTCGACCAGCCGCGGCGCATCACTGCGGCGGATCTCGGCGCCGCCGGACACGCCGTGCGTAGCGGCCAGCAACAGCCCAGCCAGCAAGCACACCATTGGGACGCCGAAACGCCACGCTGAGCGGCGCGTCTCATTCATCGGCTCTCCATTTCCTGGTCAGGGCACCAGGTGGGTTAGTCTCTTAACCAAGCTATGCGTGCAGCTGCAATCGTTATCGTTGCATCCCGCCCCGTCCACCGTGTTGTTGAGGTATCCCGAGGTAACCCGAGGAAATCATGCCCAAGTCCAAGGTCCGTAAGAAGAACGACTTCACCGTCACCGCGGTGAGCCGCACACCGGTGAAGGTGAAGGTCGGACCGTCAAGTGTGTGGTTCGTCGCCTTGTTCATTGGTCTGATGCTGATCGGGCTCGTCTGGTTGATGGTGTTTCAGTTGGCAGCCGTCGGAACCCAGGCCCCGGCGGCGCTTCACTGGATGGCGCAACTGGGCCCGTGGAACTATGCCATCGCGTTCGCTTTCATGATCACTGGTTTGTTGCTCACAATGCGCTGGCATTAACAGACGTTGAAGACGTGATGAATTCATCTCGCAGTGGATCTGTTACTGACCTAGCAACCTTCTGGTCACCCAATCACACGCGTGTGATTTATCCCCACTGTTGATAGCGCTTGTGGATAACTGCATAGGCAGTGGTGGGAGGGGGTAGACGGCTCATGCAGCAAACTCAATGGGAGCCTCGCGCGGGCGGAATCGCTGGTTGTGGCGTTGTCGGCGTTTTGATGGCTACCGCGAGTGTGACCCTCGTCACAGACGCGCCGGGCCGCGTCATGACGGGCATTGCCGCGGTGGGTCTGATCTTGTTTGCGGGCGCGACGTGGCGCGCGCGGCCGAAGCTGGCAATCACCCCCGACGGCCTGGCCATCCGGGGGTGGTTCCGAACGCAGCTATTGCAGCGCTCCGATATCAAGATCATCCGGATCACGCAGTTTCGCCGCTTGGCCCGCAAAGTGCGGTTGCTCGAGCTTGAGACGACCGACGGCGGTCTGCTGATCTTCTCCCGCTGGGACCTCGGAACGGATCCGTTGGACGTGCTCGACGCACTCACCGAGGCCGGCTATGCCGGCCGTTAAGTTAGCCCTCCCGCGAGCGCGCGCGTCTGCACACCGACACGCCGTTGTGGCGGGCATTTTGCGCACCCTCGCCGCGGCTTGGGGCGCCCGAACT
>DATMMZ010000320.1:0-6716 GCA_035569455.1 Mycobacterium sp. | reverse complement strand
TGCCGGCCGAACTCGGCGACCTGCTGCGCTCGAGCACGGTCGCCATGCGCGGCGCCGGAAGCGGCGCCTGATGGCCCTGCTAGGCAAGGTTCTGCGCCGCATTCGCGCGGGCGAGCGTCGCAGCCCGTTGTCCGGCAAGGGCTTTGACGCACCCCAATCCATCACGGTCACCAGCTCGGCGTTGCCCGATGGCGGCGCAATGCCGGCCTCCAGCGCGGGAAAAGGCGTCGGCGACAACATATCGCCGCCGCTGCGCTGGACCGGGTTGCCATCCGAGACTCGTCAAATCGTGCTCATCATCGATGACATCGACGTTCCGCTGCCCCGCCCGCTGCTGCACACCATCGCGGTGATCGACCCGACGCTGGACGGCGTCGCCGCCAGTTCGTTGCAGCCGGGCGCTACCGGAATGCGATTCATCCGAGCCGATTTGGGTAACCGCGGCTACGCCGGGCCGCGCCCGATTCCCGGCCACGGGCCACACCACTACCGATTTCACGTCCTGGCGACCGACAAGCCCATCGCGGACAACGTCACCACGGCCAAGGATCTGCTGGCCGCACTGGCGGGACATGTCCTGGCCCGGGGCGTACTGACCGGCACGTACGAACGCTAGTCTTCCGGAATAAGTGCCATCACCGCTCGCGACGACATCCCAGTCGTCGCGGTCGCCAGATCCCCCTGGGCCAGCGCCGCCGCCGCCTCCTGCAGTGCTGCGGCGGCATGGTTGAAGAGCGCGGAGCCGGTGCTGATGCGCTTTACTCCGGCCGCCGACAACTGCGCCACCGTCGGCGTCTCCGACTTTGTGCCCACCACCAGGTTGACCGGCTTGGGGGCGACCGCTTCCACGATCGCTGTGACCGCGGCCATGTCCGGCGGGTACGGGGCGTAGAGGACGTCCGCGCCGACCTCGGCGAACGCGGTGAGCCGACGGATCGTGTCGTCAAGATCATTGCGTCCGTGCAGGAAATTGTCGGTGCGCCCGGTGAGCACGATGCGGCCCCGCGCCGCTTGCGCGGCCGCCCGCACTCGCGCGACCGCGTCGTCGAAGTCACGGATCGGATTGGCCGGATCGCCTGAGGTGTCCTCCACCCCGATCCCGGCCAGGCCCGCGTCGATGGCGGCGCGCACGGTCGCGGCCACCTCGTCAAGCGTCGCGCCGTAGCCGTCCTCGAAGTCGCCGTTGACCGGCAGGCCGCCGATTTCCATGAGCAACTTGGCGTGCGCCAGATGCTCGTCGGCGCTCACGGCGTGACGCCCGTCGCGGCGACCCAGCGCGGCGGCCAGCGCCGCCGACGAGGTGCCCAGCGCAGCGAAACCGGCATTCTTCAAGATCAGCGCCGACAGCCCGTCCCACGCGTTGGGCATCACAAACGCTTCGGGCTGCTGGTGCAGCGCCAGGAACTGCTCGTAGTGTTCGGCTTGGGTCATGACATCTCCTGGTGTGCGCTGAGGCGGCGAACTCGGTCACGACTACCGCGAGCTAGTCTTCCGGTACCTCGCGTTCGATCTCGTCGAGCCAGATGCGCGCGGACATATCCGACGGCGCGCGCCAATCCCCGCGCGGCGACAACGAACCGCCGTGAGACACCTTGGGTCCGTTGGGCAACGCCGAGCGCTTGAACTGGCTGAACGAGTAGAAACGCTGCACAAACACCTGCAGCCAGTGCCGGATCTCCTTGAGCGAGTACGACGGTCGTTTGTCCTCGGGGAACCCCGGAGGCCAATTGCCGTGTTCCGGGTCGCCCCAAGCATGCCAGGCCAGGAACGCGATCTTGGACGGCCGGAATCCGTAGCGCAGGACGTGGAACAGTGAAAAATCTTGCAGCGCAAACGGCCCGACTTTGGCCTCGCTACTCTGCATTTCTTCTTCCTCACCGGTCGGAACGAGCTCCGGCGTGATCTCGGTGTCGAGCACCGACTGCAGCACCTCGTCCACCTCTGGCTCGAATTGCCCCGACGAGATGACCCAGCGAATCAGGTGCTGGATCAGCGTCTTGGGCACGCCGGCATTGACGTTGTAGTGCGACATCTGGTCGCCGACTCCGTATGTCGACCAGCCCAACCCCAGTTCAGAGAGGTCACCGGTGCCCAGCACGATGCCGCCGCGCTGGTTGGCCAGCCGGAACAGGTAGTCGGTGCGCAGGCCGGCCTGGACGTTCTCGAAGGTGACGTCGTAAATCTCCTCGCCGTTCGAGAACGGATGACCCATCTCCTTGAACATCAGCCGGGCGGTGTCGCGGATGTCGATTTCGGAGAATGTGACGCCCAGGACACGCGCCAGCCTGATCGCGTTGTTCTTGGTGCGGTCTCCGGTGGCGAATCCGGGCAGCGTGAACGCCAGAATGTCACTGCGCGGCCGGCCCTCTCGGTCCATCGCGCGCGCAGCGACGATCAGCGCGTGGGTCGAGTCCAATCCGCCGGAAACCCCGATGACGACCTTCGGGTAGTTCAACGCACGCAATCGCTGTTCGAGCCCGGCAACCTGGATGTTGTAGGCCTCATAGCAATCCTGTTGCAGCCGTTGCGGATCGGCCGGAACGAACGGAAAACGCTCGACCTTCCGCAGCAGCCCGACGTCACCGGACGGTGGGTCCAGCTCGAACTCGATGCGCCGGAATGAGTCCGCCAACGTCCGGTGGTGACGCCGGTTATCGTCGAATGTCCCCATCCGCAGCCGTTCCGAGCGAAGCAATTCGGTATCGACGTCGGCGAGGGAACGGCGCTCTCCCTTGGGGAACCGCTCGGATTGCGCGAGCAGCACCCCGTTCTCCCAAATCATCGTCTGGCCGTCCCAAGCCAGGTCGGTTGTCGATTCGCCCTCTCCGGCGGCGGCGTAGACGTAGGCGGCCAGGCACCGCGCCGACGCTGAACGGGCCAGCAGCCGACGGTCTTCGGCGCGGCCGATGGTGATCGGGCTGCCCGAGAGGTTGGCCAGCACCGTCGCACCCGCCAATGCCGCTTCCGCGCTCGGCGGAATCGGCACGAACATGTCCTCGCAGATCTCGACATGCAGCACAAATCCGGGCAGATCCGACGCGGCGAACAGCAGGTCGGGGCCGAACGGGGCTTCGATGTCGCCGATGCGGATGACGCCGCCTTCGTCGTCCCCGGGCGCGAGTTGACGGCGCTCGTAGAACTCCCGGTAGGTGGGCAAGTACGACTTGGGCGCGACACCCAGCACGACGCCGCCATGAATGACGACGGCGGTGTTGTAGATGCGGTGCCGGTGTCGCAGCGGCGCTCCGATGACCAGCGCCGGCAGCAGGTCGGTGGATGCGGTGACGATGTCGAGCAACGCGTCCTCGACGGAGTCGAGTAACGAATCCTGTAGCAAGATGTCCTCGATGGAGTACCCCGACAGCGTCAATTCGGGGAAGACCGCCAGCGCCACGGCGTCGTCGTGGCAGTCGCGCGCCAACCCCAATACCGATGCGGCGTTGGCCGCCGGATCGCCGATCGTGGTGTGCTGCGTGCATGCGGCGATGCGGACAAAGCCCTGGCTGTAGCTGTTATAGAAGTCCATCGCCCTTCTATTGTCGCCCAACCGGGCCGTAACCCCCCAATCAGCCGGACAAAATCCGCCTAGTCCGCCGCCGCCCCGCGGGAATGCCTAGGCTCGAGTATGTGAAATCCTCCGAATCACCGGAACTGGTCGCTGTGCTGGCCGGGCGCCGGATCGCGGCGCTGACGGGTGCCGGGATATCCACCGACTCGGGCATTCCCGACTACCGGGGACCCGACTCGCCGCCGAGCAACCCCATGACCATCCACCAGTTCACGTCGGATCCGGTGTTCCGGCAGCGGTACTGGGCACGCAACCACCTCGGCTGGCGGCACATGAACCACACCCTGCCCAATGCCGGGCACCGGGCGCTGACCGCGCTGGAGCACGCCGGTGTGGTGACCGGCGTGATCACCCAGAACGTCGATCTGCTGCACACCAAGGCCGGCAGCGCAAACGTGGTCAACCTGCACGGCACCTACGCCCAGGTGATCTGCCTGAGCTGCGGCTACACCATGAGCCGCGTCGCGCTGGCCGAACAGCTCGAGGCACTCAACCCGGGATTCATCGAGCGCACCGAGGCCATCGGCGGGCTGGCGGTGGCGCCGGACGCCGACGCCGTCGTCGCCGATACCGCGTCGTTCCGCTACCTCAATTGTCCGCGCTGCACCGGCATGCTCAAGCCGGATATCGTCTACTTTGGCGAAAATGTGCCTAAAAAGGTTGTGGCACAGGCATATTCACTTGTCGACCAAGCCGAGGCACTGCTGGTCGCAGGCTCTTCGCTCACCGTGTTCTCCGGCTACCGGTTCGTGCGTCATGCCGCAGCGCTCGGCATCCCGATCGCTATTGTCAACCGCGGCCGCACCCGCGGCGACGAACTTGCCACCGTCAAGGTCGACGGCGGGTGCTCGGAATTGCTTGCGCTGCTCGCTGACGAGCTATCGCCGATACCCGTGCGTTAGAAGGTGCAGGGCATGCTGTGGACGGCGTGGATGAAATTACCGGCCACATAGGTCGGATCGCCGGCCTGGATATCCGGCAACTGGCGGAGCAGCTCACCGAAAATGGCGCGCAGTTGCGCGCGGGCCACGTGCGCTCCCAGGCAGAAGTGCAGTCCGCCACCGCCGAAGCCGACGTGCGGGTTGGGGCTCCGGCTCAGATCCAAGCGCTCCGGATGGTCGAACACTTCGGTGTCCCAGTTCCCGGACGGATAGAACATCACCACCTTCTCCCCTGCCAAGATGGTCTGACCGCCTAACTCGAAATCCGTTGCAGGCGTGCGGCGAAAAGTCATGACCGGGGTGGCCCAGCGGATGAATTCCTCGACCGCGGTGCCGATCCGATTGTCGAAATCCTCAAGCAGCCATGCCCTTTCACCGGGGAAGTCGGTGAGCGCCTTCATCGCGTGGCTGGTGGTCTGGCGGGTGGTGTCGTTGGCAGCCACGGACAGCAGCACGAAGAATGCGGCCACATCCGCGTCGGCAAGCCGATCGCCGTCCACCTCGGCGTTCACCAGGCTGCTGATCAGGTCATCGCCGGGATGCTCGCGGCGCTCCGCGGCCAGCGCGCCGGCCACCTGATGCACGTATAGCTGGTTCTCGACCAACACTTCCAACGGGTTGCGGCCGTCAAGGGAGGCAGGGTCTGCCCAGGACACCATGGCATCGGTGGCGTGCGCCATGTGCTCACGCTCGGATTCCGGGATCCCCACCATGTCCGACAGCGTGCGGATGGGCAGTTCCTTGGCACAGTGGTCGACGAAATCGGCACCACTGCCGGCCGCCCGGAGCTCTTCGACAATGGTCTTGGCGTTCGCCCGGATCGAGTCCTCGATGCGGCGCACCTGCCGCGGGGTGAACGCGGCACTGACCAGCTTGCGCAGCTTGGTGTGCCGGGGCGGGTCCATCGCCAGGAAGGACTGTGACGCCTCGAGTACCTCCACGGGGAAACTCTCGAACATCACCCCCTTGCCCGACAGGAAGATGTCATTGTTGCGGCTGACCGCGACGATGTCGGAGCGACGGGTCACCGCCCAATAGCCACGGTCGTCGGGATCCGGCATCACGGCGTCTTCGACAGGAGGATGCCAACTCACCGGGCGTTCGGCCCGCAGCACGGCGAACGAGCGTTCCCGCTCCGCCGCGGTGGTGGACCAGAACGCACGCGAGGACAAATCGATCGCATCGTAGGCGCGGGCAGTGCCAGACATCCCTGTCATAGCAGTCATGGGAATCCTCCAACAGACCGGAATCGAACCCGACCTTATGCCTAGACACAGTGTCTAGTCAATATGTCGAAGGATCGGTTATGCTCTGCAAATGCCGTCGGTTACCCGCAAGCCACAGGTGACTCGCCAGCAGCGGCGAGAGCAGATGGAGCGCCGGCTGCTGGACGCCACCGAGCGGCTGATGGGCGAGGGCGCCAGTTTCACCGAGCTCAGCGTGGATCGGCTCTCCACCGAGGCCGGCATTTCTCGGGCTAGCTTCTACATCTACTTCGAGGACAAAGGCCACCTGCTTCGCTGCCTTGCAGTCCAGGTGTTCGGTGATCTTGCCGCCGGCGCCGAAGGCTGGTGGGGGGTCGCCTGGCGACACGATCCAGACGATGTGCGCGCCGCGATGGCCGACATCATCGAAACCTATCGACGTCATCAAGCGGTGCTCGTTGCCCTCAACGAGATGGCCGCCTATGACCCAGAAACGGGGCAGACGTACCGCGATCTGCTGACCGCCATCTCCGCGCGTATGACCCGTGTCATCAAGGACGGCCAGGCCGACGCCTCAATCCGTCGCGAGATACCTGCCGCCACCACCGCGAGTGCTCTGGTGTGGATGGTTGAGCGGGCTTGCCAACAGAACCTTCCGACGAAGCCGGGCGACTACGATGCCGAGCTGGCCGACACACTGGCCGAGATCATCTGGGGCGCGCTGTATTTGAAGCCCGCCTCGGTGGGCTGAACCTGTGACCAGCGCAATATAGCTAGCTCCCTAACTATTAGGGTACGATACGGATGTGACCGCGCTGACCGCATCGGAGATCGACCCGCTTGCCCTCGAACAGCAGGTTTGTTTCGCGCTGAGCGTCACCAACCGCGCCGTCTTGGCGGTCTACCGGCCGTTATTGGAGCCGTTGGGGCTGACCCATCCGCAGTATCAGTGATGTTGACACTCTGGGATCACCACAAGGCATCATCGGGGCAGCGCAAACC
>DATMMZ010000319.1:0-10291 GCA_035569455.1 Mycobacterium sp. | reverse complement strand
CTGCTGATAGGTGGTGCGGTCCAGCCGAATACCCGCCTGCGCGTAGGACCACTGCACCAGCCCGGAACAGTCGAACTGGTCAGGACCGGTTGCGCCCCAGACGTAAGGACGGCCCAGTCGCGACAACGCGGCGCGCACCGCGACTCCGGCGCGGCCGTCCGCTGAGGGCAGCCGTAATCGCGTCAGACCGGAGCCGTGATGATGCAGCATTCGGTAACGCAGCGCACGCAGTGCCAGCAGGTGCCGTCGGGAGCGCCGGCGGGCCAGTAACACGTGGGCTCGTTGAGCGCGCAGTCGCGCCGCGCGACGGCGCATCGCCTCACGCTGCGCCATCGGCGTGAGCGGAGTAACGACTGCGTCGGCACGGGCGCCTCGGACCGATCCCGTTGGGCACTGGCGATGACGTCCTCGACCGTGGCATCGGTCCGCGCCGCCGACACCAGCGCTTCCCGGCTGTGGCGTGCCGTGAGCTGATAGCGATCATGTCCCACACCGCTATTCAGTCCGTCGGCTCGCTGCAGCAGTCCCCGGTAATTGCCCGTACCAGCGTCCAACGCCATGTGGCGACTGCTGCCGGCGAACATTTGATGAGCACGGTTCAACGCTTCGACTTCGCTTTGGATCACGGGTCCCCCCCACCGTTGTCGGGATCCGTCAGGCTCTGGCTCCTCGACTCGACCGCATCGGTGAAGGCGCGGACGCGCGGGAGCGCTACGGCGGGGATGATCCCTCGGTTGCGGATGTCCCACACGTCGTCGCTGCTAAGGCCGAGCAATGCCGCGATAATCGGTTCGGGCAATGACGACCGGGCGCATGCCCCATCGAATCGGGCGCTCAAGCTGGTAGGCATTCGCTTCAGCAGGTTGGTGCGAGTCGCCTCGAGCTCGTTGAGGTGCTCCATCAACCGGGCTGTCGAGTCGGCCCCCGCATTCACCGCAACCCGCCAGGAGCTGGCGGCCAGGATCTCAGCCTTCACGCACTGGGCGATCACAGAGAGAATATACGTCTCATATTCGTTTGATGTCGTCGCGGGCAGTCGATCGATGACGGATTTGATGGCATCGAGTTGCGCTTCCGCGTAGCCTTCGAGGACTTCCGTGTCGCTGTGGCGGTCGACCACGACCGCCCCATCGCGTCGTGCGGTCATCGCCTCCGGTGTCTGGGCGGCGATCAGCCGGGCCAGCTCGGCGTCGGGATCAGCAGCCACCAAGAGTCGCGAGTAGGTGCCGGGGGGCAGGCCTAGCCCATTTTCAACTTTCTGAACTGTACTTTTGTGCGGTTTACGGGCACCACGCTCCAGATAGCTCAGTCCCATGATGCTGACGCCGGTGGCGGCCGCAAGGTCTGCCAGGGACCAGTCGCGGGACTCGCGCAGCGCTCGGATAGCCGCGCCGGCCGACTCACGGCTCATCGCACGCTCCGGCCATAGGCCGGATATTACACAGGCAAGGAGCTTAGCCTGTGTATATACGTTTTCATCACGTTTCTCTTGCGGACCACGATTGTCTGTGTATACGCTTTTGCCTACGTTTTAGCTCGGAGAAGGAGACCGCGACATGGCACACCCCTGTACAGCCAACCCGGAACTATGGTTCGGCTACCCCGACGATGACGGTGGTGACGGCGCGGCGAAGGCGCGCGCATACGAGCGGTCAGCCACCGAGGCGCGGATCCAGTGCCTGCGCCGCTGCCCGCTGGCGCAGCAGCGGCAGTGCGCCCAACGCGCCATCAAGCACCGGGAGGAGTACGGCGTCTGGGCCGGCGTCAAGCTCCCGGGCGGCCAGTACCGCAAGCGCGAACAGCTCGCCCGGGCCCACGCGATCCTGCGCCGTATCGCAGCCGGCGAAGTCAACTCCCGACAACTCCCCGAAAATGCAGCTCTGCTCGCCCGCAGTGAACACGAGGCCCTTCCGATCACGGCGGTGGTGTTGCACCTGCCCGCGACACGGGTTGGTCCACGTTCCGCCGCCTAGCAACGCGTCGATATGTCGACCGTTTGTTGAAGCGGCCGACGGGGTAGGCGTTTGGCAAGACCCAGTCTGTTACCCGGCCTGTCCACCCCAAAGGCGCACCCATGACGTTCGACCTGACACCAACGGCAGCACAACACGACCTGGCCCGGCGCGCGCACGAGTTCGCCGAATCTGTGATACGCCCGGTTGCGCTGGACTATGACCAGCGCCAGGAGTTTCCCTGGCCAGTGCTGGAGGAGGCCGCCAAGCGCGGCTTCTACAGCCCGTTGTTTTACCGCGACCTGATCGGTGACCCGACAGGATTGTCTCTGCCGATGTTCATGGAGGAGTTGTTTTGGGGCTGCGCCGGAATCGGTTTGGCGATCGTCATGCCGGCTCTGGCGCTGTCGGCGATCGGTCAAGCCGCGTCGCCGGAGCAGATGTTGCAGTGGGCACCCGAATGTTTCGGAACGCCAGGCGATCTCAAACTCGCGGCACTCGCGATTTCCGAACCCGAAGGCGGCAGCGACGTACGAAATCTGCGCACGCGTGCCCGCCGGGACGGTGACGACTGGATTATCGACGGCCACAAGATGTGGATCGGCAACGGCGGCATCGCCAATGTGCACGTGGTCAACGCGGTGGTCGACGAAGAACTCGGCCACCGCGGTCAGGCGCTGTTCCTAGTGCCGGGCGGCACACCCGGGCTGGAAATGGTGCGGAAACTCGACAAGCTGGGCTGCCGTGCCTCCCACACAGCAGAGCTGCGTTTCGACGGCGTCCGAGTGCCGGAAGCCAATCTGCTTGGCGGACAGGAGAAGCTCGAACACAAGCTCGCCAAGGCCCGCGAGGTGGTGGCGGGTGGGGAACGATCGGGCTCGGCCACGTTAGGCACCTTTGAGCAAACCCGCCCGATGGTCGCCGCCCAGGCAATCGGGATCGCACGCGCCGCATTGGAGTACGCGACGTCGTACGCCACCGAGCGGGAGGCGTTCGGCGGACCCATCATCGACAACCAAGGCATCGCGTTCCCGCTGGCGGACTTGGCAACGCAGATCGACGCTGCCCGGCTGCTTACTTGGCGTGCCTCCTGGATGGCGGCCAACGGAGTCGCATTCGAGCGGGGTGAGGGCTCCATGTCGAAGCTTGCCGCCAGCGAGGTTGCGGTCAAGGCCACCGAGCGCGCCATCCAGACACTGGGCGGCTGGGGCTACATCACCGATCACCCGGTAGAGAAGTGGTATCGAGATGCCAAGCTGTACACCATCTTTGAAGGCACTAGCGAAATCCAGCGGATGGTAATCTCCAACGCGCTGGGCGCCGCCGTGGGCACCCCGCCGCTGCACGTGGTGCTTGAGCCGTCCGGGGGACCGCTGAACCGGATGTTCGGCCGCGGAACCCCCCTGCGAGCCCGCGCCGCCGATGCCGCACTGTCGGTGCAGGACCAGATCCCCGAACCGATCATGCGGGTCGCGATGAAGGTGCTGCGGCCGCCCGGCAGGTAGCCGCCTCGGGCGTATCGTCGTGGGCGATGAGCAACCTAGAGACCGCGCCGGCCGAAGTCGCCTGCGGTGCTTCACGGGTCGCGGTTGCCTCGCCGGCGGTGCAAGTGCTGCATCCACGTGAGGTTCCGTTGGGTGGGCCGCGGGCGATCCGGGTACAGCGGACACTCCCGCAACGGCAACGCTCGCTGATCGGTGCCTGGTGCTTTGTCGACCACTACGGCCCCGTGTCTGCGCGCATGGACGTCCCACCTCATCCGCACACGGGACTGCAAACAGTCAGTTGGTTGTTCAGTGGGGGAGTGGAGCATCGCGACAGCGCCGGCGTCCATGCCCCGGTTCGGCCCGGCGTACTGAATTTGATGACGGCGGGCGCAGGTATCTGTCACTCCGAAGTGTCGGTTGAGTCGGCGGCTGTTTTGCATGGTGTGCAACTGTGGGTGGCGCTGCCCGACGCCGATCGCGACACCGGGCGCGACTTCGCCCACTATGTGCCCTCACCGATATCGCTGCCGGGCGCCATGGCGCGGGTGTTTCTCGGCGAGCTGGCCGGCAGCCGTTCGCCGGTGCAGACCTTCACTCCGCTGCTCGGCGCGCAGATCGATCTCGACGCGAACGCCCGGCTGGACATCGACGTCGACCCAGCCTTCGAGCACGGCGTCCTATGCGACGCCGGGCCCGTTGAGTTCAGCGGGACTACCTTGGCGCCCGCCGACCTGGGGTACCAATGCCCTGGCAGCACGGAGCTGCACCTACGCAATGTTGGGGATCGGCCGGCGCGTGTACTGCTATTGGGCGGCACCCCGTTCACCGAAGAGCTGGTGATGTGGTGGAACTTCGTCGGGCGCAGCCATGACGACATCGTCAGCTATCGCCAACTGTGGGAGGACGCCGACGAGCGCTTCGGCGCCGTCCTGGGGTACCAGGGTTCAGTCGGCCGGCTGCCCGCCCCGCCACTGCCTACTACCCGGCTGCGGCCTCGATCGCATCCGGAACGGAAGGGGGATACATGACCACCGATATGACGGGCGCGCAAACCGAGGTCCGCACTGAGGACGGCAAGTACACCATTGCCGTCGAGGGCAAAACCGTCGGTTTCGCCGCCTTCGCCGACCGTGGCGATGAGCGGGTCTTCTACCACACCGAGGTCGATCCCGAATTCGGCGGGCGCGGGCTGGCGACGATCCTTATCGAGGAGGCGCTGACCGCGACCCGCGCCGACGGCAGGCGCATCGTCCCGGTGTGTTCCATGGTCGCCGGCGTGATTGAGAAGCATCCTGAGTTCGCAGACATCACCGACCCCGTCACCGCCGAGGTTCAGCGCTGGCTGCAGACGCAGCCGAGCAACTAGGCAGCCGCCGGTCGGCGCAACCATCGACGCTGGTTCGGTAGCCCCGAAGTCGTTGCCGTGCCGACAACACGAACACGGTTCTATTCGTATTCCGCTACCAGGTGATGTCCGGCTTCTACGCTTCGGTGATGCGGCCTCGTAACGAGCATCCCCGTCAGGACCCTGATCATCGGTCCGGCCAGCGCGGGGGACGCCGGCCGTCTGGCTGGTGATCTTCTGCGCCGCCACTGCGGTCGTGGCCTGGCCCGAGGGCGAGGGAATTCCGCGTCACCGTTCATCGGCCGCCTCGTATGCCGTCACCGAAGCCCGCCAACGCCTTGGCGGCGGGTTAACCGATCGGAGGAAACGACATGGATTTCGCGTTACTGCCGCCGGAGATTAACTCTGCCCGGATGTATGCAGGCCCCGGCTCGGGACCGATGCTCGCCGCTGCGGGGGCCTGGGAAGCACTGGCGGCCGAGCTGCAATCGACGGCCAGCTCGTATCAGTCGGCGATTGCGGGGCTCACCGCTGGGTCCTGGCTGGGCCCGTCATCGGCGTCGATGGCTGCAGCAGCCGCTCCGTATGTGGGTTGGATGAGAAGCACCGCAACACAGGCCGAGCAGACAGCCAACCAGGCCATTGCCGCAGCCGCCGCCTACGACACGGCGTTCGCGGAAACGGTGCCGCCGCCGGTGGTCGCCGCCAACCGCAGCCTGTTGATGGCCCTGGTGGCGACGAACTTCCTTGGCCAGAACACCCCGGCGATAGCGGTCACCGAGACGCAGTACGCCGAGATGTGGGCCCAAGACGCCGCCACCATGTACGGCTATGCGGGTGCGTCGACGTCGGCGACATCAGTGACGCCGTTCACCCCACCCCCGTCGAGCACCAACTCGGGCGGGCAGGCGGGCCAAGCCGCCTCGGTCGCCCAGGCCACCGGCACTTCCGTCGGCAACGTACAGGGCGCCGTCTCGTCGGTGCAACAAACGTTCTCCGCGGTACCCAACGCGTTGAGCAACCTCGCGGCACCGGCTGCAGCCGACCCTCTGACGCCGGTGGACCTGGTGAACCTGTTGGGAAGCCTGAGCGGAATCTTTGTCGACCCAGAACTCGGGGCGGGGGGACTCGCTGTCGACTCAACGGCTCTTCCGTACGACGTTGTCGGCGCTCTGACTGGTTTCCACACCGATGACATCGTCAGTGGCTGGGCAGGCATAGAGTCGTGGCCGGGCGCGGCGCCGGTGCCGCCGACGCTGTTTCCGGTGATCACGAACCTGGGCTCGCCGGTTTCGGCGGGCATGGGTGAGGCGAACACGGTCGGGAGGATGTCGGTGCCGGCGGCCTGGGCTGCGGCGGCCCCGGAGATACGGCCGCTCGCGGTGGCGTTGCCGGCAGCCAGCGTCGGCGCGGAAGCTTCCGCGGGTAGCGCCGGCAGCCTGTTCAGTCAGATGGCCCTGGCGGGCATGGCCGGGCGCGCGATGGCCGGCACGGGCGCCGGTGCCGGTGGCCCGGGCCGGCGGGAGCGGATCGGGGAGCAGACCGGAGTGCCAACCCGTAAGCCGGCGGAACCGCCGCAGCCTGAGCCGACGGAACCGCCGCAAAGTTCGGCAGGCGGCCCGATCACGAGCATCGCTGCCGAACTACGAGAACTGGCCGCCCTGCGCGACTCGGGAATCCTTACCGACGCGGAATTCACCGAGCAGAAGCGGCGCCTGCTGCCTCACTGACTCCCGCCATCACGGACTAGGTAAGCCCCTGCTCCTCCCTCCACCGAGACCAGTATTTATTTGCGTTGGAGCGCCGCAGTGCCCCGAGTTTGTCGCATGTACTTTCGAGTTTGGAATCGTCAGCAAATAGTTGTTCCAGGCGGCCACTGTTCTCACGTACCCAGCCGATTTCATCCGCTGCCGGCAAATACTCGATTTCATCGTCATTATCGAGATACTGTTTCATCAATGACACCCTGAACCAGTTGCTCGCGGCGGCGAGCTCTGTAGGTGCAACGTGGAGGAGGATCTGACCTTTATCGTTAGTCAGACTCCAACTGAGGATCGGCCCTGTAAGCCGAAGGGACGCATTGTTAGTGGCGACTCCGCCAGTGCTCGAATCCGTAATGCGGTAGCGAGGGTCTAAGTACAATAGGTCGAAGTATCTCACGAAATATTCCAGCAGCGTTTTCATTATTTGGCGCCTCCAACGGGCGGAGCCCATGTGGTGTCATTTACTTGGCGAAACCCGTGTAACTCGAGATATCTGATTTCAGCCGCAGTGTAGGTGTCGGGTTCAATCATATCGAATGGGAGTGACAGAGTGATCTTGTCGCGATTCGCGATTGCGATGTCGAGCACGTGCTGATTGGCGGCGAGTTGTTCGGTAGGTGTGAATGAATTCCAAGCTTCGCCGATATCGAAGTAGCTGGCTCGGTGTTGTTGTGCGACCTCGACGTACGAGGGGCCTCCTCCCGGGGGATTAAACGGTCCGAGTACAGTCTCGCCGCTTCCGGTCAAGTGTTGTTCGGATAGCGCTCGAAGCTCCGGTGGCATGTGGTCGAGCGGGTTGTTCAGGGTGAACTCCGGATAACCTGGACCGGTCGAAACCGGCGGCGGGCTGTCGGGCACCACGGGCAATTGAGGTTCACCGGGAGGATGTTCGACGAGGATGCCGTGCCCTGGGCCAGCTGGTGGGGTGTGCTCGACAACGGGTGGGAGGCCGGGATGAGCGCCGGGGACGGGCTGTCCGCCGATGTCGGGAAGTGGGGCGCGCTGGGGGAGGTTCTGTTCAGCCATTTCGGCACGTGCCTGAGCTCCGGCAAAAGCGCGGCCCAACACGTTATCCGGCCCCAGACCCTCTAGGGCTTCGCGACTGAACAGGTTTTTGAGGCCTTGCCACGCAGCGACAGTGCCGGCTTTGAGTTCGGGTGCCCCAACGGCGAGGGAGATGGCGGTCCACAGTGGTTCGGGGGTCGCTTCGACACGGCCGGGATCCGGCGTGCGCATGTCGACCAACTTGCCGTCTTTGAAGGTGTAGTTCGTGCCGGTGGCCTGGTCGAAGAATTCGCCGGTGCCGTTCTTGAGCTGGCCGACGACCTGCACGGGCTGCCCGTTGACGGGATAGGTGAACACGAAATGGCCGTCCGGGGTGGTGCTAACCGACGCCGGGTCGATGTTGTTGTAGTCGGGTATCTTGCCGAGATCGTTGAGCGCGTGGGCGAGGTCTGCCTTGAGCTTGGGCAGACTCTGGGCTGCCGCCTCTCCTTCCGGGGAGCCCGGGCCCTTGGTATAGATCGCGGCCATCGCCCTGTTGATGGCCTCTTGCGCGGCACGCACCTTGGCCATCTGATCCAACACGGCTTGATTGGTGACTTGACGAAGGTCGCCCAGCTGGCCGGTCTGGAGCGCGGACGGCTCGGGTGCAGCGTCGCTGTCGAGCCCGTGGATGGCGGCGGGATCATATCCCTCGGCTCGCAAGTTGCTTAACGACTTGTTCAGGCAATCCGAGTAGCCGTTGCGTATTGCCCGAAGCTGGTCCAGTGCGGCCTCGGTGTCTTTGATGGCTTGCTCTTCCATCGAAGAGATGAGGGAATCAAGCGCGGACCTGTCCTCCGGGGTGAGGGTGGGGTCCTTCTCCTGATCCAGCGCGTGGCCGATCAAGTCGTCGAGCTGCTGCAATCGGCCCTCCAGCGTCGCGATCTGCCCACTTGCGGATCGTTGCGCCTCGGCCAGGGCGGCGGCGATGTTTTCCAGGTCGACCCCGATCTTGGGTATTTGCGCGGACAGTACGCCCAGCGACTTTGTCACGCGCTGCACTTCGGCGGAGTCATTGATCGGGTGATCGCCGTTCTCGTGATTCCACGACGCCTCAAAGCGGCGACGCGCTTCGTCGAATGCGGCGTTGGCCTCGGAGGTGCATCGGCCCGCAGCATGAAAGGCCTCCGCCAAATCAGAAATCTGCCCGGGGCGACCAACTTGAAGGCTTTTGTTGATCGCCCAGGGATCCCCGCCTGCCTCGGCGGTCAGCAGCGGGATGCTTATGTAGCGCAGGCGCATCGCACCGCGCGCAGTCTCGCAGCGTTGCGCTCATCCATCTCGGTGAACCCGACTTGCCTCGTGAAGCTCGTTCGTCCCCGAGTGGAGCAATCCGGCGTTGACAAACATCGCTAACCCCTCCGATCACTCAGGGCTTCGCATTGAGACGGTGACACCCGGTCCCCGCCTCGGCGAGCGCGCGCTCCGAATGTGGCATTACGTGTCGACGAAAATCCCCAACCCTTCCTGAGCTGGTTAGGCTACTACCGCACACGCACTGGTCAATTCACGCGTTCCGCAGCGGTTTTGGTGGGGTTCGGTACGGGTTCGGTGTGGGTAAGCAAGACGTGCAGCACAGAGGTCAGACCAAAAAGTTCGTGACCTTTGCGCCCGACAGTCCGTAGACCCGCTCAGCTGGTGGGCGAAGGGGGACTTGAACCCCCACGTCCCGAAGGACACTGGCACCTGAAGCCAGCGCGTCTGCCATTCCGCCACTCGCCCGAAACAACCGAAGGACCATACCACTGTAGTAGTCGCGGGCCCCAACCGTTTCGGAGGGCCCAGCACGCGTTCCGGCGTCTGGGCATTCGCCGCAAAACGATTCTGAGCTGCACTGATGTGATTCTCAGAATTCTCACGGTGCCGCAGCGTCGCGGTGTCCCGATACCATGCTTGAGTGATACGACACGCGGGCGAGTCGTTTGCCTTGCGTCGGCGATATGCCGCGACAAATGCGGGCGAGCGCTGAGCGGTGGGTAGCCAAAAAGGGCTCGTTCAGCGTATCGAGCGCAAGCTTGAGTCGACCGTCGGTGACGCGTTTGCGCGGATGTTCGGGGGATCAATCGTGCCGCAGGAGGTCGAAGCCTTATTGCGCCGCGAAGCGGCCGACGGCGTCCGGGAACTCCAGGGAAATCGCCTTTTGGCACCGAACGAATACATCATTACCCTCGGTATGCACGACTTTGAGAAGTTGGGCGCCGATCCGGATCTCACGTCGGGAGCTTTCGCTAGGCACTTGGTTGACTATATCTATGAACAGGGGTGGCAAACGTATGGTGATGTGGTCGTGCGGTTCGAGCAGTCGTCGAACCTGCATACCGGCCAGTTCCGCGCCCGCGGTGCTGTCAACCCCGATGTCGAGCCCCGCCCGACGGTCAACGATCCCTCCCGGCCACAATCAAATAGCGCGTTCGGCGCAGAACCAGGAGTACCACCAATGACTGACAATTCGAGCTACCGCGGTCAGGGGCAAGGGCAGCCCGGCGACGAATATTACGACGACCGCTACCGGCGTCCGCAAGACGACCCGCGCGGTGGCCCGGATCCGCAGGGCGGCCAGGACCCCCGGAGTGGATATCCACCGGAACAAGGCGGTTACCCGCCCCCACCGGAACAAGGCGGTTACCCGCCCCCACCGGAACAAGGCGGTTACCCGCCCCCACCGGAACAAGGCGGTTACCCGCCCCCACCGGAACAAGG
>DATMMZ010000318.1:0-2584 GCA_035569455.1 Mycobacterium sp. | reverse complement strand
GCCACGTCATCAACCACGATCCGTGGGATTATCGACCTTTTCGGGGCGTCATCCGCCATGAAACCCATTCTCGACGATCGGCATGATTACGGCCATGACATCTTCTGATCAGCGCCGATCGCCGACGCATCGCTAGCTGGTGACGGTCATTTGGTCGCCACTGGTGTCCCATGAACTGATGAAGATGTCGATCGGCACCTTCTCGTCCCGGCCCTTTTTGTTGCCGGTGTCGTTGAGGTGCACGAGGCCCCGTGCGGTGTCGACACCGGTCACCACCACGGCGTGGTTGGCGTCGGGGTCACCCTCTTTGGTTTTGTCCGTGACGGGCTCGCGCCAGATGAGTTCGGCGTTGACCCCGGCGATCACCTTGCGGCCTTTGGCCAGTGCTTGTTCGAGTGCCTCCATGCCGGTGGGGACACCGGTCTTTGTGGCCTTGTCCTTGCTGGTGCTCACCGCGTGGATGCCGTAGTGCGCGAGCAACACCGGTTCATCGTTAAAAGACGTGCCGTCACCGTGCTGGCGTTTCCCCGGCTTGGTGTAGATCGGTCCAGAGTGGACGGTACTGGGCGTCGAGTGGGCTACCTCGACGACGGCCAGCTCAGATGGCTGGTTTCCGGTCAGTTGACCGACCACGTCGGCGACCGCCATCGGTACGCAGTCGTCGTCGTATGTCTGGTTGCGCCAGAACGGAGCGGCCGCTTCGGGGTCGCCATAAAGGGTGCCCCAGCTGTTCGGGGGGTTGGGCGGGTGGGGAGCGGCTTGGGCGGTGCCCATTGCCGGGCCCACCGTCATACCGGTTGCTAATCCCAGCGCAGCGGCACCGGCCAGCACTGCGACGCCCGCGGCCCGGGCCGCGGTCGTCGCAGTGCTGGTGCTGATCATGGTGTGTCCTTTTTCAAGGTCCGCGGTAAAGAGTGGCTGTTGAGCCAAGCGTTCCTCTGGGCATCTCTGCGAGTTCTTGGACGATTCTTACGAATTCGTGCAACGCCCGCGCCGGAATCACGAAAATCCACCGCGCTGGCGACCGCCGCGCTGTCGTCGCAGCAGTTAATGGCTCGACCGTAACGTGGTGTCATGGCGAAGAATCTCAATCAGCGCCTCGACCGTCATTCGCCGGCTGTGCTGAGCCTCTTCCGGTTCGTTTATGGCCTGCTCTTCGCGGGGGCCGGCTCGATAAGCCTGTTCGACTGGCCCGTCCGTTCGACGCATTCCGTCGGCGTTGGAGCCTGGCCCGGGTGGTACGCCGGGGTGATCGAATTGGTGGCAGGGCTCCTGATCGCGATCGGGTTGTTCACCCGCGCTGCTGCATTCATCGCCTCGGGAGAGATGGCGGTCGCCTACTTTTGGGTCCATCAACCGCGCTCACTTTGGCCCATCGGTGATCCGCCGGGGGGCAACGGTGGAACTCTGGCGATACTCTTCTGCTTCGGTTTCTTTTTGCTGGTCTTCACTGGCCCCGGCATCTTCTCGATCGACGCTCGAAGGCGAGGCGCTAAAAAGCCGTGATCGATGCTGCCGCGGCGGGCAGCGCTCCTATACTTCGGAGCGACCGACGATAATGACATTCTCTGTCGTGAAGAAGCCACTTCCGCGACGGCGGGCGCCCGGAGGAGTTCGACGATGAGCGCTGACCATCGGTGTGACGGGATGGTGGCCCTCGTCACCGGAAGTAGCCGAGGGCTGGGCAAGGCGATTGCCGCGCGGCTTGCGGCCCAAGGCGCCACGGTGGCGTTGACGGCACGCACCTTGGATCCGGATCCCAAATATCAAGGGTCGCTGAGTCAGACCGTCGACGAGATCGTCGCGGCCGGCGGTCGGGCCGTCGCGGTCCAGGCGGATCTATCCAAACCCGATGAGCGCGAAAGGCTTTTCGCTGAGGTGGTGAGCGGTGTCGGCGCTCCCGACATCCTCGTCAACAACGCCGCGGTGACCTTCCTGCGGTCCCTTGATGGGTTCCCCGAGCGACGGGTCCGGCTGATGCTGGAGATGCACCTCCTCGGGCCGTTGCAGCTGTGTCAGTTGGCGATTCCCGCGATGCGCGACCGTGGACGGGGCTGGATTCTGAATGTGACGTCGGTGGGCGGCGACCTGCCACCCGGACCGCCGTTCTCCGACTTCGACCGGACCGCGGGCTTCGGCATCTATGGGACCGCCAAAGCCGCGCTCAACCGGCTGACGAAGAGCCTCGCCGCCGAACTCTACGACGACGGCATCGCCGTCAACGCCGCCGCGCCGTCCAATCCGGTGGCGACCCCCGGAGCGGGCACCCTAGACCTGGCCAAGACCGACACCGAGGACATTGAACTGATCACCGAGACCGCTTTGCGGCTGTGCACCGGCGATCCTAAGACCATGACCGGGCGCATCGCGCACACCCAGCCTTTCCTGACCGAAGTCGGCTGGTCGAAACCGGTGCGCTGAGTGGTCGAGCTCGACCTCGACGAGCTGCGTCGGCGACTCGCCGGCGCTGGTATCACCGATGTCGGCCCGCTCGCCGGCGGTGCCTCCAGCCTCACCTTCCGTGGTGCGCGGGACGACCGGGCGGTGGTGATCAAGGTTGCTCCGCCCGGCGTCGAGCCGGTCG
>DATMMZ010000317.1:0-22167 GCA_035569455.1 Mycobacterium sp. | reverse complement strand
GACTCGGCGATGGAAGAGGCCCTCTTTCTGACCCGGTTCGCCCGCAGCGTGACGCTCGTGCACCGTCGCGACGAGTTCCGGGCCTCGAAGATCATGCTTAATCGCGCCCGCAACAACGACAAGATCAAGTTCGTCACCAACCACACCGTGATCGCGGTCGACGGCGAGGCAACGGTGACCGGATTACGGTTGCGCGACACCGTAACCGGCAAGGAAACCACGCTGGCGGTGACCGGCGTTTTCGTCGCAATCGGTCACGAGCCGCGTTCCAGCCTGGTGCGCGATGTCATCGACATCGACCCCGAGGGCTACGTGCTGGTTCAGGGACGCACCACGAGCACTTCGGTGGTAGGTGTGTTCGCCGCAGGCGATCTGGTGGACCGCACCTACCGGCAGGCGGTCACCGCCGCAGGCAGTGGCTGCGCCGCGGCCATCGACGCCGAACGTTGGCTGGCCGAGCACGCGGATTCCGGCGCCGCCGGCGACGGTGCAGCGGCGGGAACCGCTGACAGTACCGACACATTGATAGGAGCACCACGATGACCAACGCCGAGAATGCCGGGGCCACAATAGAAGTCTCCGACGCGTCCTTCTCCACCGACGTCCTGTCCAGCAATAAGCCTGTGCTGGTTGACTTTTGGGCGACCTGGTGTGGGCCGTGCAAGATGGTCGCTCCGGTGCTCGAGGAGATCGCGGCAGAGCGAGCGGAACAACTCACCGTCGCCAAGCTGGACGTGGACAATAACCCGCAGACAGCGCGCGACTTCCAGGTGGTGTCGATCCCAACGATGATCCTCTTCAAGGACGGCCAGCCGGTTAAGCGGATCGTCGGTGCTAAGGGTAAAGCGGCGTTGCTGCGCGAACTTTCCGACCTGGTCCCCAACGTCAGCTAACAGCGGCCGCCTGGATCGCGGCACCACACCCCGCAATTAGCCTGGGGTTTTCCCGAAATCGACAATGATCTGCGACAATAACCACTAGTTGTTGTGCATGTGTCAGCGTGTCAGCGAGTCCCGGAGGGCCCTTGGTATGCCGAGTCCGCGCCGCGAAGACGGCGACGCGCTGCGCTGTGGGGACCGTAGCGCAGCTGTCACCGAGATCCGGGCCGCGCTATCTGCGCTGGGGCTGCTGGACAATCCCGACGAAAACCTGACCACTGGTAGGCATGTGTCGCTCGACCTGTTCGACGCCGAGCTCGACCACGCAGTGCGCGCCTTCCAGCAGCATCGCGGACTGCTCGTGGACGGCGTTGTGGGCGAGGCCACTTACCGGGCGTTGAAGGAAGCCTCCTACCGGCTGGGTGCCCGCACGCTGTATCACCAATTCGGCGCCCCACTTTACGGTGACGACGTTGCCACCCTGCAGGCCCGGCTGCAGGACCTCGGTTTCTACACCGGTCTGGTTGACGGATATTTCGGCTTGCAGACCCACAACGCGTTGATGTCGTACCAGCGTGAGTGCGGGCTTGCCGCTGACGGTATCTGTGGCCCGGAAACGTTGCGGTCCTTGTACTTTCTGAGTTCGCGGGTCACTGGCGGCTCACCACACGCGATTCGCGAGGAAGAGCTGGTTCGCCGATCCGGCCCGAAACTATCTGGCAAGCGGATCATTATCGATCCGGGTCGCGGCGGCGCGGACCACGGTCTGATCACGCAAGGTCCAGCCGGACCGATAAGCGAAGCAGATGTGTTGTGGGACTTGGCAAGTCGGCTTGAGGGGCGGATGACCGCCATTGGCATGGAAACCTTCCTGTCCCGGCCGACCAATCGCAGCCCGTCGGACACCGAACGTGCCGCTACTGCCAATAATGTTGGCGCAGACCTGATGATCAGCCTGCGCTGCGAAACTCACGCCAACCCTGCGGCTAACGGCGTAGCCTCCTTCCATTTCGGCAACTCGCATGGTTCGGTCTCCACCATCGGCCGCAATCTCGCCGACTTCATTCAGCGAGAAGTGGTGGCCCGCACCGGGTTACGGGATTGTCGTACGCATGGCCGCACGTGGGATCTGCTCAGGCTGACTCGGATGCCGACCGTTCAGGTCGACGTCGGTTACATCTCCAACCAACGCGATCGTGCGATGCTGGTTTCGACCCAGACTCGCGATGCCATTGCCGAGGGCGTCCTCGCCGCGGTCAAGCGGCTCTATCTGCTGGGCAAGAATGATCGGCCCACCGGCACGTTCACCTTTGCCGAGTTGCTTGCGCACGAACTATCCGTCGAACGGGCCAGCAGGCTCGGCGGTTCTTAACCTTCTGAGGACACGTTTCCTGCCGTTGACCCCGCCCCGACCGGCTGTTGCAGCTGAGCATTTGCCAGCAGACGCTCCAAGGCGGCCTCGACTTCGGCTTTCCACTCCAGCCCCTTGTCCAACTCAAGCCGCAGCCGGGGGAAGTACGGGTGGGGCGCCACCACCACGAAACCCACGTCCTTCAAGAACTCCGCGTCGATGATGCAGTGGTCGACCGAACAGTCACCCAGAGCCTCCAACACCGGCCGCACGTCGGGGTCCACCGTCCGCGGATCCTGCAACTCGCTGGCCGCCGCGGTGCGGCCAAAAGCCTCCAGCGCCCGCACTCCGCGCCGGACCAACTCGTCGATCACCTGGGCGATGAGGCTGTGTGGCAGATCATCGGCGGCTTGCCCGAGCTCGACCCCCATTGACGTCAGCAGCACCGCGTCCGCGGACACCGGCGCGGTGGGAAACCGGTGCGCCCGAGGTACCGCCCCCGGCGGAGCGTAGAGCACATATCCCAAGCACGGTGGCTCGGAGTGGCTGCGTTCGTCGGGCACCGCCGTTGCGACCTGACCGCACGAACCCCACTCCAGCATCACCATCGACAACCAGGCTTCCTTTTCGAATTCAGGGTCAGCGAGGTGGTCTTGGTTACCGAGGGTCGCCGGGTCGACCTCCCAGAAGACGCAGCAGCGCGCATGCTTGGGGAGCTGCTCGAAAGCTTCGAGCCGCAGCGGTGTGATTCGAGCGGACACTAGCCTCCTGGCCTCCGTGCGGTACTGCTGCCAATTGCCCCAGCAGCCTCTCCAGAATAGGAGAGTTGGTTGTCATCGGGCCAGTCTTGCCGCTGCCACCCGAACTGCCTCGCCAGAACAACCTTCGGCCGCCGGCCGCAGCCGGCTGGATATCGAAATCGGTTGACGCACACCGGGTCTCCGTCGGATTGTGGTGACTTTCGCACGCCGAAATCGTCGCAGTGTCACAGTGACGTAATTACAGAATATTCCTGGTCATGTCTTGGACGGAGTCATCATGTCGACAATCCGCTGCAGATCCTCCACCGAGCCGAACTCCACTACAATCTTGCCTTTCCGTTTGCCGAGGCTGACCGTCACCCGGGTGTCGAACGTGTTCGACAGTCGCTCAGCAACGTCTTGGAGGCCGGGCATCTGAATCGGCTTGCGCCGCGGGGGCGCCGGCGTTGTCGTGTCGCCGCGATTGGCCAGGGTAACCGCTTCCTCGGTGGCTCGCACCGACAACCCCTCCGCGACGATCCGGCTGGCCAGTTCTTCCTGCGCATCGACGCCGGCCTCCAGGGAAAGCAGAGCCCGGGCATGGCCAGCAGACAGCACGCCCGCCGCCACCCGGCGCTGAACCGGGATCGGCAGCTTGAGCAACCGGATCATGTTGGTGATCAGTGGTCGCGAGCGTCCGATACGGGCCGCCAGTTCATCGTGGGTGACGCCGAACTCGTCGAGCAGCTGCTGGTAGGCCGCCGCCTCTTCCAGGGGGTTCAGCTGCACCCGATGGATGTTCTCCAACAGGGCGTCGCGGAGCAGGTTGTCGTCGTCAGTCGCGCGCACGATGGCCGGGATGGTGGCCAGGCCCGCCTCCTGGGCCGCCCGCCACCGCCGCTCCCCCATCACGATCTGGTAGCGGGCGCCGTCGCGCGCTCCGTCGGCTGCCCGTACCACGATGGGCTGCAACAGTCCGAATTCGCGAATGGAGTGCACTAGCTCGGACAGCGACTCTTCGTCGAACACCTGGCGTGGCTGGCGGGGGTTGGGCTCGATGTCGGTCGGCGCGATCTCGCGGTATACCGCGCCCATCGCCGCGGCGTCCGGCCCGGAGGCCGCAGCTCCCCCAATCAGGACATCCGCGGCCGCGCTCCCCATCCGCGGGCCGAGCGTTGCCGGTCCGGAGTCGGCATCCGCCGGACCGGTGGGGATCAGCGAAGCCAGTCCCCGGCCGAGGCCACCCTTCTTACGCAACGGCTGTGTCATGGTTGTCCCTTCGCGGATGGTGGCTGATCGCGGTCGGCGAGTTCGCGGCTGGCGTCGAGATAGCTCATCGCGCCACGCGAACCGGGGTCGTAGTCGATGATCGTCATGCTGTAGCCGGGCGCCTCGGAGACCTTGACGCTGCGCGGGATTACCGTGCGCAACACCTTGCTTCCGAAGTACCGGCGAACCTCTTCGGCCACCTGGTCGGCGAGCTTTGTCCGGCCGTCGTACATGGTCAGGATTACGGTGCTGACGTCGAGCCGGGGATTGAGGTGGGCCTTCACCATCTCGATGTTGCGCATCAGTTGGGATACACCCTCGAGCGCGTAGTACTCGCACTGAATCGGGATCATCACCTCTGGCGCGGCGACGAGCGCGTTGATGGTCAGCAGCCCGAGTGACGGAGGGCAGTCGACGAAGACGTAGTCGAAGTCGAAATTGTCCAACTCGGCCAAGGCGGTGCGCAATCGGTTCTCGCGCGCCACCATGCTCACCAATTCGATCTCGGCGCCGGCCAGATCGATCGTCGCGGGTATGCAGAACAGTCGCTCGCTGTGCGGGCTGCGTCGCAACGCGCTCTGCAATCCAACCTCACCCAGCAGTACCTCGTACGAGGAGGGTGTGCCCGACTGCCGGTCGGTGATCCCAAGTGCCGTGCTCGCGTTGCCCTGGGGATCGAGGTCGATGACGAGTGTCTTGAGCCCTTGCACCGCAAGCGCCGCTGCGAGGTTGACCGCGGTGGTGGTTTTGCCCACACCGCCCTTCTGGTTCGCGATGGTGAACAGCCGGCGGTGGCGCGGCCGCGGGAGCGGCTCGTGGGTGGTGTGCAGGACCCGCATCGCGCGTTCCGCGGCGGCGCCGATCGGGGTGTCGAGTTCGTCCGATGTTTCACGTGAAACATCGGGCATCGCGGCGCGCGCCGGTGGTATCTCCTCCGGCACGTCCGGTGCTGCCGGCTCCTCGTGCGGGGTACTCGTTGACGCGGGAGGCGCGCCGCTCCAACCTCTGGGAGAACTCATCGCGTTGCCCTGTTCGTCACTCGCGCCGGCCTGTTTCGCGCGGACTTTCCGCGCCGCGCCAACACCACGGTTGACGGCGGACGCAAGTAGTTCGCGCCACATGTGACCACCCTGACATCAACCGCGCCCATCGCGACCATCACACGCCGGTGCTGCTGGACTTCGTCGGGAGCACGCTCCCCCTTGATCGCGAGCATCCGCCCCTCCGGCCGTAGCAACGGCATACTCCACTTCGTCAATTTGTCCAACGATGCCACCGCGCGTGACACCGCGACATCTTTCTCGCCGATCTGCTCGCGGACCCACGGGTCCTCGGCGCGTCCGCGCACCACCTCGACGGGCAGGCTGAGTTCCGCAACAACCTCACGGAGGAAGTCGCTGCGGCGCAGTAGCGGTTCGAGGAGGACGATCTGGAGATCGGGCCGGGCGATCGCCAACGGCAGCCCCGGCAGGCCGGCCCCGCTACCGATGTCCACCACCCGGTCTCCCGGATCGAGGAGTTCGTTCACCACCGCACTGTTCAGGAGGTGCCGTTCCCAAAGCCGGTCGACCTCGTGTGGTCCCAGGAGTCCGCGTTCCACTCCGGCGCCGGCCAACACCTCGGCATACCGCTGGGCGATCTCGAGCCGCGGCCCGAAGACCGCGGACGCGGCCTCGGACCAAGTACCGGCCGGTGCCGCCGGGGACCCCGTCTCCTCGCAACGGCCGACATGTTTCACGTGAAACATCCTCTGGTCTTCTCGGGCCTCGGCTCGACGCCCGCATGAACTACATAGTTGTAACTCAACTCACCTAGTCGTGCAGAACAACAACCCGGCGGGACGGCTCCACGCCCTCGCTTTCGCTGTGCACTCCGGGCACCGCAGCAACGGCATCGTGGACGATCTTGCGCTCGAACGGTGTCATCGGAGTGAGCTCCTCGCGCTCTCCCGTCTTGAGGACCCGCCGCGCCACCTTGTCGCCCAGCGCGGCCAGTTCGTCGCGGCGCCGCCGCCGCCAGCCCGCGATGTCGAGCATCAGCCGGCTCCGCACGCCGGTCTTCTGGTGTACCGCCAGGCGCGTGAGTTCTTGCAGAGCGTCGAGCACCTCGCCTCCGCGGCCGACCAGTTTGTTCAAGTCTTCGCTGCCGTCGATGCTCACCACAGCGCGGCTGCCTTCGACGTCCAGATCGATGTCGCCGTCAAAGTCCAGCAGGTCCAACAACTCTTCCAGATAGTCACCGGCGATCTCCCCCTCCGCGACCAACCGGTCCTCAAGGTCCTCGGCATCGTCGGCGCCGGCATCCGCCGTCGCCTCGTCCTCCGAAACATCCTCAACATCCTCAACCGATAATTGCGTGTCTAGTTCTGCATCGGCGTCGCGCTCGGTAGCGGTCTCAGCGTCCGTCATTGCTTTCCCTCTTCCTCATCCACGGGTCCGTGTTGTGGTCGGTCGCTCCTCCGACCCGACCCCCGTAAAGCTCTGGCACCCTCGTCAGCGTTTACGCCGCTTCGGTCGCGCCCCCGGACGCGGAGTGCGGTTGGTCGGACTGTTGTTCCGCGTCGCTGTTGGCATGTTCGCGTCCGTCGTTGCCGCTGGTGTTTCAGCCGCCTCGTCGTCCGAGCCGTCGGCAGCCCCAGTGCCCCCGGCACCCCCAGAATCGGCGGACGAACCATCACCGCTTGCCGGTGCCGCCTTGGGTGCGCGTTTCGGCTTGGCGCCCGGCGCCGGCGCGTTCGCCGCCCGGCGCTGGATCACTTCTTGCTTCTTGGCCTCGTCCTCTTTTTCGATCATGTTGAACACGTAGTGCTGCTGGCCGAAGGTCCAGATGTTGTTCGCGAACCAATACAAGATGATCGCCAGCGGAAGAAACGGTCCGCCGACGACCACGCCGAGCGGAAACACGTACAGCGCGAGTTTGTTCATCATCGCGGTCTGCGGATTGGCGGCCGCCTCGGGACTCTGCCGTGCCACCGACGCGCGGCTGTTGAAGTACGTCGCAATGCCGGCCATGATCATCACCGGAGCACCCACAGCGATCACCGCGGGGCGGCTGAAGTGGGTGAACGCGTCCAACCCGGCATGCTGCGTCATGAACGCGCCGATCGGGGCGCCCCACAGGTTCGCGTCCAGGAAGTGGCCCACGTCGGCCGGGGTAAACACGTAGTTCCCCGTCATCCGGTTCTCGATCACCGACATGTGCGGCTGGCCGAAACCCCCGGTTGTGCGGTTGAACGATCGCAACACGTGATACAGACCCAGGAACACCGGGATCTGCGCAAGCATCGGCAGGCAACCCAGGATGGGGTTGAACCCGTGCTCGCGTTGCAGCTTCTGCATCTCGAGCGCCATCCGCTGACGGTCCTTGCCGTACTTCTTTTGCAGCGCCTTGATCTGTGGTTGCAGTTCTTGCATCTGCCGGGTGGTGCGGATCTGGCGCACGAACGGCTTGTAGAGCAGCGCGCGCAAGCTGAATACCAGGAACATCACCGACAGCGCCCATGCGAAAAAGTTCGATGGCCCCAGCAGAGCGGCGAACAGCTTGTACCAGACCCACATGATCCACGACACCGGGTAGTAGACGAAGTCGAGGCTGAACGGATCAAACGACAAAAGACTCACCTTCCCCTAGCTCCGCGGGGCGGCCCCATGCCTTGCTGGTGCCATCGGAGCCCGCCGGGCGGCCCCGGCGATTTGGAACGCGCTCCGGTATCGGATCCCATCCACCCCGATGCCATGGTCCGCACTTGGCGAGTCTGGCCGCGGCCAACCAACTCCCCCGGATCAGGCCGTACTCGGTCAGTGCATCGACGGCGTACTGGCTACAGGTCGGAACAAAACGACACGACGCCGGCCGCAGCGGCGAAACCATGTGCCGGTAAAGCTGGATCAGAAAAACCAGTCCGCGAACACAGGCCTTAGCCGTACCCCGGACGCCCGACTGCAACCCCGACAGGCTCACCGGTCTGTTCCCGCCATCTCGAAAGCACGTCGCAAGCCGCTTCGCAACTGTTGCTCCAACCATGCCGACGATACGTGGCGACTGCTTGGCAGCGCGCGGATCACCACCTGATCGGATTGATGAAGGTCGCCGAGCATGGTTCGAGCGACGTGCCGTAGCCGACGCGCAACCCCATGGCGTTCGACGGCGGAACCCACCGGCTTGGAGATGATCAGACCGACGCGCGGGCCATTGGTCACCTCGCGGCTGCTCCCGCGCCGCACGTGAACAACAATGTCGGGCTGCGCGGTGCGCATCCCGTACTTCACCGTTGCGTCAAACTCAGCGGACCGCCTCATGCGGTTGCGTGCGGAAAGCACCGCCAACGAACCCGACGTTGCGATCAGGCAGATAACGCTCGCCGGCCTTTGCGGCGCCGATTGGACACGACCGAACGTCCAGCGCGGGTCCGCATCCGTAGACGGAAGCCGTGCACGCGGGCTCGGCGCCGGTTATTCGGCTGGAAGGTCCGCTTGCCCTTGGCCACGGCATTCTCCTCGTTGTATCGAGCTCAAACATCTGAGCCGTCCGACCACTTCACCAGTACGTCGGTCGGGAGTGGTCTTGCTGCTGGCCGGCGCGGTCCCCAAAACACATCATTTTGGGTCGCAGCCGTATCGCCGACTTTCGGGCGACTGTTTGAGGGTACTGACCAGCCTTCTCCGGGTCAAACCTGGCCTGCCCCAATGGAGCCGCCCAAACATTGTGTAAACGTGCGTTGTCATCAAAACCAACCCACGCGGTCGCCGCCGTAACCGAAACAAACCACAAAAGAACCCCTTTGGATGGAACAGAACGGTTGGCAGCCGGACGGAAAACTGTTAGCTTCAGCCAATGCCGTTTCAGACTGGGGCGGTGGTCGACAACGAAGCGAGGATGGCGGATCGACTAGCTGCCTAGACGACCTCCACCGGTTGTCTCCAGCACGAAGATCGCGAGCTGTTGCCGCTAGGCTCCAGCTCTCTCACGATCATCCTGTCCACACCTGTGTATAACTATGTGGACAGTTGCTTCTGTCGCCACCCCAACCCGCAATTCACGACAGCCAGGGAGATGCGTCGTTGACCGATGACCCCGGTTCAGGTTTCACGACAGTGTGGAATGCGGTCGTCTCCGAGCTCAACGGCGAGTCCACTCCGGACAACGGAACCACAAATCACACCACCCTCATCACGCCACTGACGCCTCAGCAACGAGCTTGGCTGAATCTCGTCCAGCCGCTCACCATCGTCGAGGGATTTGCTCTTCTATCGGTACCAAGCAGCTTTGTCCAAAATGAAATCGAACGTCATCTGCGCACACCGATCACCGACGCACTCAGCCGGCGACTCGGACAGCAGATACAGCTCGGGGTCCGCATCGCACCGCCGCCCTCGGATGACGTCGATGACACCTCCTTCCCACAAACGGAAGCGTTTCCACAAACTGACGATCCCGGCTCAGAGACCGGCGCCGACTCCGACGAAGGCTACGAAAACGGCGAGCCCCTAGGCGGTGGTCAGCAAAGCTGGCCGACTTACTTCACCCAACGCCCGCACGGCACCGAATCGGCCGCCGCCGGCGGAACGAGCCTCAACCGTCGCTACACCTTCGACACGTTTGTCATCGGTGCCTCCAATCGGTTCGCGCATGCCGCCACCCTGGCTATCGCCGAAGCTCCTGCCCGTGCCTACAATCCTCTGTTCATCTGGGGCGAGTCTGGCCTCGGCAAGACACACCTTTTGCACGCCGCCGGCAACTATGCGCAGCGACTGTTTCCGGGCATGCGCGTCAAGTACGTCTCGACCGAGGAATTCACCAACGACTTCATCAACTCCCTCCGCGATGACCGCAAGGTGGCTTTCAAACGCAGCTACCGCGATGTCGACGTACTCCTGGTTGATGACATCCAGTTCATCGAAGGCAAAGAAGGCATCCAGGAAGAGTTCTTCCACACCTTCAACACGTTGCACAACGCCAACAAGCAGATCGTCATCTCCTCTGACCGCCCGCCGAAGCAACTCGCCACCCTCGAAGACCGGCTAAGGACCAGGTTCGAGTGGGGACTGATCACCGACGTCCAGCCTCCTGAACTGGAGACCCGCATCGCCATCCTGCGCAAAAAAGCACAGATGGAACGCCTCGCGGTACCCGACGACGTACTCGAACTCATCGCCAGCAGTATCGAACGCAACATCCGCGAGCTCGAAGGGGCTCTCATTCGGGTTACCGCGTTTGCCTCGCTGAACAAGACTCCGATCGACAGGGCGTTGGCTGAGATTGTGCTTCGCGACCTGATCGCCGACGCCAGCACCATGCAGATCAGCGCGGCGACCATCATGGCCGCTACCGCCGAATATTTCGACACCACAGTCGAAGAGCTACGCGGCCCAGGCAAGACCCGAGCGCTGGCTCAGTCGCGACAGATCGCGATGTACCTGTGCCGCGAACTCACCGACCTGTCACTGCCCAAGATCGGTCAGGCATTCGGCCGTGACCACACCACAGTCATGTACGCCCAACGCAAGATCCTGTCCGAGATGGCCGAACGACGCGAGGTGTTCGATCACGTCAAGGAGCTCACAACTCGCATTCGGCAGCGCTCCAAGCGCTGACCCAGGCCACATTTCGCTACTTTTCCTGCAAAAAACTTCTGGCTCTCAAGTCACACCAGCCACGGTTTGGTGGTGTGGGCCACTCTGTGCACAAGCGATCCATACGTTGACCGAGCCTTCGGAATTTCGTGGACAACCGTACTCAATCCCCAACGGGCCAACACCGGCGACAAAGTTATCCACCTTTTCATCCACAACCCGGGCCCACCCTTAGCTGCATCGAGACCAGACTGTCCCCAGGATGCACACCCCTTAATACTGTTACTGAGATCTCTTCTACGTTTCTTCTTTGAAGAAGACCACTGGGGATGCCCGGTCAGACAGGGATCGGAACCTCTCGTTGACCAGGCTTGTCGGCCTTTGCGATTAGCTTTCAAGTTGGCGTCAGAAGATCTACGGTTGTTCTTCGACTGCCTTGCGGCCGTCGTGGCGCATAATGTGCCACCAGTTCGCCGCAGGCGGCTACGCACTGGATTTTGACTGCTAGGTGAGGGGAAGCCATGGACGCGGCGACGACAAGAGCTGGCCTCACCGACCTGAAGTTTCGCTTGGTGCGAGAGTCCTTTGCCGAGGCGGTGTCGTGGGTGGCGAAGAATTTGCCCACCAGGCCCGCGGTGCCGGTCCTTTCCGGAGTCTTGTTGACCGGCTCCGATGACGGTTTGACGATCTCGGGATTTGACTACGAGGTTTCCGCCGAGGCGCAAGTTGCTGCCGAAATCGCTTCTCCTGGAAGCGTTTTGGTATCCGGTCGGTTGTTGTCCGACATCACCCGGGCGCTGCCCGACAAGCCGGTTGACTTTCACGCGGACGGTAACCGCGTCGCATTGACCTGCGGAAGCGCCAGGTTCTCGTTACCGACGATGGCCGTTGAGGATTACCCCACGCTGCCTACACTCCCGGAAGAGACCGGGACACTGCCGGCAGAAGTGTTCGCCGAGGCGATCAGTCAGGTTGCCATTGCGGCCGGGCGGGACGACACGTTGCCGATGCTGACCGGTATCCGAGTGGAGATTTCGGGTGAAACGGTGGTTTTAGCCGCCACCGACAGGTTCCGTCTGGCAGTTCGCGAGTTGACGTGGTCGGCGTTGTCGTCTGATGTCGAGGCGGCGGTGCTGGTGCCGGCCAAGACACTGGCTGAGGCCGCCAAGGCCGGCACCGACGGCTCCGACGTTCGTCTGTCGTTGGGAGCCGGCACGGGCGTCGGAAAGGACGGGCTGCTCGGCATCAGCGGTAACGGCAAGCGCAGCACCACTCGGCTTCTTGACGCCGAGTTCCCGAAGTTCCGGCAGTTATTGCCGCCTGAGCACAGTTCAGTGGCCACGATCAACGTGGCTGAGTTGACCGAAGCGATCAAGTTGGTTGCGTTGGTGGCGGACCGGGGCGCGCAGGTGCGCATGGAGTTCGCCGACGGGGTGTTACGCCTTTCGGCTGGCGCCGATGATGTGGGCCGGGCTGAAGAAGATCTTTCCGTTGACTATGCGGGAGAACCCTTGACCATCGCGTTCAATCCGACATATCTCACCGACGGGCTTGCATCAGTGCATTCCGAGCGGGTGTCGTTTGGTTTCACAACTCCGGGCAAACCGGCATTGCTGCGTCCGGCAGTTGACGGCAATGATCTTCCGACCGGCAGCGGTCCTTTTTCCGCGCTACCAACGGACTACGTCTACCTGTTGATGCCAGTTCGGTTGCCCGGGTAGGTGTACGTCAGGCATTTGGGACTGCACGACTTCCGGTCCTGGGCGCACGCCGACCTCGAATTGCAACCAGGCCGGACGGTTTTTGTCGGTCCGAATGGTTACGGTAAGACGAATCTGATTGAGGCGCTGTGGTATTCGACCACGTTGGGTTCGCACCGGGTGGGTACCGACGTGCCGTTGATTCGAGCAGGTACAAGCCGCGCGGTGGTTTCGACGATCGTCGTCAATGACGGCAGGGAATGTGCGATCGATTTAGAAATCGCGTCGGGGCGGGCCAACAAGGCGCGGTTGAATCGTTCGCCGGTTCGCAGTACGCGCGAGGTGGTCGGGGTATTACGCGCGGTGTTGTTTGCTCCCGAAGACCTGGCTTTGGTTCGTGGAGATCCTGCCGACCGGCGTCGTTATCTGGATGATTTGGCGACCGTGCGGCGGCCGGCGGTTGCTGGGGTGCGTGCCGACTATGAGAGAGTTCTGCGGCAGCGCACGGCGCTGTTGAAGTCTTTGTCCGGGGCGCGACATCGTAGCGACCACGCCGCCCTGGACACTCTCGATGTGTGGGACAGTCGTCTCGCCGAACACGGCGCTGAATTGATGGCCGCTCGTATTGATCTGGTGAATCAGTTGGCGCCAGAGGTGGAAAAGGCTTACCAGCTGTTGGCACCGGGGTCGCGGTCGGCGTCGATCGGTTATCGTGCCAGCCTGGATATTGGGGTCGGGCTAAGCGCCGGCGACACCGATCGGGAATTTCTCGAGGCCGCGTTGTTGGCGGCGCTGTCGGCGCGACGGGATGCCGAATTGGAACGTGGGATGTGTTTAGTCGGTCCGCACCGCGACGACCTGGAATTGCGCCTGGGCGATCAACCCGCCAAAGGTTTTGCCAGCCATGGGGAATCGTGGTCGTTGGCGGTGGCGCTGCGATTGGCGTCCTACGAGTTATTGCGCGCCGACGGCAGCGAACCCGTGTTGTTACTTGACGATGTGTTCGCTGAGCTCGATACCACCCGCCGCCTTGCACTGGCGACGGTGGCGGAGTCAGCAGAGCAAGTGTTGGTAACCGCCGCGGTGCTCGAGGATGTTCCCGCGGGCTGGGATGCTACGCGGGTGACCATCGATCTACGCGACGACGACTCCGGTCGGGTATCGGTGGTGCAACCATGACAGGCCCCGACGACCGGCACGATTCGGACCGCAGCGAGCAATCTGATGAATTGACGGGCATCGACTTGGTCAGGCGCACCCTCGAGGAAGCCCGCGCTGCCGCCCGGGCAAAGGGAAAGGACGCGGGGCGCGGGCGGGTAGTTCCCCCCGCTGTGCGGCGCGTGGCCGGACAACGGCGACGCTGGTCAGGTCCGGGACCCGACGTTCGTGATCCGCAGCCTCTGGGCAGGGTCGCGCGCGACCTGGCGAAGAAGCGCGGGTGGTCGGCACATGTTGCCGAGGGCACCGTGCTCGGTCAATGGTCAGTGGTGGTCGGCCGGGAAATCGCCGACCATGCCATCCCGGTGGGTCTCAGTGATGGGGTGCTCAGCGTGGCAGCCGAATCGACAGCCTGGGCGACGCAGTTACGGATGATCCAGGCGCAGGTGCTGGCCAAGATCGCCGCGGCCGTCGGCAACGGCGTGGTGACATCGCTGAGAATCACCGGTCCGACGGCACCGTCCTGGCGCAAGGGGCCACGGCACATCGCCGGCAGGGGGCCCCGCGACACGTACGGATAGGGGAACCCAGCGGCCCCGCAGCGCGCCTAAATGATAGCTGCAGATCGCCGCCTCAGAGCCGCCAGGAAGGAACAGACCCGCGTGGCGAACGTCGGGACGCGCCGTGAACGAAGATATCGTGCGCACGGCGCGGCCAGATAGGTAGAAACGCGCCCAGAAAATCGGTCCTGCCAACCGATCACGGTAGACTGGGGTGAACCGACCGCTGCGGTGACTGGACCGCTCGCATGCAACCCCAAGGAGAGCACTCGGACCGTGGCTGCCCAGAAGAAGAAAGCCCAACAGGAATACGGCGCTGCACAGATCACCATTCTTGAGGGGCTGGAGGCTGTCCGCAAACGCCCAAGCATGTACATCGGGTCCACCGGCGAGCGCGGTTTGCACCACCTCGTCTGGGAGGTGGTCGACAACGCGGTCGATGAGGCGATGGCCGGGTACGCGACGACTGTGGACGTGGCTTTGCTCGAGGACGGTGGCGTCGAAGTCACCGACGACGGCCGCGGCATCCCGGTGGCCATGCACGCCTCCGGGATTCCCACCGTCGACGTCGTGATGACCCAATTGCACGCGGGCGGCAAATTCGACTCCGAGGCGTATGCGATATCCGGCGGGCTGCATGGCGTCGGTGTGTCGGTGGTCAACGCTCTGTCCAGCCGGCTTGAGGTCGAAATCAAGCGCGACGGCTTCGAGTGGGCCCAGTCCTACAAGCAGTCCGAGCCGGTGGGCCTCCAGAAAGGCGGCGCGACGAAGAAAACGGGCTCCACGGTGCGGTTCTGGGCCGACCCCAATATCTTCGAGACCACCGAGTACGACTTCGAAACCGTCGCTCGCCGGCTGCAGGAAATGGCCTTCCTCAACAAGGGGCTGACGATCAATCTGACCGACGAGCGCGTCACCCAGGACGAGATCGTCGATGAGGTCGTCAGCGATGTCGCCGAGGCACCGAAGTCGGCGAGTGAACGGGCCGCCGAATCCGCTGCGCCACATAAGGTTAAGCGCCGCACCTTCCATTACCCCGGGGGGCTGGTCGACTTCGTCAAGCACATCAACCGCACCAAGAGCCCAATCCACAGCAGCATCGTGGATTTCTCCGGCAAGGGTCCCGGTCACGAAGCCGAGATCGCGATGCAGTGGAACGCCGGCTATTCCGAGTCGGTGCACACGTTCGCCAACACCATCAACACGCACGAGGGCGGTACCCATGAAGAGGGCTTCCGCAGCGCGTTGACGTCCGTGGTCAACAAATACGCCAAGGACCGCAAGCTCCTGAAGGAAAAGGACCCCAACCTCACCGGCGACGACATCCGGGAAGGCCTGGCCGCGGTCATCTCCGTCAAGGTCAGCGAACCACAGTTTGAGGGCCAGACCAAGACCAGGCTGGGAAACACCGAGGTCAAGTCGTTCGTGCAGAAGGTCTGCAATGAACAGCTGACACACTGGTTTGAAGCCAACCCCTCGGATGCGAAAGTGGTTGTCAATAAGGCGGTGTCGTCGGCGCAAGCCCGAATCGCCGCTCGTAAAGCACGAGAGTTGGTGCGCCGCAAGAGTGCCACCGATCTGGGTGGACTGCCCGGAAAGCTGGCCGATTGCCGGTCCTCCGATCCCCGCAAGTCAGAACTGTACGTAGTGGAAGGTGATTCCGCTGGCGGCTCGGCCAAGAGCGGCCGCGACTCAATGTTTCAGGCGATCCTTCCGTTGCGCGGCAAGATCATCAACGTCGAAAAGGCCCGCATCGACCGGGTGCTGAAGAACACCGAAGTCCAATCGATTATCACGGCGCTGGGTACCGGGATTCACGACGAGTTCGATATCACCAAACTGCGCTACTACAAGATCGTGCTGATGGCCGACGCCGACGTTGACGGGCAGCACATTTCGACGCTGCTGTTGACGCTGTTGTTCCGGTTCATGCGGCCGCTCATCGAGAACGGACACGTCTTCTTGGCGCAGCCGCCGCTGTACAAGTTGAAGTGGCAGCGCAGTGATCCGGAATTCGCCTACTCCGATCGTGAGCGCGACGGTCTGCTGGAGGCGGGGCTGAAGGCCGGCAAGAAGATCAACAAGGAAGACGGCATCCAGCGCTACAAAGGTCTGGGTGAGATGGATGCCAAGGAGTTGTGGGAAACCACGATGGATCCGTCAGTCAGGGTGCTGCGGCAAGTCACCCTCGACGACGCCGCGGCCGCCGATGAGTTGTTCTCCATCTTGATGGGCGAGGATGTCGACGCGCGCCGGAGCTTTATCACACGCAACGCCAAGGACGTTCGCTTCCTGGATGTCTGATGAGTCAGACACGCCAACCCAAACGAGGAATAGATGACTGACACCACGCTGCCGCCTGGCGACGAAGCCGGCGACCGGATCGAACCGGTTGACATTCAGCAGGAGATGCAGCGCAGCTACATCGACTACGCGATGAGCGTGATCGTCGGCCGCGCGCTACCGGAGGTGCGCGACGGTCTCAAACCGGTGCACCGCCGGGTGCTCTACGCGATGTACGACTCCGGGTTCCGCCCAGACCGCAGCCACGCCAAGTCCGCGCGTTCGGTCGCCGAGACGATGGGCAACTATCACCCGCACGGCGACGCGTCGATCTACGACACCCTGGTTCGGATGGCGCAGCCATGGTCGCTGCGTTATCCCCTCGTCGACGGGCAGGGCAACTTCGGCTCGCCGGGCAACGACCCACCGGCCGCGATGCGCTACTGCGTCACCGGGGATGCGTTGGTGCGATTGCCATTTGGGCAGTCGGTACGCATTGGTGACGTCATTTCAGGCGCCCGGCCCAACTCGGATAACGAGGTTGAGCTGAAGGTCCTCGATCGGCACGGCAACCCCGTTGTAGCCGATCGGCTGTTTCATTCGGGCGAGCACCAGACGTACAGTGTGCGCACCGCCGAAGGCTACGAAGTCACCGGCACCGCGAACCACCCATTGCTGTGCCTCGTCGATGTCGGCGGCGTGCCCACGCTGCTGTGGAAGCTGATCGAAGAAATCCGGCCCGACGACTGTGTGGTGCTGCAACGAACGCCATCCGTCGAACTCGGACCGGCTGATTGGCACGCCACGATGGAAGCACTGCTGTTGGGAGCCTTCATCAGTGAGGGCTTCATTTCCGAGATGCGTGCCGGATTCAATAACCTCGACCGCGACTACTTCAACATGGTTGTCGGCGCGTACGACGCGGTTGTCGGTGGCCGGCGTTACCTATCCTCTCGGACCATCGCCTCCGGGTCGACACTGCACGAGCTCGATATCCACAACCTGACCGAGCTCAAGAAGACACGACTCGGCGAGTTGTGCGGGCAACGGTCGGCGGACAAGGTGGTTCCTGAGTGGATGTGGCACTCCCCCACCGCGGTGAAGCGGGCCTTCTTACAGGCGCTCTTCGAGGGTGATGGATCATGTTCTGCTCTGCCGCGCAACACGATTCAAATCTCGTATTCAACGCGTAGCAAGCAGCTCGCGGTCGACGTGCAACAGATGCTGCTGGAGTTCGGTGTCGTATCCCGGCGGTACCGGCACGCGGTGGGCGAGCACAAGGTCGTCATCACCAACCGTGCCCAGGCGGAAATGTTCGCGACACAAGTCGGTTTCGGTGGAGCTAAGCACGCCAAGCTGACAAAGATCCTGGGTTCGATGCCAACGTGCGCCGGTATGGACAAGGATCATGTTCCCGGACTGGCGACGTTCATCCGTAAGCACGCTGGTGGTTCGTGGGCAGACCGCGATTGGCTGAATCGCCATAGCGTCGACCGCATCCAACGCTGGCAAACCCGCGGCGAGGAAATCTTGTCGCACATCGCCGATCCCGACGTGCGCGCCATCGCGACCGACCTCACCGACGGCCGGTTCTACTACGCACGCGTCGCGTCGGTGACCGACGCGGGCGTGCAGCCGGTGTACAGCCTGCGCGTCGACACCGAAGACCACGCCTTCCTGTCCAACGGGTTCGTCAGCCACAACACCGAGGCGCGGCTGACCCCGCTGGCGATGGAGATGCTGCGCGAAATCGACGAGGAGACAGTCGATTTCATACCCAACTATGACGGCCGGGTGCAGGAGCCGACGGTGCTGCCCAGCCGGTTCCCCAACCTGCTGGCCAACGGTTCCGGCGGCATCGCGGTCGGCATGGCGACCAACATCCCGCCGCACAACCTGCGTGAGCTCGCCGAAGCGGTGTTCTGGTGCCTGGAGAACCACGACGCCGATGAAGAGGCGACGTTGGCCGCGGTGATGGAGCGGGTCAAGGGTCCCGACTTCCCGACGGCCGGTTTGATCGTTGGCTCCCAAGGGATTCACGACGCCTACACCACGGGGCGCGGCTCCATCCGGATGCGTGGCGTGGTGGAGATCGAGGAGGACTCGCGCGGCCGCACCTCGATCGTTATCACCGAACTGCCCTATCAGGTGAACCACGACAACTTCATCACCTCGATCGCCGAGCAGGTCCGCGATGGCAGGCTCGCCGGCATCTCCAACGTCGAAGATCAGGGGAGCGACCGCGTCGGCGTCCGCATCGTCGTCGAGATCAAGCGCGACGCGGTGGCCAAGGTCGTGCTGAACAACCTCTACAAGCACACTCAGCTGCAGACCAGTTTCGGCACGAACATGCTGTCAATCGTCGACGGCGTGCCGCGCACGCTGCGGCTGGACCAGATGATCCGCTACTACGTCGAGCACCAACTCGACGTCATCGTCCGGCGCACCACCTACCGGCTGCGCAAGGCCAACGAACGGGCCCACATTCTGCGCGGCCTGGTCAAAGCGCTCGACGCGCTGGACGAAGTCATCGCGTTAATCCGGGCCTCGGAGACCGTCGACATCGCCCGGGCCGGCCTGATCGAACTGCTCGACATCGACGAGATCCAGTCGCAGGCCATCCTGGATATGCAACTGCGGCGCCTGGCGGCCCTGGAACGCCAGCGCATCGTCGACGACCTGGCCAAGATCGAGGCCGAGATCGCCGACCTGGAAGACATCCTGGCCAAGCCCGAGCGACAGCGCGGCATCGTGCGCGACGAACTCGCCGAGATCGTCGAGAAGCACGGCGACGAACGTCGTTCCCGGATCATCGCGGCCGACGGCGAGGTCAGCGACGAGGATCTGATCGCGCGCGAGGACGTCGTCGTCACCATCACCGAAACCGGATACGCCAAACGGACCAAGACCGATCTGTACCGCAGCCAGAAACGCGGCGGGAAGGGCGTGCAGGGCGCCGGGCTGAAACAAGACGACATCGTCGCGCACTTCTTCGTGTCGTCGACCCACGATTGGATCCTGTTCTTCACCACCCAGGGCCGGGTGTACCGGGCCAAGGCGTACGAGCTGCCGGAGGCGTCCCGGACGGCGCGCGGTCAGCACGTCGCCAACCTGCTCGCCTTCCAACCCGAGGAGCGCATCGCCCAGGTCATCCAGATCCGCGGCTACGAGGACGCGCCGTACCTGGTGTTGGCCACCAAGAACGGGCTGGTCAAGAAGTCCAAGCTGACCGACTTCGACTCCAACCGATCGGGCGGAATCGTGGCGGTCAACCTGCGCGACAACGACGAGCTGGTCGGTGCGGTGTTGTGCTCGGCCGACGACGACCTGCTGCTGGTCTCGGCCAACGGCCAGTCCATCAGGTTCTCGGCGACCGACGAGGCTCTGCGGCCGATGGGTCGGGCTACCTCCGGAGTGCAGGGCATGCGGTTCAACGCCGACGACCAGCTGCTATCGCTGAACGTGGTCCGCGAAGGCACCTATCTGCTGGTCGCCACGTCCGGTGGCTACGCGAAACGCACCGCGATCGAGGAGTACCCGGTACAAGGCCGCGGCGGCAAGGGCGTGCTGACCGTGATGTACGACCGCCGGCGTGGCAGGCTGGTTGGGGCGCTGATTGTCGACGACGACAGCGAGCTGTACGCGATCACCTCCGGGGGCGGCGTCATCCGCACGGCGGCGCGCCAGGTCCGCAAGGCGGGACGGCAGACCAAGGGCGTGCGCTTGATGAACTTGGGTGAGGGCGCCACACTGTTAGCCATCGCGCGCAACGCCGAAGAAAGCGCCGACGAAAACGGCGAGGAAGGTGATGGTGCGGGCGAGTCGGACAGCTAGCCATGCCGAGCAATTAGACTCAGCCCGACCAGACATAATGCGACTGCCACCACCCGGGCGGCCAAGATAGGCGATGTAAGGAGTCGGGGTGAGTTCACCGAACGAGCCGGGGGCGCTCAATCAGGGCGACAGCTTAAACGGGGATGGTTCGGGCGAGCGTACCGGTGCACACCGGGCGACGCCCGAACCCACGGGCCCTAGCCCGGATGCCGGTGACTCGCCACCGTGGCAGCGCGGCGCCGCCCGGGCATCGCGCCCGGGGCAACGCCAGGCGCCGGAACCACCCGGTGAGCCTCGTTCGGCTGGCCCGGCGCTGAGTGCTGACGCCCGGCTGAACCGTTTCATCTCCGGCACGTCTGTGTCGGGAGCCGGCGCGGCCGCGCGCGCGAAGGCCCCGACTCAGGAGTTCGATGCGGTTCCGGCGCGCGGCGACGGCCCGTCCACCGATGCCTACGCCAGCGAGTTGCCCGATCTGTCCGGCCCGACGCCCCGGGCCGCGCAGCGCAAACCCGCGCCCGACCGTAGCTCGGAGACGTCGGACGCATCGGGCAAGGGCCGTTGGACGAGCGCTGAACCACGAGAAGGACGCGAGAGCCGCGTCCAGGTGTCACGGCGAGGCCGGGGTCCAGTGCGGGCGAGCATGCAGATCCGTCGGATCGATCCGTGGAGCACGTTGAAGGTGTCGCTGTTGCTCTCGGTGGCGCTGTTCTTCGTTTGGATGATCGCGGTGGCGTTCCTCTACTTGGTGCTTGGTGGCATGGGCGTGTGGGCCAAGCTCAACAGCAACGTCGGTGACCTGCTGAACAACACCAGTGGCAGCAGCGGAGAACTTGTTTCCAGCGGCACGATCTTCGGCGGCGCTGTCCTGATTGGCCTGGTCAATATCGTCCTGCTGACCGCGATGGCCACTATCGCCGCGTTCGTCTACAACCTGGCGACCGATCTGATCGGCGGCGTCGAGGTGACCCTCGCAGACCTGGACTAGCTCGGCGAACCTGATGTAGTGCAAGGTTTTGGGGATGGGGTGACGATTGCGGTAATCTCGTCGCTCGGCCGTACGCGAGTGCGGGCCTATAGCTCAGGCGGTTAGAGCGCTTCGCTGATAACGAAGAGGTCGGAGGTTCGAGTCCTCCTAGGCCCACAACCATGTGCCCGTCAAGACGATGTGTGAGACTCGCATTGCCGCTGGCATTGATCGCGGTGCTGGTGGCGGTGGTGCGGTTCCGTCGCGGCGTCGAGGTCTGGCATGTGGCGGCACTTCACACACCTGGTTATGACGAGGGGCCTTAGCTCAGTTGGTAGAGCACTGCCTTTGCAAGGCAGGGGTCAGGGGTTCGAGTCCCCTAGGCTCCACAAGTCAAAATGCAGTTCAGGCGGTATCCAGGGTCCGAGCAGCTCATTGAGCCGGACAGCTGGCCGTCGCCGATCCGACGTCAGGCCGGCGGTCTTTTTCGGGGAGCCATCGAGGGGTAGCGTTTCCGCTGTTCGAGGAAACGAACAGTTCCGGTTCCACCTCAAGGCAGCCAACGGCGAGATCATCGCCGCCAGCCAGGGCTACGAGACCAGGGCGAGTGCCGAGAAGGGCATTGAGTCGGTCAAGATGAGCGCTCCCGACGCGAAGGTCGTTGACCTGAGCGAACGGGAGGCCGGGCACAACTAGCGCCTATCGGGCCGGCCAGGGTCCCTTAGGGGCGCGGTTGCACATCCACACTGGGCGGGCGGGGCGACGGTTCCGGGCGCATTGAGCGCCGGACGATGCTGAAGGCAACGGCTCCAGCGGCCAGGGCCGCAGCGGCGGCCCCCGCGATGACCCAGGGCCGCT